>JAZQLH010000082.1:0-17937 GCA_045542555.1 Acetatifactor sp. | reverse complement strand
ATGGCTACGATCCGACTTTGCAATAATGCTGCCAAAGATAGCGGTGAGCACACCAGCCAGGATAAAGCGCACACCTGCAAAAAGAATGCGGGATGCCACGTCTCCTGCGGCAATGCCGAACCACTCATAGCCGATTTTGATGGCGGGGGTGGCGCTGCCCCAGAGGAGGCAACAGAGGCATGCCAAAAGCAGGATGCCCAGCGTGCTGGTAACGAAGGTTTTCTTGACAGTGTTTTCGCTGACAGTTGTGTTGCTGATAGTACTTGTTTTGTTACTCATGAATGTTTTCTCCTTTGTGAACAATTTGTAATTCGAATAATATTGTAAATGTCAAAGACACAATATGGGGTAAATTATTTGTGTTCCTCCAGCCATCGCATGGCTACATGAGCATAGATGGCAGCACCCACCGGTAAAGCATCCTCGTCAAATTTGACCTGAGGATGATGCAGGGGATGGGTGTATCCTTTATCAGAATTCCCGGCAGCCAGTGCCACCATGATGGTAGGAATTTTGTGACTTACATAAGCGAAGTCTTCGCTTCCTACATTTTGGGCTACTTTACCGCCACCGGACAGGGAGGCAAGCTCTGCAGTGGAATATGCTCTGTGGGCATCAGTCAGCTCGCGGATGTAGCGCAGTGTACAGTCGGAAAGTTCGGTGTCATTTACCAAAGTTGGGCATCCGCTTCCAAAGGACACGGTTGCTGTAGCATGAAAGGCCTGTGCGGTATGCTCGGTAATTTCCTGCATTCTTCTTTTTAAATGTTCCCGTACTTCTTCGTCATAGGCCCGAAGGGTTCCGTTTAACTTGGCGGTATCGGGGATGGCATTGCCGGCGTCTCCGGCTTGAATAGAGCCGATAGTCAGTACGGCATCGTCTGCGGGGGAAAGCTCTCTTGCATGGATTTCCTGTAGTGCCAGAATAATATGAGCAGCTACAGTGATGGGGTCTATGCCTAAGTTGGGCATGGAGCCGTGGCAGCCTTCTCCCTGAATATCAATGGAAAAATAATCCGCCGCAGGTGCGCTGACACCACCTGATGCAACAATAGCCGTTCCTGATTCGAAAGGCATATTCACCAATACATGAATCATCAGTCCGGCATCCGCCTTGGGATTGTCCAAAACACCGGCTTGTATCATGTCTGCAGCACCTTCCAGAATTTCTTCTGCCGGTTGAAACATAAGTTTTACAGTGCCTTGCAACTTGCTTTCTTGCGCTTTTAGTAGTCGGGCGGCTTCCAGCAACATGGCCGTGTGCGTGTCATGACCGCAGGCATGCATTTTCCCGTCTTTGGCGGCAAATTCTACATCGGCTTCCTCTGTGATGGGGAGTGCATCCATATCTGCCCGAAGTAAAAATACTTTACCTGGTCTGGTGCCGCCTATCAGTCCAATCAATCCGGCCTTGCCGCAGGGGATTGGTTCTATTCCGATATCTCTTAATTGCTGCGCAACATAGTCTTGTGTATCTTGTAAGTCAAATCCCACACCGGGATGGGTGTGGAGGTAACGTCTGTCCGAAAGAATTGTCGGTTTCTCTTGAAGTGCTTTTTATAAAAGGGTTGCTCCCTCCATAAAAGTACCTCCTATGCACACATTTTTCTATACTACCCTAAATTGGGGGTGTTGTAAAGAAGTATTCCAAGAAGTGGGGCAAGATATAACAGCCCATAGGAGGGAAAATTCCTTTGGGCTGTTTATGCTTTCAAACGATAGATTGTAGGGGTGGTGCATTCCATAGTTTCGATGATTCCGGAGGCAAGAAGGTCTTCAAGGAGACGGTGGGCGTCCTCTGTGTCAAGGCCTGTGAAATCAATCAGTTCTTCCTCGGCGGCACTGGCATGCTTGGTTAGGTAGTTGATAATCAAGCGGCGGCTGGAGGCAATATTGCCATCCGAGCTGTGGGCAATATGCTTGTGGTCCGCATTTTTTTTCATTTTCAGAATAAGCTCCGTGCATTCCGGGGAGAAGTGTTCCTGAATCGTAGGATATTCCCAGCCCATCTGTTGCCACAGGGCATAAATGTGTGAAAGACCATCACCGTCGCTGTCGCCGATATTCAGCAGATTAAACATTTTTACCAAAGCAGCGTTTCTGGGGTCGGAGATACCACCTGATTTGGCAGCTTCCACATCCACGCGGAATGCGCCGGGGTTAATAAATCGGAAGCAATTATCGTGAAAGTCAATGGTGATTCCCAAGTCGCCATAATAATCTGCGTTAATCAGGCAGTTGGATAAAGCCTCCCGCAAGGCTTCGTGAATATAGGGGGCTATCCGTGATTTGCCCTCTGTGGGCATGGTTGTAAGATTGCGGGCAAAGTGGTCACAGACACGGAAGTAAAAGTCGCACAAATTGTCGCTTAAATCGTCCAAGCCGGAGGAAAAGGTCTCGTTTTCCCATTGAAAGGTAAGGCTGTATTGAGGAAATTCCCGACGGATGGCAGATTCTTTTCCAAACATCAAAAGGCCTGCCACGGTAGGGCGCATGTGTCCGTTATCGTCCAGTTCTACTGCATCCAATTCGCAGAGGAAATCCGTGTCGGTAAGTCCCTCCCATGCATGGCCGGGAGCATAGGATTTCAGACGGTTGCGGTAGCGATGGATGCTTTCGTAATGAAACACGTCCGTATTCATGTGAGGAAGCAACTTCATGTCAGGGCTCATAATCAGGGCATCGCGCTGCATACTCAGCACTTCCTCCCTGGTACATTTATAGTCTCCCTCGCCGTTTCGACGGTATGAGCCGTTTAGGGCAATTTTGTTGATATAGATGGGGCGCTCCTGTCTGGTGGCGCGGGGAACGGTGATAACAATAATATTGTTGCCGTCGACGTTTCGGATTTGAATGTTTTTCGGTGTTAATATATTGAGGTTAGTAATTGCCGGATTATTAATTTTGTCCCAGAATTCCCGAACCAGACGTTCCGGGTCGGGGAGGTTTACTGCATGGAGTGTGCGGTCTGCAAGCTCCTCTACACCCAGCAGAATAATGCCGCCCATGGTGTTGGCAAAGGCAGAGTAGGTCTCCCAGATGCTTTTGGGAAGGCCGCCCAATGCTTTCTTGGCTTCTATGCGGTTGTTTTCACGGTACTTTTCCAGATGGGCAAAGTCAAGCATGGCGCACCTCCTTGTAAGTTTGGTTATAGCTTTATGGTAGCACGAAAAGTTTGGTTGGGCAATATAAATCAGTGCTTGTAATAACCAGTTTTTTTGCGTATACTAGAAATAATGAGTGTTTAGTGAAAATACGGAGTTTAGACAGATGAAAAAAGCGCGTTTAATGTTAATCATATCCATGGTAATATTTGGTACAATCGGTTTGTTTGTACGATATATTCCGTTAGCATCGGGAGAAATCGCCTTGTACCGGGCGGTGCTGGCAACGATATTAATTGGCGGTTATATGCTGGTAACGAAGCAGAAGATTCCTTTTAAAAGTATAAAGAAGGAATTGCCGATTTTGCTTTTTTCAGGCATGGCCATGGGAATTAACTGGATACTGTTGTTTGAGGCTTATCGCTACACTACGGTTTCGGTGGCTACGCTTAGTTACTATTTTGCGCCGGTGATTGTGACGGTGGTGTGTCCTTTTTTGTTCAAAGAAAAGCTGACTGTTAAGCAGATTGTGTGTTTTATCATGTCCACGCTGGGTTTGGTATTGATTGTGGGTGTGGGCGGATTTGGACAGGGAAGCTCAGATATAAAAGGGATTTTGTTTGGTCTGGGGGCAGCAGCATTTTATGCCACGGTTATTCTTTTGAACAAGTTTATAAAAGGTGTGGCCGGAATTCCGCGCACGCTTTTGCAGTTTGTGGCAGCGATTATCATTCTGGTGCCCTATGTGGCGATAACCGGTGGATTTCATGTGGGTGAGCTTGCAGGCATAGGACTTGGTAGTCTGTTGTTTGTGGGTCTGGTACATACGGGTGTTACCTATTGTCTGTATTTTTCTTCCCTAAAGGAGTTGCCCGGGCAGAAGGCTGCGGTTTTAAGTTATATTGACCCTTTGGTATCGGTGTTGGTGTCGGTGCTGATTTTGCAGGAAAAAATGACTGCGATGCAGGTTGTGGGCGGTCTGTTGATATTGGGATTCACACTTTGGAATGAGATAAATGACTGAAATTATTGTCGAAATTGAGCGAAAAACAGTGAAAAAAATTTTTCATATTGGCAAAAATTATTGTTGAGGTGTGAAAAGGGATGTGTTATAATAGGTCAGATAATGTCTTGGACAGTTTTGTTCAAGACTTCTATATGGATTAAGGAGGAAACAACATGCCACAGAGAACTGATATTCACAAAGTATTAATCATAGGTTCCGGCCCTATCATTATCGGTCAGGCTTGTGAATTTGACTATTCCGGTACACAGGCTTGTAAGGCACTGCGCAATCTGGGATATGAAATTGTACTGGTAAATTCCAATCCTGCTACAATTATGACAGATCCTGAAATCGCAGATGTTACCTACATTGAGCCTCTGAATGTAGAGCGTCTGGAGCAGATTATTGCGAAGGAGAGACCTGATGCGTTACTTCCTAACTTGGGCGGACAGTCCGGTCTGAATCTGTGTTCTGAGCTTGCAAGCGCAGGTATTTTGGACAAGTATGATGTGAAGGTTATCGGTGTGCAGGTAGATGCCATCGAGCGTGGTGAGGATAGAATTGAGTTCAAGAAGGCAATGAATGAGCTGGGTATTGAGATGGCCCGCAGTGAGGTTGCTTACACTGTTGAGGAAGCACTTCAGATTGCAGATGAGCTTGGTTATCCTGTTGTTTTGCGTCCCGCGTACACCATGGGTGGTGCAGGTGGCGGCCTTGTATATAATAAGGATGAGTTGCGTACTGTCTGTGCAAGAGGTTTGCAGGCAAGTCTGGTAGGTCAGGTTCTGGTTGAGGAGTCCATCCTTGGCTGGGAGGAGCTTGAGCTTGAGGTAGTACGTGATGCAGAGGGTAACATGATTACCGTTTGCTTTATCGAGAATATCGATCCCTTGGGTGTTCATACAGGAGATTCCTTCTGTGCAGCACCTATGCTTACTATCTCTGAGGATTTGCAGAAGCGCTTGCAGAAGCAGGCATATGCGATTGTTGAGTCTGTTGAGGTTATCGGCGGTACTAATGTACAGTTTGCACATGACCCTGTGAGCGACAGAATCATTGTAATTGAGATTAATCCCAGAACTTCCCGTTCCTCTGCTTTGGCTTCCAAGGCTACCGGTTTCCCTATCGCTTTGGTAAGTGCAATGCTGGCAGCAGGACTTACTCTTAAGGATATCCCTTGTGGTAAGTATGGTACTCTGGACAAGTATGTTCCCGATGGAGATTACGTTGTAATTAAGTTTGCTCGTTGGGCATTCGAGAAGTTCAAAGGTGTTGAAGATAAGCTCGGTACTCAGATGCGCGCCGTAGGTGAGGTTATGAGTATCGGTAAGAATTATAAGGAGGCTTTCCAGAAGGCAATTCGTTCTTTGGAAATTGGACGTTACGGTCTTGGCCAAGTGGCTAAGCTTGAGGAGAAGTCCAAGGATCAGCTTCTTAAGATGTTGATTACTCCTTCCAGTGAGCGTCACTTCATCATGTATGAGGCGCTTAAGAAGGGTGCAGAGGTAGATGAGATTCATCAGATTACCAAGGTTAAGAAGTGGTTCATCGAGCAGATGAAGGAATTGGTTGATGAGGAGCTTGCACTGCTTGCATGTAAGGGTTCCATTCCCTCCGATGAGGTTCTTGCCAAGGCGAAGAAGGATGGTTTCTCTGATAAGTATTTGAGCATCTTGCTCGGTGTTTCTGAGCAGGAGATTCGCGAGAAGCGTATTGCAATCGGTGTTGAGGAAGCTTGGGAAGGCGTACATGTAAGTGGTACTCCTGACAGTGCTTACTATTACTCCACCTACAATGCAGAGGACAAGAACCCTGTAAATGAGGACAAGCCCAAGGTAATGATTCTGGGCGGCGGTCCTAACAGAATCGGTCAGGGTATCGAGTTTGACTACTGCTGTGTACATGCATCTTTGGCACTGAAGAAGCTGGGCTTCGAGACCATTATTGTAAACTGTAATCCCGAGACTGTAAGTACAGACTATGATACTTCTGATAAGTTGTACTTTGAGCCTCTTACTTTGGAAGATGTACTGAGCATTTACAAGAAGGAGAAGCCTGTGGGCGTTATCGCTCAGTTCGGCGGACAGACTCCCTTGAATCTGGCAGCAGACCTGGAGAAAAACGGTGTTCGTATCCTTGGAACCGCTCCTTCTGTTATTGACTTGGCAGAGGATCGTGACCTCTTCCGTGCTATGATGGATAAGCTTGAGATTCCCATGCCTGAGTCCGGAATGGCAGTAAATGTTGAGGAAGCTTTGGAAATTGCTCACAAGATCGGTTATCCTGTAATGGTTCGTCCTTCCTACGTATTGGGCGGCCGTGGTATGGAAGTTGTTTATGATGACGAGAATTTGACTGCATACATGAATGCTGCTGTAGGTGTAACACCTGACAGACCTATCCTGATTGACCGCTTCTTAAATCACGCACTCGAGTGTGAGGCAGATGCAATCAGTGATGGTACACATGCATTTGTACCTGCTGTAATGGAGCATATCGAGCTTGCCGGCGTACACTCCGGTGACTCCGCATGTATCATTCCTTCTAAGTCCATCTCTGAGGAGAATGTGGCTACCATTAAGGAATACACCAGACGTATTGCAGAGGAGATGCACGTAAAGGGCCTGATGAACATGCAGTATGCGATTGAGAATGGAAAGGTGTATGTGCTGGAGGCAAATCCCAGAGCATCCCGTACCGTTCCTTTGGTATCCAAGGTATGTAACATCCGCATGGTTCCCCTTGCGATTGATATTGTTACCGCAGAGCTTACCGGCAATCCTTCTCCCGTACCGGGACTTAAGGAGCAGGCAATTCCTTACTATGGCGTGAAGGAGGCAGTATTCCCCTTCAATATGTTCCAGGAGGTTGACCCTGTTTTAGGACCTGAGATGCGTTCCACCGGTGAGGTGTTGGGACTTGCTCCTACTGTAGGTGAGGCGTTCTTCAGAGCACAGGAAGCAACCAAGACTGAGCTTCCCACCGGCGGCACTGTGCTTATCAGTGTAAACCGTAAGGATAAGGCTGAGGTTGCTGAGGTTGCAAAGCTTTTTGCAGAGGCAGGATTTAAGATTCTTGCTACCGGCAATACTTGTAAGTTAATTCAGGAGGCCGGTGTTGAGGCTGAGCTGGTTAAGAAACTGTCTGAGGGAAGACCCAATGTTCTTGACTTGATTACCAACGGCAAGATTGATTTGATTATCAACTCTCCTGTAGGTAATGACAGTGTGAATGATGACAGCTATCTTAGAAAAGCGGCAGTTAAGGGTAAGATTCCTTACATGACCACTATTGCTGCGGCAAGAGCAACTGCAGAGGGTATCCTTTGTGTGCAGAAGGCTGGTGTAGGTGAGGTTAACTCTATCCAGAGCCTCCATGCTCAGATTAAAGATAAGTAATTTGAATATTTTTTAAAATAATACGCATCCTATCCAAAAAAGAGTGACAGCAGAGGCTGCCACGGATTGGAGAAGGATTATGGATGCAAACACAATTGAACTATTAAAAGAATGCAGCTCAGGGTGTCAGATGGGTATGGACAGCGTCAAAAAGATGCGTGAATATGCCGAGGACCCTGAGCTGAATCATTTGTTGGAGGCTTATGGTGAAAAACACCGCAAGCTGGAGGAGAAAATTGTACAGGAGCTGGCCAAGTACGGTAAGCAGGAGAGCGCTCCCAGCAAGATGGCGGAAATGATGGCCCGCATGGAGATGCATATGAAGATGTTTATGCATCCCGATGACAAGCAGGTGGCTAAGATTATGATGGACGGCTGTAACATGGGTATTCAGTCTGTCAGTGAGTATGTAAATAAGTATCCCGATGCTTCCAAGGAAAGCCAGGAAATTGCTAAGGAGCTTATCCGTATTGAAGAGGACTTCATGCGGGAAATGAAGGGATTTGTGTAATTTAAAATAAGACTTCGGGGATTTTGTATTTTATTTTATGCGAAGGCATATAAATAGAACAATAAAATTCTCGGAGTCTTTTTATGAATAACAAAATAGAGTGGAAGCCACTGATTATCAGTGTGGCAATCAGTCTGGGGGCAGGAATTATAGGGAGTTTGTTGGCTCCAAGTATCGGAACGACTTATACCATGATGGAGAAACCGCCCCTTGCTCCACCCGGATGGGTGTTTCCTGTTGTATGGACGATTCTCTATGTACTTATGGGAATTGCGGCTTATCGAATCTGGATAAATCCAAACGGTGAAGAAAGACGAAATGCGCTTCTTTTTTATGGGGCACAGCTTGTGGTAAATGTTCTCTGGCCCATCATCTTTTTTGAGTGGCAGGCTTACTGGCTGGCATTTTTCTGGTTGCTTCTTTTGTGGTATCTGGTGTTTGTTACATGGCAGAAGTTTAAGGCACTGGACAGACGCTCCGGCATACTCTTGGTGCCATATTTGGTATGGCTAACTTTTGCAGGTTACCTGAATCTGGCAATCGCTATTATGCAATGATGAATTAAGTATAAACGATCTGTTAAAAAAGCGGCTGTGGACTTGGAAAAACAGTTTCGTTAAGGTATAATATCCTCAGAGGTTGATAATAATTTTTATAAACAAGGAGGATATATTTTATGGCAGAAATAAAAGGATCTAAGACAGAAGCAAATCTCATGGCGGCCTTTGCCGGAGAGTCTATGGCGCGTAATAAGTACACCTACTTTGCATCTAAGGCGAAGAAGGATGGCTATGTGCAGATTGCAGCAATTTTTGAGGAGACTGCAGCGAATGAGAAAGAGCATGCAAAGATGTGGTATAAGCTGCTTAATGGCGGCATCGGAAGCACAGAGGAGAACCTCAAGCATGCAGCAGAAGGTGAGAACTATGAGTGGACAGATATGTATGCTAAGTTTGCAGAGGATGCAAGGGCAGAGGGATTTGAGGAAATCGCCAAGCTGTTTGATGGCGTAGCGGCAGTAGAGAAGGAGCATGAGGAGCGTTACAGAAAGCTTCTTGCTAATGTAGAGAATGGTCTGGTGTTCTCCAGAGATGGTGATATGATTTGGCAGTGTGCAAACTGTGGTCATATCTGTGTTGGCAAGCAGGCTCCTGAAGTATGTCCTGTATGCGCACATCCTCAGGCGTACTTCCAGATTAAGGCAGAGAATTACTAAATTTTGTTATATTATGTGTTTGATAGGGCGGACAAATGGTCTGCCCTTTTTTGTTATATTGTCGCACAATAAAAGCTGATTTATTGAATTGACAAAACAAATACTGTGTTATATAATGTTTTGTAAGAAAAGGAGCACTTTTGCCGATGGTAGAAAAATACTGTGCATATTATATAAAGCAAATAGATGATTATGTGGCCAGACGAGCCAATAATGAGTTGCGGGAATATGATCTTACACTTGCACAGCATACTGTTTTGATGATTTTGTATGGGAGCCCGGAGAAAAGAGCATCCATGAAGTGTCTGGAACGTGAATTGGGTGTAGCTCAATCTACTACGGCTGGAATTGTTGAGCGATTATCGCAAAAAGGTTTGGTTGTAAAGCTGGATTCGGCAGAGGACAAACGGATTAAGTTTGTGCAGATTACACCTCAAGGAATACAGGCTTGCGAGAAAACAAAGCTTAATGTGGAAGCTGGGGATGAATTTCTATTTGGCTGTTTGACAAGACAGGAGAGAGAGACATTACAAGAACTATTAAAGAAGGTTTGTAAAAATATTGAATAAAGCCCGCGGTAGCGGGTTTTTATAAAAGCAAATCGATAGCATGCTATTGATTGCGGCGAAGGAGGATGCGTATGAAGGAACGTAAATTGAGAACGGCGATTGCATTACCAATATTGTTTGTAACAGCTATCTGCATGCTGCTTTTGTATCTGATAGCCAATATGAATATGACAAAGATGATGAAGCAGTCAGAGATGGAGAATTTGCATTCATCACTAAATGCGCAGACAAGTTTGATTGAGGAATATATAACTCATCAGGAAGATTTACTGATAGGGTATAGTAAGGCACCCGTTGTGGCGGAGTTTTTGAAAAATCCCAATGATGAAAAGTTGCAGAAGGAAGCGCAGGAGTATACGGAGCAATATTATGCAGGGCTGAATAACTGGGAAGGCTTGTATATTGGCGAGTGGAACACGCATGTCATTGCCCATTCCAATGCAGCGGTTGTAGGAATTACCACCCGTGAGGGAGAGGGGCTTAAGCAGCTTCAGGATGCTATGATAGCGGCAAATGGGTTATATAATGTGGGTATTATTGTGTCTCCGGCATCTCAGAAGCTTACACTGTCCATGTATTGTCCGGTTTATGATGAGGATGGTACGATTTTAGGTTATGTTGGTGGTGGCCCCTTTGCGGATGATCTGAAAGCTTTGTTGGATTCCATGGTAACCCATGGAGAAAAATTCTCCATGTTGAATGCAGAAACAGGTGCTTACATTTTTGATACAAATCCTGATTTAGTAGGTTCGGAAATTCAAGACGAAATGCTGCTTTCCATCGTATCGGATTTCCAGGATGGCATTAGTGCCATCAGTGGAGAGCTGGAGTGTGAGGACAAGGCAGAAGGTAAGTCGATTGTTGCTTATCAGTATATCGTTGAGCATGGCTGGGCATTGGTTTCGTATAACAGTGAAGAACGGATATATGAAGATGTAAATGCCAATATGACTTTGCTGGGTGTAACCTGTATAGTATTTTCAATATTGATAGGTTTTCTGTCATGGATTTTTATTATGTTAAATACAAAGCCGCTGGGATATGTGGAAGAATCCATTGTTCGTTTGCAGAAACTTGATTTACATAAGGAACACAAGCTGGATAAGTATATGAATCAAAGAAGTGAAATTGGTCAGATTGCAACTGCGCTGGATTCACTGTATGATTCCTTTGGCGATATAGTAGCTACCTTGAATAAGTGTTCGGATTCACTGAATTATTCAGCGACCAGCATGGCTTCATCTTCCGACGTTCTGCTTCATTGCGTGGAGGATAATTCCAAGACGACGGAGCAGTTTGCAAAATATACGGAGTCTATAACGAATGTAGTGGGTAGTGTGGATTCGGAAATTGATGATATTGCGAAGCTTGTGAATCGTGTGGAGGAGAAGATTCAGGCAGGTACGGAACGAAGTCAGGAGCTGAATGAAAAAGTATCAGAGATGAGAAAAAATGTGGGCTCTTCTCTTGTAAATACAAGTGCCAGAATTGATGAAAACAAAAAAGAAATTGCAGAAGCGATATTGAGTTTGCACTCATTGACGCGTATTGATGAGATGGCGAAACAGATTTTGGATATTACCAGCCAGACGAATTTGTTGTCCTTGAATGCATCTATAGAAGCGGCGAGAGCCGGAGAAGCAGGAAGAGGATTTGCGGTTGTTGCCGGTGAAATTGGAAATCTGGCAAACAGTTCTTCTGCTACAGCATCAGAAATTCAAAATATCTGTAATGAGACACGAGTTAATATAACGAAGATTCAAGCCTGCTTTGATAATATTGTTGCATTTTTGCAGAATGATGTTCAGACTCAGTTTGCGGACTTTGGTAAGGCGACTGATGAGTATCATATGTCCATCGGAGAGATTAAGGATATCATAAACGAAATTGATGAGTCAGCGAAGGTATTTGCAGAGGCGGTAATAAATATCCGCAGTCAGGTAGAGCAGGTGCAGAATATGCCTGATGCAAAGGTGGTTGCGACGGATGAAATTCTTGCGAAGGTGGGACAGATTGAATCTACCATGGATGAGTTGCTGGTTGTAGTGAATGCTAACAAAGAGAATACGAAATCCATGCAGGATATTGTGGGACGCTTTAAAACAAATTAATTTACTGGTTCAAAAGAGATGCTACGGCATCTCTTTTGTTGTGTGTTGGATTTTGTTATAAAATATGTTAAGATGATGGAGAACCTTTCGTTACAGATGGCGTCTTATAAAGTAGGACGGATGATACCAAGAGGAGAAAGTATGAAAGATACAGAAATACTGGATTTGTACTGGGAGCGGGATGAGCGCGCAATCTCGGAAACCCAGAGAAGTTATGGGAATTATTGTTATAGCATAGCATTTCATATTTTGCATGCAAAGGAAGATTCGGAAGAGTGTGTCAATGATACATGGTTAAAGGCATGGAAGGCTATTCCGCCTAATCGTCCCAATCATCTTTCGCTCTTTTTAGGTGCAATCACCCGTAATTTGTCTTTTGACAGATGGAAACATAAAAATGCCTTGAAACGGGGGAATGGAGAGATGGAGGCTGCTCTTGAAGAATTGGAGGAGTGCGTGCCCGCGGCCCGCAGCACGGAGGATGTTGTGGAGGAGCTGGAGCTTAAGAGATGCTTAAATCACTTCCTGGAGACGCTTAAGGAAAGTGACCGCAATGTTTTTCTGCGTCGTTATTGGTATGCGGAGGAGTACAGTGAAATTGCGAAACGTTATGATATGAAGCTTAATACCGTGAAGACGACGCTTTTTAGAATAAGAGGAAAACTTAAGGAATACTTGGAAGAGGAGGGCGTGGTTTTATGAGCGAAAAGCAGAATTATAAACAGGATGGAGCCATTCGCCTCTTTGGAGCGTTATCCGGGGTTGATGAAAAATATCTGGCGGCCTGTGAAAATGAAAAAAAGCAGAGCGGTGTGGTTGTGTTTATGCATAAGTATGGGAAGGCCATGGCGGCGGTGCTTTGTTTGGCGGTGCTGGGAGCCGGATATATGGCGATGCAGACCGGTGTAAAATATAATGATTGTGCTACCTCAGAAGCACCCCAGGCGGTGGCCGGAGCCGGGGCTGAAAGGAATGAGGCAAAGGATATGGAAGCTGCGGCATCGGATGCGCCTGAGGCAGATAGTATGGAAGAATCTGTTTTGGAAAATGCAGAGCAGTTGCAGGATGGCACCTCTTCTGAGCATAGTGTGCAGACCTCTGCAACCGTAGAGATGACTTTGACCGAGGCCCGGGCGCTTAATGTAGTCGGTCAATATGTTCCTTCTGACTGGCCTGTAGGTGGCGAGGTCAGTCAGGTGCTGGGCTTAGGAACTGCAAATGCAGAATCGGTAACCTTATTCTGGACCTATAATGAAACCAAAGACGGATTCTTTATAAATATTGATAACTTAGGCGAAGAATTGCCTGTTTGGGTAACAGAAGAAATATCTGAGAATTATATTGTGGACAAAGAAGACTTTACCAAGGAATATGTGGAAAGCCAGATGAAGAGCTCCTCTGAAGGTAGTGAAGCTGATGCGCATACAGGAAGATTTGGCATCCTTTACGAAGACGCTTCCGGCTATGTGCTTGTGCGCTTCAATGGCAGCGGTAATGTGGATGAAATCTGGGAACTGATGAATTAGAATTTCTTATTTGTATTTACGGTGTATGGAATAATGAAAGAAGCACCTGACTTCTCCCACGGAGCGAAAGCGTTCCGCGGGCGAAGTCAGGTGCTTCTTTCATGAGTGTATATAGTCCATAAACATAAATAAGAAAATTGCTACCTTTATCTTTCCCAACGTCCGGATGCGCCACAAGGCAGTACCAGACCGCTTTCGGTGACGGGAAGTCCGATTTCGGAAGCCTCCACATGTCCGCCGAAGCGCTTCACGATGGAAGTGTTTATCATATAGGAAAGCACTGCGGGCTGCAGGCCGGTGGTGTAAGAGTTAATCAGGAAAAATAAGGCATTGTCGGAAAGAAGCTGGCTTGTCAGTTCGATGAAGGGCCAGATGCTTTCTTCGATTTTCCAGATTTCACCCTTGGGACCGCGGCCGTAGGAGGGCGGGTCCATGATGATGCCGTCGTATTTATTGCCTCGACGGATTTCCCGCTCTACGAATTTGACGCAGTCGTCCACAAGCCAGCGGATAGGGGCTTCGCCCAATCCTGAGGCCTGGGCGTTTTCCTTGGCCCAACCAACCATGCCCTTAGAAGCGTCCACATGGGTAACAGCCGCACCAGCCGCTGCGGCGGAAAGGGTTGCGCCGCCGGTGTAGGCAAAGAGGTTCAATACTTTAATCTGACGTTCAGGGGCTGCGGTCTTGGCCTCACTGATTTTCTTGGAGAACCAGTCCCAGTTGGTGGCCTGCTCAGGGAAAAGACCTGTGTGTTTGAAACTAAAAGGCTTCAAGTGGAAGGTCAATTCGCCGCCGGGAGCATTGTCCTTGCGGGGATTGGCACAGCTGAAATGTTCTCCTGCATAATGGATGCTCCATTCATTGGGGAGATTGAAGAACTCCCACTCGCCGCCGCCCTTGGTGCTACGGTGGTAGTGGCCGTTTTTGTTTTTCCAGCCCTTATGGTCGTGAGGGGTACTCCAGATGACCTGGGGGTCCGGGCGCACCAGGATATAGTCTCCCCAGCGCTCCAGCTTTTCGCCATTTGATGTATCCAGTACTTCGTAATCGTTCCAATTGGATGCAATCCACATAATATCTGTTCATCCTTTCTGATGTGTGTTTCGATATATATTCTATGGACAACTATACAGGATTTTGACGTTCTTGGCAAGAGTGGTGTGATGGCTTGTGCGGGCATAAGTATTGACTTGGTTTGGGATAAAAGGTAAACTCAAGAATGAATGTTTCATATAGGAAGAAACCAATTGGTTTAGGTATAGAAGATGGAAAATAAGAGAATTCAAAAGATGGCGCCCTTTCTGGTAACGGCGGCAGCTGTTTTGTGGGGAATGTTATTTGTTTTTGTAAGAAAATTGAGCGCGGCAAATTTCTCGGCCATGGATGTGGTGTGTATCAGAGCTTATGGGAGTGTGCTGTTTTTGTTTCCGGGACTGTTTGTTATTAATAGGAAGCTTTTGAGGATAAAACTGAAAGACGGTTGGTGTTTTGTGGGAACCGGTGTATTTAGCATCGTGTTTTTCAGTTATTGTTATTTTCGGAATGTTCAGGTGTCCTCAGCGGCTTTTGCTTCTATATTAATGTATACTTCGCCTATATGGGTAACGTTGTTGTCTATGGTATTTTTTAAAGAGAAGATGAATCGGAGCAAATGGATTGCACTTGTAATGGCTCTTGTGGGCTGTGTGTTGGTCAGTGGCTTAGTAGGCGGGGCAGGAACTGTAAGTTTTCAAGGAATTCTTTTGGGGCTGGGTTCCGGTATTGGATATGGACTTTATAGTATCTTTGGAAGATTTGCCCTCGATAAAGGGTATCATCCCATGACGGTTTCTGCGTATACTTTTTTGCTTGCCTGTGTGGGAGTGCTCCCTTTTGTAAGTGTTTCTTCTATTATAAGTAAGTTTGTGCAGGAGCCTGTGTTGCTGGTGCCGGCTCTTTGTATGGCTGTGCTCAGTACCGCTATGTCGTTCTCGTTATATACGCTGGGGCTTCGCTACATGGAGCCCGGTAGAGCTGCAGTGCTTGCTACGTTGGAGCCCATTGTATCCACTGTAATGGGCGTGGTGCTTTATCAGGAAACAATAAGTGTAGCTATGTTGGCAGGAATAGTGTTGGTGCTTGTTTCTTCTATTATAATAAGTAAGGGTTAAGAGGAGATAGAGATGGATTTAATATTCAAGCTTATTCCGGGAGATTATGAGTTGTTACTTGTTGCGGGGATGTGTTTTGTGTGTGCATGTTATGTACATGGTCGCAAAAAGAAGATGGAAACAGATGCGTATAAGAATTTGTCTGATGGAATAGTAACACAAGGCTTTGCTGACAGGGAGAATGAATTAAAGGGTAATATGCCCATTAAGGAAGATTGGGATGGGCGAAACCTTCGGGATGCGGAAGATATCCGAAGTGGCATGGGTATCGTGCTGTGGGTAAGATATTTGGATTTGGTATTTTTGCTTTTAGGTGTTTTTTTGGCGGTGAATTTTTATATAAAGGTTTCCGGTGATGGTTTGGCCGATGCATTCATGGGATGGTTTGCGGTAGGAGTAACAATTGCCGGAAGCGTTGGTGCAGGTGCGATTTTTTGTCTTAAAAATGCTATGGGAAATGATACGAAAGAAATAACCGGCAGAGTCGTTGATGCGCACAGACATCCAAGGTTCAGTTCGTGGCGGATCACGGTTGTGTGGACGGATGAGAAGAAGAGGGTTCGCAACCACCATTGCAGTTATGCTTTTCGTAAAAGGAAATGTCCGAAAGTGGGAAGTGAGTATCCGTTAATTTATTCTGATAAGTATGATAAGGTGATTTCAAAGGATGAAATCCGCCAAAACAGGAAGAATGCATTCTATGGTTTTGGCATGGCAGTGTTCTGGATTATCATAATTTGGGTGCGGGTAGGATTGTACTAAAAAAAATACAAAAAAAATACATTTCTTGTAAAAAAATACTTGCAATGCCCGAAAACACCATGTATACTAGATTTTGCTGTGGCATGATAGCGATGAAGCGTGAGGTTGCCGGTAATCAGTAATGAATATCGGGTTTTCCGTGGAGCGAATGTCAAGTTAGGAAACTGACGACAAGTCACTGTACCAAGAACCAAATTCCGAAATGCTGCGGAATAAGGTTTACAAGTCTGCCAAAAGGCAGAAACGACGTGTAAGAAATGAGTCTAAAACGTTGCTAAAGATTCAGGACACACACGGGAGAGTGTACAGTCACCGCTTGTCGTACTAAAAGCAGAAATGCTTTGAACAAAAGTGCGAAAAGGACGCGACTTTTTTTATGGCAAGTCAAGTAATGAGAATTACCCTTAAGGCTTATGAGCATCAGTTGGTTGATGCATCTGCTAAGAAAATCATCGAAACAGTAAAGAAGAACGGTTCCCAGGTGAGCGGACCTGTTCCCCTTCCTACTAAGAAGGAAGTTGTTACGATTCTGAGAGCAGTACACAAGTACAAAGACTCCAGAGAGCAGTTCGAGCAGAGAACTCATAAGAGACTTATCGATATCATTGCACCTACTCAGAAGACAGTTGATGCTCTTCAGAGACTGGAAATGCCCGCTGGTGTATATATCGACATCAAAATGAAGAACAAGTAAGTTCTAAATAAGTAACAAGAAACCTCTACTTAGAGACGTATGAACGAACAGCAACATCGTTTGGTCCGCTATGTAGAACAAAACGGAGGTAAAAAATGAAAAAAGCTATTTTGGCAACAAAAGTCGGAATGACTCAGATTTTCAACGAGGATGGCTCCCTGATTCCTGTAACCGTACTTCAGGCAGGTCCCTGTGTAGTAACTCAGGTTAAGACTGTAGAGAACGACGGATACAGCGCAGTACAGGTTGGTTTCGTTGACAAGAAAGATAAGTATGCTGAGGACGGCAAGAAGGTAATCCACAGACACGGCGTTAACAAGGCTGAGCAGGGTCACTTCAAGAAAGCCGGCGTAAGCTCCAAGAGATTCGTGAGAGAGTTCAAGTTTGAGAACGCTGCTGATTACGAGTTGGGTGCAGAGATTAAGGCTGACATCTTCGCTAACGGCGATAAGGTAGATGCTTCTGCAATTTCCAAGGGTAAAGGATTCCAGGGCGCAATCAAGAGACATGGTCAGCACAGAGGACCCATGAAGCATGGTTCCAAGTTCCATCGTCATCAGGGTTCCAATGGTGCCTGCTCCTCACCCAGCCGCGTATTCAAGGGCAAAGGTATGCCCGGACATATGGGTTGTGTAAAAGTAACTGTTCAGAACCTTGAGGTTGTAAGAGTGGATGCAGAGAAGAATCTTCTTCTGGTTAAGGGCGCAGTACCCGGTGCTAAGAAGGCTCTCGTAACCATCAAAGAGACCTCAAGAGTAGAAGCATAGTTTGAGGCGAAAGGAGGACCAATCAGATGGCAAACGTATCTGTTTACAATATGGAAGGCAAGGAAGTTGGTACAATCGAATTAAACGATGCAGTATTCGGTGTAGAAGTTAATGAGCACTTGGT
>JAZQLH010000081.1:0-81904 GCA_045542555.1 Acetatifactor sp. | reverse complement strand
GCCCAGTGGGTGATGAATACCTGTAACAACTATATCACCTATCATGTGGTGCGTGATATTAGGGAGGCGGCTTTTGGTAAGCTGCAAAAGCTTCCTTTGCAGTATATGGACACTCACGCTCACGGTGATGTGGTGAGCCGTGTCATTGCAGATGTAGATACTTTCGCTGACGGTCTGCTTATGGGATTTACACAGCTTTTTACCGGTGTATTGACGATTTTTGGTACATTAGGATTCATGCTAATGACAAATGTGCCGATAACATTAGTAGTGGTATGTATCACGCCGGTTTCTTTCCTTGTGGCTCGTTTTATTGCTACAAAGACCTACTCCATGTTTAAGGAGCAGTCTGAGACCAGAGGGGAACAGACTGCGCTGATTGAGGAGATGGTGGGAAATCTTAAGGTGGTTAAGACCTTCTCCAGAGAAGAGGTGGTTAAGGAGCAGTTTGCTGAGATTAATGGCAGACTGGAAAAGTGTTCTCTGCGTGCGATTTTCTACTCCTCCCTGACCAATCCCTGTACCAGATTTGTAAACAGTCTGGTGTATGCGGGTGTGGGTGTGTTTGGTGCGTTGATTGCCCTTAAGGGTGGCATAAGCGTGGGACGACTGTCCTGTTTCTTAAGTTATGCCAACCAGTATACCAAACCTTTTAATGAGATTTCGGGCGTTGTGACGGAGCTTCAGAATGCTATTGCTTGTGCGGGTCGCATTTTTGATTTGATTGAGGAGAAACCCCAAGTGCCGGAAGCTAAGGGTGCAAAGGTGCTTACAGAGGCAGAAGGAGCGGTTACTCTAACAGAGGTAGACTTTCAGTATGTGCCTGAGAAGCCTCTGATTCGTGACTTTAACTTAGAGGTGGCTCCCGGTAAACGTGTGGCTATCGTTGGTCCTACCGGTTGCGGCAAGACTACAGTCATCAATCTGCTTATGCGTTTCTATGATGTAAATGAGGGCAGTATCAAGGTGGATGGAACTGATATCCGGGATTACACAAGGGGAAGCCTTCGTGCCAACTATGGCATGGTGCTTCAGGAGACATGGCTGAGAGCAGGAACCATCCGTGATAATATTTGTATGGGAAAACCTGATGCAACGGATGAGGAAATGATTGCGGCAGCCAAGGCGGCCCATGCCCACAGCTTTATCAAGCGTCTGCCGGAGGGTTATGATACCGTGATTACAGAGGACGGCGGAAGTCTTTCACAAGGTCAGAAGCAGCTTTTGTGTATTGCAAGAGTCATGCTTTGTCTGCCGCCTATGCTGATACTGGATGAGGCGACGTCCTCCATTGATACCAGAACAGAGCTTAAGATTCAGAATGCTTTCGCCCGCATGATGGAGGGCAGAACCAGCTTTATTGTTGCTCACAGACTGTCTACTATTCGTGAGGCGGATATTATTCTGGTAATGAAGGATGGAAATATTATTGAGCAGGGCAACCATGAGACTTTGCTTGCGCAGAACGGATTCTACGCAAATCTTTATAACAGTCAGTTTGCGCTGAGTTAATTGTAGACCGATGTCATAAAGTTCCAAGGAGGGAAAAATATGAAGGTTGAGAACAATGTTACTTTATATGTGGGTGCGCAGCCTGCGAATGCCGCACCGGCGGAGCAGGCAAGGAGTCAGGAGAAGCGCCAAACGGTCTTTGCCGGCAACCTGAACGTGGAAAACACCTTACAGGATCGTATTGCAGCCAGAAAGGCTGAGGCCAAGGAGAAGGCCATGAAGATTGTCGGGGATGCCTTTGCGGGAGAACAGGCTCTTGACGCAGAGGTGGAAAGCCACAAGAATAAGATTGCGTATCTCAAAGAGGAGCGAAAAGTTCTTGAGGAGAGCAGTGCTAATCTGACTGCCAGACAGAAGGATTTGCGGAAGGCTTTTGAAAACGGTGAAGTTACGCAGGAGGACTATGATAAGCAGTCAGCTGAACTTGATGAGGAGAGGAAGGTAATTATCCGTTCTCAGGATGAGAACATGGGCCAGATGATAACAGAGGGACGAATCCTTTATGAAATCGGGCAGGAGCGTCTGAAGTCTACGCCGATGTTGGCCGCATGGAATCGAGCAGATGAGGTGCTGGATACTGCCGGTGAGGAAATTATTGGTATGGTGGTAGAAGGCGCTCAGGAAAAGTTGGATGAGGATGCTAAAATCCGCAAAGAGCAGGCTGAGAAAATCGAAGAGAAGAAGGAAGCGACAGAAGAAATTATTGAGAAGCGCAAGGAGCGACAGGAAGAACAGAAGGAGTTTCTGGAAAATATGCCTGTGTCAGATATGATTTCACTGGATAAGGTGCAAGAGGATGTAAAAGCGGAAGTTCAGCAGATGTTAAATAAGATGAAGCTGATAACTGAGGATATTAAGGGTGCAGCAGTGGATGAGAGCCTATAATATGGAACAAAACAGAATCTCCCACATATGTTGATAGTATCACATGTGTGGGAGGTTTTTTATGGCATTAGTAGTTTTAGACGCCGGGCATGGTGGTGCCAATCCCGGCGCGGTATATAACGGAAGACAGGAAAAGGATGATGTGTTGGAATTGGCCTTTGCCGTGGGAAGGGTCTTGGAGGACAACGGTGTGGATGTGTACTATACCCGTACTTCAGATATTTATGAGACGCCCTATCAAAAGGCGATGGAAGGGAATGAGGTGGGGGCAGATTATTTTGTATCGATACATCGCAATTCCAGTCCCTATCCCAATCAATATACAGGTGTAGAAACCCTTGTTTATAATCGCTATGGCAGAGCAGCTGAAATGGCCTATAACATTAATGCTCAGTTAGAACAGGTTGGATTTGTGAATCAGGGAGTCAATGAGCGTCCGGGATTGGTGGTGCTTAATTCTACGGAAATGCCGGCGGTGCTTTTAGAGGTAGGATTTATCAATACCGATGCAGATAACGAGCTGTTTGATGCGAGATTTAATGAGATTGCGGCAGCTATCGCACAGGGGATTCTGGATACGATATAGTTGTAGCTATGTAAAGCTTGTGATAGGATTCTCCGTTTTGCTATAGTAGCAGGACGGAGGATTTATTTTACAAAATTTACATAAAATTTACATTTAAAGATTATATATTTTACATTTTAACGTTAAACTGAAAATAACATATGATGTAAAGGAAGGATTTAAAAATGAGTATTTTTGATTGGCTTTCAATGTTAGGCGGTTTGGCGCTGTTTTTGTATGGTATGCATTTGATGGGAGACGGATTGTCTAAGGCATCCGGCGGTCGTCTGGAACGTATTTTAGAGAAGTTGACCAATTCTCCCATGAAGGCAGTACTTGTAGGTGCAGGTGTGACTGCAGTGATTCAGTCTTCCTCTGCGACTACAGTTATGGTGGTAGGTTTTGTAAACTCCGGAATCATGAAGCTGGGGCAGGCTGTAGGTATTATTATGGGTGCAAATATCGGTACCACCGTTACTTCTTGGCTTTTGAGCCTTACAGGAATTGATTCTTCCTCAGTGTGGGTAAATATGTTGAAACCTTCTTCTTTTTCACCGATTCTTGCAATTATAGGTGTAGTGCTCTTGATGTTTTCCAAGAAGGACAGCCATAAAAATGTAGCAGCGATTCTTATCGGGTTTGCAGTGCTGATGTTCGGCATGGATTCCATGAGTGAAGCTGTAAAGCCTCTTCGTGAAGTGCCTGAATTTACGGGAATGCTTACCCGTTTCTCCAATCCTATACTTGGTATGCTGGCTGGTCTTGTTCTGACTGCGGTAATTCAGTCCTCTTCAGCATCCGTGGGTATTTTGCAGGCGTTGTGTGTAACCGGTGCAGTGAGCTATGGTGCGGCAATTCCTATTATTATGGGACAGAATATCGGTACTTGTGTAACAGCCATGATTTCCGGTATTGGTGCCAGCAAGAATGCGAAGAGAGCTGCACTGGTTCATCTGTATTTTAATATTATTGGAACAGTTCTCTTTATGGTTGCATTCTATGCAATCAACGCAGTTAATCCTTTTGCATTCTTGGCAGATTCAGCAGATGCAGTGGGTATTGCGGTAATTCATAGTGTATTTAATGTAGTGGCAACATTGGTATTGCTTCCTTTCTCTAAATTGTTGGTAAAATTGGCATGTCTTACCGTGAAGGATGCGGACAAGCAGGTAGAGTTGTCAGAGAATGAGAAGGTGCTCCAGCTTTTGGATACCAGATTCTTAGAAACTCCTGCACTTGCTGTTGAGCAGAGCCGTAATGTTGTAGAGGCTATGGCAAAGCTTGCACAGGAGTCTATACAGCTCGCCATGGGATTGTTTGATAAATATGATGAGGATAAGGCTGCCAGAGTGGTAGCTTTGGAGGCCGAGGTAGATAAGTTCGAGGATCAGTTGGGAAGTTACATGGTGAAAATCAGTTCCGGAGAGCTTTCTCGCACGGATAGCCATGTTTTGAATAATCTTTTGCATAGTATCAGTGATTTTGAACGTATTTCCGACCATGCCCGTAATATCAAGGAGTCTGCCGAAGAAATTCATCAAAAGAGCCTTCGTTTTTCTGAGGAGGCTGAGGCAGAGCTTGCTACTTTCCGCAGAGCAGTCAATGATGTTCTTGGAGTGACTACCCAGAGTTTTGTAGAGAACGATTTAAAGCTGGCTGAACAGGTAGAGCCCATGGAGGAAGTAATTGACGGACTGAATCTGGATATCAGACAGCGGCATATTAAACGCCTGCGTGACGGTAAATGTACCATCGAGCTGGGGTTTGTGCTGGCAGATATTTGTACCAATTTTGAACGTGTATCGGATCATTGCTCTAATATTGCGGTTTGTCTGCTTCAGGAGGATAGCGATGAGCAGGATGCCCATGCATACGTAAAGGGAATGAAGAGTGACGGAAGCGAAATGTTTGCTAAGAGAGTGGAACAGTATCGTAAGCAGTATCAGTTATAGTTTGTACTTGCATAAAATGAAGTTTGGGATTAAAGTAAGAATGAAGGGACGGGATTGCTTATGGCATTGATTTATGTGGTAGAGGATGATATCAATATACAGGAAATAGAAACCTTTGCGCTTGGCAATGCCGGCTATCAGGTTCGGGGATTTGCCACTGCGAGAGAGTTTTTATCAGCAATGGACAGTGTAATTCCGGATTTGGTTTTGCTGGACATAATGCTTCCTGATGAGGATGGTCTTTCTGTTTTGAAAAAGCTTCGTGCAGACAGGGCAACCAAGACCGTTCCTGTCATTATGGTGACGGCCAAGACCACAGAACTTGATAAGGTCAAAGGTCTTGATATGGGGGCGGATGATTATGTGACCAAACCCTTTGGTGTCATGGAACTGATTTCCCGCGTGAAGGCGTTGCTTCGTCGTATGGATGGAGAGGGGCGTCAGGAGAAGGTTCTGCGTCTGGATGAAATCGTGCTCGACAGAGAGAAGCATACCGTACATGTGTCGGGAGAGCGCTGTGAACTTACGTATAAGGAATATGAGTTGTTGAAGCTTTTGATGTCCAATGCAGGAACTGTAACCACAAGAGAAATTATTCTGGACCGTGTCTGGGGAGTTGATTTTGAGGGCGAATCCAGAACGTTGGACATGCATATTAAAACCCTGCGACAGAAATTAGGAAGTCGGGGCGGTCTGATTAAAACAGTGCGAAATGTCGGATATATTATGAATGTCGGCTGATAAACGATTTGAGGGAATTGTTTCATGAAGAAAAATATCAATAAAATGCTGGTGCTGATTGCTGCACTGGCAATTTTATTTACAATGATTTTAAATACAATTGTGTACTATAACGCCTTGAAACAGCAGATAGCAGAGGATTTGCGCACCTATCGCTTTATGGCAGAAAATTGCGAAACGCCGGAAATACTGGATAAACTGGGAAAACAGTTGCTGGCAGGCGATGTGCGTATGACGGTGGTGGCAGAGGATGGAAGAGTTATCTATGATAATGAGGCTGATGCTTCTGCCATGGAAAATCATAAAGAGCGGCCGGAGATTACGCAGGCATTTGCAACCGGAGAAGGGATGGATGTGCGGCGTTCGGAAACGTTGGCGAAAAGCACCTTCTACTATGCTGCTTTAATGGAGGATGGTACGGTTATTCGTATGGCAAGAGATGCCGGTAGTGTATATAGTATTTTACAAAGTGCATTGCCCAGTCTGCTTGTGATGTTTGTCGTGCTTGTAATTATCAGTATTATAATGGCTCATTTTCTGACAAAGAAGCTGATTGCACCTATCAGTCGGATGGCAAATCGTTTGAATGAATATGATGATGAAGCAGATTATGAAGAGCTTACGCCTTTTGTTACCACCATAAGAAAGCAGCATCGGGATATTGTGAAAAGTGCAAAGATGAGGCAGGAATTTACAGCAAATGTATCTCATGAGTTGAAGACGCCTCTCACATCTATTATGGGATATGCGGAGCTTATTGAGAACGGTATGGCAGCGGAGGAGGATGTACCGCGTTTTGCGGGAGGTATTCGTAACAGTGCGGCACGTCTCTTGACACTGATTAATGATACCATACGTCTTTCCGAATTGGATGACGGTAATCAGAAGACGGATGTAGAGCAACTAAATCTTTATGAGATGGCGCAGTATTGTGTGGAAATGATGGAGATGAGTGCTTCCAAGCATGATGTGACGATAGAGCTTAAAGGGCAGGAGTGTTTTGTGACTGGGGACAGGCAACAGTTGGAAGAGCTTTTGTACAATCTTTGTGACAATGCCATCCGCTACAATAATGCAGGCGGTAAAGTAATGGTGGAGGTTCAAACTGTGGAAGGCGCATCTGTTTTGATAGTTCGGGATACAGGAATCGGTATCCCCAAGGAACATCAGGGGCGTATATTCGAACGCTTTTACAGAGTAGATAAGAGCAGATCAAAGTCTACCGGCGGAACAGGTCTTGGTCTTGCAATTGTAAAACATATTCTCACAGGATTTGATGCAGTATTGAAACTAGATAGCGAAGTAGGAAAGGGAACCGAGATTAGGGTTACTTTTCCTAAGAAAGAAACTCCGGGGTGATGCCTCGGAGTTTTTTTGTCAAGTTTTTGGTGAAGTCTGAATATAATCTAATAGTAAATGGGATTTTAGGGACGGAAGGGGAAAAGCAATGGTTCAAAGTGGCGGACAGATAAGAAACAGGTCAGCAGAAGCAGAGGGAGGTGTGCCGGTATTTTTCTTGCTAAAAAGTCTTCTTTTTTCATACATATTGACAGCGGGATTGCTGCTGCTTCTGGCTTTTTTTCTATATAAATTGCAGTTGACGGAGAAGCCGGTATCCATAGCAATTATTGCAATTTATGTGCTGGCAACGCTTTTTGCAGGATTTATCACAGGTAAAAAGATGAAAACGAGGAAGTTTGTGTGGGGCCTTGTGATGGGAATGGCATATTTTGTTGTGCTGGCCCTTGTTTCTCTTGTAGTAGCCCAAAGTCCAAGTGCTTTGGGGGATTCCTTTTTTACCACGATGGTTTTGTGTTCAGGCGGTGGTATGCTTGGGGGAATGCTTAGTTGACAGAATTATATAAGTGTGCTATACTTTTTACAAATTTGTTATTAACAGTATGCTTATTTATAAGGAGGCTTTCATTATGAAGCACATTAAGACATTGACTACCAGAGATTTAAAGGAATCCATGAAGAAGGGCGGATGTGGCGAGTGCCAGACTTCCTGTCAGTCTGCATGCAAAACTTCTTGCACCGTAGGTAACCAGAGCTGCGAGAAGATTAAATAATCAGACATCAATTAAATCGAGACTAGCGATAAGCAGCGATTTTTTCGCTGCTTTCGTTGCGTAAAAGAGTTTTTCAAAAGACAATGAGAGGACTATCATGATACATCAATACAAAAATAACGGCTACAATATCGTAATGGACGTAAACAGTGGTTCTGTGCATGTTGTAGATGATATCGTATATGACATGATTCCCTTGGTGGAGCCTTTGGTAAATGAGGGAATTAAGGACGCAGACACCATTCGTGCTGCTGTGTTGAATCTTGCCAATCTTCCTTATCCGGAAGCGGAGATTATTGAAGCGGTGGATGAGGTGCTTGAGCTGGAACGTGAGGGACAGCTTTTTGCTCCTGATATTTATGAAAATTATGTATTTGACTTCAAAAACCGTCAGACAGTTGTAAAGGCGCTTTGTCTGCACATTGCCCATGACTGTAATCTGGCTTGCAAATACTGCTTTGCGGAAGAGGGAGAGTACCATGGAAGAAGAGCTCTGATGAGCTTTGAAGTGGGTAAAAAAGCACTGGATTTCCTGGTGGCTAATTCCGGCAGCCGTGTGAATCTGGAAGTGGATTTCTTCGGCGGCGAACCTCTTATGAATTGGGATGTGGTAAAGCAGCTTGTGGAATATGGCCGCAGTATTGAGGAGGCCAACAACAAGAAATTCAGATTTACACTTACCACCAATGGTGTGCTTTTGAACGATGATATTCTGGAATTTGCCAACAAGGAGATGGCAAATGTGGTCCTTAGTATCGATGGTCGTAAGGAAATTCACGACAAGATGCGTCCTTTCCGTGGCGGCCAGGGCAGCTATGATATGATTGTTCCCAAGTTTCAGAAGGTGGCCGAGAGCCGTGACCAGATGAATTATTATGTGAGAGGCACGTTTACTCACAACAATCTGGACTTCGCCAAGGACGTGCTTCATCTGGCAGATTTGGGCTTTAAGCAGATTTCTGTAGAGCCCGTAGTAGCCCAGCCCACAGATGATTATGCAATTGCTGAGGCAGACATTCCTACACTGCTTGAAGAATATGACAAGTTGGCAGTGGAGATGATTAAACGTAAGAAAGCGGGAGAGGCATTTAATTTCTTCCACTTTATGATTGATTTACAAGGCGGCCCGTGTGTGGCAAAGCGTCTGTCAGGGTGTGGTTCCGGTACGGAGTATCTGGCTGTGACTCCATGGGGTGACTTCTATCCCTGTCATCAGTTTGTGGGAAATGAGAAATTCCTTATGGGAAATGTGGATACCGGTATTGTTCGAGAGGACATCCGGGATGAATTTAAGTGCTGTAATGTCTATGCAAAAGACAAGTGTAAGAAATGTTTTGCAAAGTTCTATTGCAGTGGTGGATGTGCTGCGAACTCTTATAATTTCCATGGCAATATCAATGATGCTTATGACGTAGGTTGTGAACTTCAGAGAAAACGAGTTGAATGTGCTATTATGTTGAAGGTAGCAGAAGCTGAAATGGAAGAGGATGCATAAGGTTTTTGTGGATTGTATTCAGAAAGGACGAAAGAGATGAAAAAGGGTAAAGCGTTATTAATCCTGCTCTGTATGATAGCGATTCTGATTGGTGTCACCTATGTGGACATTTATGGCGTGGATGAGCAGAGGACAGGAAGTGCGTCTGATATTAAGCTTGGACTTGATTTGGCAGGCGGTGTCAGCATTACCTATCAGGTGGCAGGAAATGAGGAGCCTGATCCTACAGATATGGCAGATACCATCAGTAAGTTGGAGAAGCGTGTCTGGAATTATAGTACCGAAGCAATTGTTTATCAGGAGGGTACGAACAGAATCAATATTGAAATTCCCGGTGTAAGCGATGCTAATGCAATTTTGCAGGAGCTTGGTAAGCCCGGTTCCCTGTATTTTATTGCAGAGACGGATGCTGAGGGCAATTATAACTATTCCGGTCATATGGAAGTTGATGAGCAGGGAAATACCTATCCTGTTTATACGCTTAATTATCCTATTGAGCAGCTTGTAGAAAATGGTTCCGTGGTATTGGTGGGTACGGATGTAAAGGATGCTCGTGCAGTTACAACGGTAAACGAGATGCAGCAGTCCGTGTTTGCGGTAGATTTAACCATGACGGAAGAAGGTACGGTAAAGTTTGCCGATGCTACCAGAAATGCATATCAAAAGGGTGAGACCCTTGCAATTTATTATGATGGACAGTTTATGAGTGTTCCACGCGTAAACGGTGTATTTACAGATGGAAATGCCCAGATTTCTCCCATGGACAGCCCTGAGGAGGCGGAAGCTTTGGCATCAACCATTCGTATTGGTGGTTTGAAGCTTGAGTTGGAGGAACTCCATTCCAAGGTTGTGGGTGCTCAGCTTGGTGAGGAGGCCATTGCGACCAGCTTGAAAGCAGGTGCAATCGGTTTGCTTATTGTAATTGTGTTTATGATTGCAATTTACTTTATTCCCGGTCTGGCTTCCGGTCTGGCGTTGCTTTTGTATGTGGCTTTGATTGTGCTTTTGTTGACCGGCTTTAATGATGTAATTACTTTGACCCTCTCCGGTGTGGCAGGTATTATCCTTTCTATCGGTATGGCTGTAGATGCTAATGTAATTGTATTTGCACGTATTCGTGAGGAAATTGCAGCAGGCAGTTCGGTGAAGGATTCAATCAAGACGGGATTTAGTAAGGCGCTTTCAGCAATTGTGGATGGTAATATTACCACTTTGATTGCGGCTGCAGTGTTGTTTTTCCTTGCGCCCGGTACCATTAAGGGCTTTGCTCAGACATTGGCGCTGGGTATTGCATTGTCCATGTTTACGGCATTGGTATTGACCAGACTGATTTTGGAAGCTTTCTATGCACTTGGTTTCAAGGATGCAAAATGGTATGGTAAGGGCAGGGAAATGAAGACGGTAGATTTCCTTGGAAGAAAGAAAGTTTTCTTCGGCGTATCTCTTGCAATAATTGCCGCAGGCTTTGTTGTAATGGGTGTAAATAAGGTTAACACCGGCGCAGCAATGAATTATAGTCTGGAGTTTAAGGGTGGTACGGCTACTACGGTTACCTTCAACGAGTATATGACGCTTGAGGAGGCTAATACTAAGGTGGTTCCTGTGGTGGAACAGGTTACCGGAGAGGCTGTACAGGTTCAGAATGTGCAGGATACCAATGAGATTATCTTTAAGACCAATACCCTTTCCGTAGAGCAGAGAGATGCGTTGGATACAGCCTTGATGGAGCAGTTTGGTGTGTCGGAAGATATGATTACTTCTGAGACCATCAGTTCCACTATGAGTGATGAGATGAAAACAGATACCATTCTTGCAGTAGTTGTGGCCATTGTAGGTATGCTGATTTATATCAAGCTTCGATTTAAAGATATGCGTTTTGGTATCAGCAGTATTGTAGCATTGGTTCATGATGTGTTGGTTGTAATTGCATTTTATGCAGCAACGAAGATATCTGTAGGCAATACATTCATCGCATGTATGCTGACCATTGTAGGTTATTCCGTAAATGCAACCATCGTTATCTTTGACCGTATTCGTGAAAATATGGATGTGATGGAGACTGAGGATGTGAAGGATGTGGTAAATAAGAGTATTACACAGACCCTGTCAAGAAGTATTTTCACATCTCTGACAACTTTTATCATGGTTGCCTGCCTGTATGTATTGGGTGTGACCAGTATCAAAGACTTTGCGCTGCCTCTTATGGTAGGTATTGTTGCCGGAGCATATTCTTCCGTGTGTCTTGCAGGCAGTGTATGGTTTATCCTTCGTGGTAAAATCACTATCAAAGAAAAGGAAGAATATGATATAGCACAGGAATTTATGGAATAAAAATTGGAGGGCGTCGGTTACTACCGGCGCCTTTCGTGAAGGCGAATAAATACTTGTTCTTATTTGTTTGTTTGGGGATTAGAATATGTTCTGTCGATTAGGTGGCATATTCCTTTCTGCGAGACCTTGAAAAACGTCGGCACTTAGATTGCGTACTTTGCAATCTTATGTGCCGCTACGCTTTTTCACGGAGCGGAAGCGTTCCGCAGAAAGGAATATGCACCTCAATCGACATTGTACGGAACCAATATCCCCAAACAAACAAATAAGAACAAGCATTGTAGGAGAAGAAGATGAAGAGGGAAAAGTGGATGGTTGCCGCCAAGAAGGCGGATTTTGAGAAATGGGCAGAGCAGTTTCATATTAGTCCTGTGGTGGCGAGGATATTGAGAAATAGGGATTTGACTGAAGAACGAGATATAGAGAAATTTCTTTATGGCACGCTGGAGGATTGTTATGAGCCTTGGCTTATGAAGGATATGGACAAGGCCGTGGATACGATATGTGATGCCATTGCACAGGAGAAATTTATTCGGGTTATTGGTGATTATGATGTGGATGGTATTTGTGCAGCTTATATTCTGACAAAGGGACTTAGATTTCTTGGGGGCCGGGTGGATACGGCCATTCCTCACCGTATTCATGACGGTTATGGATTGAATGACCATTTGATTGAATTAGCCAAGGAAGATGGCGTTGGTCTGATAGTCACCTGTGACAATGGAATTGCAGCGGCGTCCCAGATAGAGTTGGCCGCCAGTCTTGGAATTGATGTGGTGGTGACGGATCATCATGAAGTACCTTTCGTGGTGGATGCAGAAACGGGAGCAAGGAAAGAAGTTCTGCCGCAGGCGTTGGCTGTGGTGGATCCCAAAAGAGCAGATTGTACATATCCTTTCAAGGGGATTTGTGGTGGTGTAGTGGCCTTTAAGGTGATTTTGGCACTGCTTGAGCAAATTGAAAAGAGGGCTGAAGCAGGGGCATTAGTGGAAGAGCTTCTGGAGTTTGCGGCACTTTCTACGGTGTGTGACGTGATGGAGCTTGCTGATGAAAACCGTATTTTGGTAAAAGAAGGTCTGAAACGAATGCAAAACAGCAGGAATACAGGTCTTAAGGCATTGATGGAGGTAAACGGGCTGGAGCCGTCCAAGATTTCGGCTTATCATCTGGGGTTTGTGATTGGTCCATGTCTGAATGCTACGGGCAGACTGGATACGGCAAAACAGGCCTTGGAGCTTTTACAAAGCGATGAGCATGGAAAAGCCATGACTGCAGCAAGGGAGCTGACGGAATTGAATACCAGCCGCAAAAATCTCACCTTACAGGGTGTGGCGGAAGCAGAAAAATATATTTTAGACCATGATATGACAGAAGATAAGGTGCTGGTGATTTTTCTGCCAAAGGTACATGAAAGCCTGGCAGGAATTATAGCCGGGCGTGTGCGTGAGCATTATAATAAGCCGACCTTTATTCTTACACGAGGAGAAGAAGGGGTGAAAGGTTCCGGTCGTTCTATTGAAAGTTACCATATGTATGAAGCCATGACACAGGTAAAGGAGCTTTTTACCAAGTATGGCGGACATAAATTGGCTGCAGGTTTATCCATGCAAGAAGAGAATGTGGAGAAACTTCGTAACGAGTTGAATGCAAAATGTAAGCTCACTGAGGAGGATTTTGTCCCTGTGGTGCATATAGATGTGCCTATGCCTTTATCCTATGCCAATGAAAAGCTGGCGGAGGAGCTTTCCTGCCTGGAGCCCTTTGGAGTTGGTAATCCCAAGCCTTTATTTGCCCAGAAGAATCTGCGATTTGTATCTGCAAGCAAAATGGGAGCTTCAGGAAACTGTGCAAGATTTAAGGTGCAGACACCGGAGGGCAGTACGGAGCAGCTGGTGCTATTTCGTAATCTGGAGGAATTTGAATTTCTTCTTACAGAAAAGTATGGGACGGACAGTGTGAGATGTCTCTATGACGGAAAAGGCGATTTTGAGATGTCTGTAGTATACCAGCTTGGAATCAATTCCTATCGTGGACGGAAGGAAAAACAATTGATTATTCAATATTTTTGTTAGAAAAAGTATATAGGGTTTTTAGAAATTTTAATATATTGATTATAGTTTGGACACAATTTGGACACATTTTTATTGTAATATATTATCCAGATAGTTGAGAAATCACTATCTCCCCCCTCATAAGAAACGGAAAAGTCCCGGTACCCCCGGGACTTTTCTGTTTCTTTTTTGTATGTTGTTTGCTTGTATAGCAGGTTTGTGGTAGAATATAGAATAAGAAAATATGTGGTTTTGAGGCTGGTGGAGGGTATAAATGCTTGAGGATTTGATTTACTCTAATTATGCGATCTGTTTGATTGTAATATTTATGATAGTATTCCTTCTTACCAATACTACTTTTGACAAAAAGGAAACCGGATTGTTTATGAGGGCAATTCTATTAACGGTAGTATTGATGGTTGCAGATAATATTGAAAATTGGACAGCATCATTAACGTATCCTACGCCACTTCGAATTTGGATGTCTGCAATTGGGTATACGTTGCGTCCGATTTGTATTTTGTGCATTTTGCAGATAGTGGTACGCAACCGGACAGTCAAAAAATTTTTAATGTACGTTCCTGCCTTGATTAATACGGCGATTTCTTTTTCGGCATTGTTTACGGATGTTGCGTATTCTTATGACAGACACAATGAATTTGTGAGAGGCCCCTTGGGCTGGACCCCTTTTGTTGTGGGAGGAATCTATCTGTGCATTTTGCTTATCTGTTCCATTCAGTATTTTAAGGAAAAGAATTATCATGATGCATTAATTGTATTTGCAATTGCCTTGGCGGCGATAATTTCCGTGATTTTGGAAAGTATTATGAAAAGGGATGGCCTGATTAATGTAACAATTGTCATTTCGGTGACATTTTACTATTTGTTTTTCCATACACAGACATTTAAACGAGATCATTTGACCAGAGTATTGAACAGAAGAAGTTTTTACATGGATGCGATTAAATATCGTGAACATATTAGTGGTGTGATAGCCATTGACCTAAATTTTTTGAAGAAAATCAATGATACACAAGGGCATGATGCGGGAGATGAGGCCTTGTGTGCTCTGACAACGCAGGTGAATAATTGCCTTTTAAAGGACTGTTATTTGTATCGGACGGGTGGCGATGAGTTTATTGTTCTTTGTTTAAGAAAAGACAGGAAACAGTTGGAGGCAATGATAGCACAAATAAAAGAAGCTATGGGAAAGACTCCCTATCAATGTGCCATGGGACTTGCTATGTATGATGCAAGAGCGGATTTTGATGCTTTGTGCGCAAGGGCAGACAAGGCCATGTACGAGGACAAGATGCGCATGAAAGCATTGCGTACGGAATAAGTATACTGAAACAGATAGTTTTATTATGAAACGGATATGGAGATGAGAAGGATGATTTTATCTGAGTTGCTTGAAAAAATCACATACGAATGTGTGCAGGGAGACACAGACCGGACGGTAAGTGCAGTGGTTTACGATTCCCGTAAAGTACAAGAAGGTTGTCTTTTTATTTGTATAAAGGGTGCCAACTTTGACGGCCATGCATTTGCAGCGGATGTTGTAGCGCAAGGGGCGAAGACATTGGTTGTATCTGAGATGGTTGAAGGACTTGAGGATAAGGATGTAACGATTATCAAGGTGGAAGATACCCGGTATGCTATGGCGTTTATTTCTGCGGCATGGTTCGGTCATCCGGCTAAGAAGCTTAAGACTATCGGTATCACCGGTACCAAGGGTAAGACCACGTCTACTTATCTGGTAAAATCCATTCTGGAGAATGCAGGCTACAAGGTAGGACTTATCGGTACCATCGAAGTGATTATCGGCAAAGAGCATATTCATGCCCAAAACACCACGCCGGAGTCTTATCTTTTGCAGGAATATTTTGCCAAAATGGTGGAGGCAGGCTTAGATGCGGTGGTAATGGAGGTTTCCTCCCAGGCACTGATGCTTCATCGTTCTCAGGGCTTTGTGTTTGATTACGGTATTTTTACCAACTTGGAGCCGGATCATATCGGACCTAACGAGCACAAGGATTTTGAGGATTATTTGCATTGCAAGTCCTTGTTGTTTAAGCAGTGTCTGGTTGGCATCGGAAACGGTGATGACAGCCATTTTACGCAGGTGATGGAAGGGCATACCTGCAGTCTGGAAAGCTTTGGCCTGAATGAGGGCTGTACGCTTAGAGCTGAGAATTTACAGCTTGTAAGAAAGCCCGGTGAGCTGGGCGTAAAATTTGACGTGGCGATTGCTGGTGAGGAAGGCTTTACCGTGGAGGTTCCTACCCCCGGAAGATTTAGCGTATACAATGCGCTGACAGCCATTGCCATTTGTCGCCATTTCAATGTGCAGCCGGAGAATATCAAAAAGGCGCTATTGGGTGCCCGGGTAAAAGGACGTATCGAGATGGTGAAGGTGTCCGATGAATTTACCCTTTTGATTGATTATGCCCACAATGCCATGGCGCTGGAAAGCCTCCTTGCAACTCTTAAGGAATATGACCCCGGCAGACTGGTGTGCCTGTTCGGATGCGGCGGTAACCGTGCCAAGTCAAGGCGTTTCGAGATGGGGGAGGTCAGTGGTAAGCTGGCGGATTTGACCATTATTACTTCAGATAATCCTAGATTTGAGGAGCCCATGGACATTATTGCGGATATCCGTACCGGAATCAGTAAGACCGATGGGGCGTATGTGGAGATTTGTGACCGCAAGGAGGCAATCAAGTATGCCATCGAGAACGGTCAGCCCGGTGACATTATTGTTTTGGCCGGAAAGGGTCATGAGGATTATCAGGAGATTCAGGGCGTGAAATATCCTATGGATGAAAGAGATTTGATTCGGGATATTTTGGAAGGAAAATAAGTAGCGAGGCGGATAACAGTGCAGGAATTGTACGCAGATATCATAGTGGATATCTCTCATGAAAAACTGGATAAGACCTTTCAGTACCGTGTGCCGGAAAAGCTTAGAGCGGTACTGGAGCCCGGAATGTGCGTGCAGATTTCTTTTGGAAATGGCAATCGTCTCATTAAGGGATATGTGCTGGAGATTGGGACACAGTGCAAGTTTGATCCTGCCCGTACCAAGGATATTGCCGGGATTGCTCAAAAAGATGTGGATGTCACGGACAAAATGATTGCCTTGGCAGCATGGATTCGTAAAAATTACGGCGCTACCATGATACAGGCGTTAAAGACCGTACTTCCTGCCAAGCAATCCGTGAAGAAGCTGGAGCACCGCTATGTGGAGGTTATGATGAACGCCGAGGAGCTTCGTAGTCTCTTAGGCGAGAGCATGCGCAAGAAACAGGCGGGCAAGATAAGGCTTCTGACAGCGCTTTTGGAGCAGGAGAAGGAGCGCCAAGATAATGTGGCTACATCGGGTCATGCCGTGATTCCCTATCGTTGGATTACCGGGAAATTAAATGTTTCAGCGACTACCATTAATAGTTTGGAAAAGGCAGGAGCCATTCGGACCTTTACGACTGAAAGTTTTCGAAATCCTGTAAGTTGCGAGACGGACGGGGCAGCATCCCGTCCCATCAGACAGTTAAGTCCTGATCAGCAGAATATTGTAGATTCTGTACTGAAGGATTTGGATTGCGGAAGTCCCCGGACCTATCTGCTTCACGGGATTACCGGAAGCGGTAAGACGGAGGTTTATATTGAATTAATTGAAGGTGTGATTAAAAGAGGCCGTCAGGCTATTGTGCTGATACCGGAGATTGCGCTGACTTATCAGACCTTGCTTCGTTTCTACAGTCGGTTTGGCGATAGGGTCAGTGTGATTAATTCCACCCTTTCGCCGGGAGAACGTTACGACCAGTGTGAGCGTGCCAAAAACGGGGAGATTGATGTGATTATCGGCCCCCGCTCAGCGCTTTTTACGCCTTTTCCCAATATTGGTCTCATTGTCATGGATGAGGAGCATGAGAGCAGCTATAAGAGTGAGAGTACACCCAAATATCATGCAAGAGAGACTGCCATAGAGGTGGCAAGACTTCATGGGGCTGGTGTGGTACTTGGTTCGGCAACTCCCTCTATGGAGGCTTTTTATCGTGCAGAAAAAGGGCAGTATCAGCTCTTTGCATTGAAGGAGCGTTTAACGGGCGGGACCCTTCCCATAGTCCACACGGTGGATTTGCGTGAGGAATTAAAGAACGGCAACCGCTCTATTTTTAGTGAGAAATTGCAAAGACTTTTGGCGGACAGATTGGCTAAGGGGCAGCAGAGTATTTTGTTTTTAAACCGAAGAGGTTATGCGGGCTTTGTATCTTGCAGAGCCTGTGGTGAGGTTATGAAATGCCCCCACTGCGATGTGTCCTTGTCGGAGCATGGAAACGGGCGATTGATGTGCCATTACTGCGGTTATAGCGAGCCTAAGCCGAAGGCTTGCCCTAAGTGCGGCTCCAAGTATGTGCTTGGTTTCAAAGCAGGAACCCAGCAGATAGAGGAAAAGTTAAAGGAATTGTTCCCTGATGTGCGCACTCTTCGAATGGACGGTGATACCACTAAGACCAAGGGAAGCCATGAAGAGATTCTTTCTGCCTTCGCAGAAGGAGAAGCGGATGTGCTTATCGGCACACAGATGATTGTGAAGGGCCATGATTTCCCCAATGTGACTTTGGTGGGGGTGCTGGCGGCAGATTTGTCCTTAAGTGCTTCGGATTATCGGGCAGGGGAGCGAACCTTCCAGCTTCTGACGCAGGCTGTAGGCCGTGCAGGAAGAGGCGAGATTCCCGGAGAAGCGGTTATTCAGACCTACCAGCCGGAGCATTATGCAGTGGTACATGCGGCAGCGCAGGATTATAATGCTTTTTATCAGGAAGAAATTCTGTACAGAGAGCTTGGAGGATATCCTCCTGCGGCTAATATGCTGGCAGTGCAGATTTTTGCCAAATATGAGCGGACAGGCGAACAACTGGCACAGATGCTGGCGAATCAGGCCAAGGAAGCTTCGGTACAGGTGCTTGGCCCTGCTCCGGCCACCATTAGCAAAATTAACGATATTTATCGATTTGTTTTTTATATCAAGAGTGGGGATTATGACAGACTCATACAGGTGAAGGATAAACTGGAAGCGTGGCTTTCGGAGCGTCAGATGCCGGAGAGCCAGGTGCAGTTTGACTTTAATCCTATGAGTAGTATGTAGTGTGTTGATAGTTTGACGGTAAGAGGTATTGAAATGTACTTATTACTTTTAGCAATTATCTATATTGCATTTATCAGCTTGGGCTTGCCGGACTCTTTGCTTGGGGCGGCATGGCCTACCATACGGAATGGTTTTGGCGTGCCCTTGTCTTACATGGGCCTGGTGTCCATGATTATTTCGGGTGGAACCATTGTTTCCAGCTTGATGTCGGAACGGTTGACCAAGAAGTTTAGCGCTAAAATCGTGACCACGGTCAGTGTCTTTTTGACGGCGGTTGCACTGTTTGGTTTTTCGACGGCCACGGAATTTTATCAGTTGTGTCTGTGGGGGATTCCCTATGGACTGGGAGCGGGTGCCATTGATGCCACTTTGAATAATTACGTGGCACTACATTATAGTTCAAAGCATATGAGCTGGCTACACTGTTTCTGGGGTGTGGGAACCATCATCAGCCCTTATATTATGAGTTATGCCCTTGCCCATACGGTGTGGACGGACGGTTATCGCATGGTGTCTTATATCCAGTTTGGTATTGTGGTTGTATTGGTGTTAGCACTTCCTTTGTGGAATATAAACCAGACCGCAGATGCAAATGAGGAGAGTGCAAAGGTGCTTGGTTTAAAAGGCGCCCTGGAAATAAAAGGTGTACCCTATCTTTTGTTAGCGTTTTTATCCTATTGCGCTGCAGAGTCCACTGCCATGCTTTGGGCAAGCAGTTACCTGGAGGGAACCAGAGGGGCTAGCGCTGAGGAGGCGGCGGCTTTTGGCGCGCTGTTTTTTATCGGAATGACAATAGGAAGGTTTTTGGCCGGGTTTGTCTCCGACAAAGTAGGGGACAATAGAATGATTCGGCTGGGAACGGCCGTTGCCCTTGGTGGTGTGTTTTGTATTGCTGTGCCTGTAAAAATAGTATCCCTTATTGGGTTCGTTATCATCGGCCTCGGATGTGCGCCGGTATACCCTTGTATTATTCATTCCACACCGATGAATTTCGGAGTAGAGAATTCCCAAGGAATCATCGGCATTCAGATGGCAAGCGCCTATGTGGGGTCCACCTTTATGCCACCTGTTTTCGGGATTTTAGCTAATCACATCAGTTTGAAGCTGATGCCTGTTTATATGGGATTTTTCTTCGTTTTGTTGCTTGTAATGGTTCGTAAGACGGAAAATGCGGTACAGCGTGATTCTTAAACGAGGGAGAAAATATAGATGTTGAAGTTCTTTGACAGATTATTTAAGAAAAGTACAGAAGATGTATCGAATGTGGAAGCGGCGAAAGTGGTGCCTGTAAAAGTGGAAGCCGTACAAGAAGAAGCGAAGCCGGTTGAAATACCGCAGGAAACCAAGGAATATCACTTTGAATTTGTTTTGACAGATGAACAGATGCATGCAAAAATTCTGGACTTTGTGCGCCCGGTGACATCCCGATGGGACATTATCAATTTGCAGATTGCATATGGTGTGAGAGAGCCGGAAAGTGGTCTTGTTATGGTGCGGACGAAGACATCCCAGAGGCGTGATGGAGAAACCGGACAAAACTTTCACACTACCTTTTTTGCGGTGTTGACGGAGGATGAGATTTTTGAGGCTTCTTATACCAGCGAAAATCTCCATGATGAAGGAACTTTGACCTATGAAATCCCTGCTGAATACGCAGAGGTGTTGAAGCAGGCCTTTGACTTTTATCGGAACTGGCCGGCACACAAAGAATTTGAGCGAGCCTGCAGTGACGCAACTCCGGGATTTATTATGAATAAGCGTGCGAATGAGATCTGTCAGCCGTTATATAAAGAGTTAAAGGTTTATGAGGAGCAACAGGCAAAACTGAAAGAAGCGCAAAGACAGCACATGGAAATTACCTGTGAGGAGGATGCCAAGAAGCTGTTTTTCTTATGTGATACGGATTGTTTTCGCAGGATGAAGGAAGATTATGACGAGGAGACCATCAAAGCGTTTGAACAGTATGCCACCAGAGAAAATAAGCGGGCATGGATTGTTGAAGAATGTAGTCAGATTCTGGAGAATATTATAAATGGCGACCGTGAGAAGATTTACGATAAGCTGTCGAAGGTGGACGGTCGTTGCAGTTACTGGCTGGGGGCAGAGACTGAGAAGTTAGTGCCTCTTTATACTAAGGCCTGCAAGGCTCTTTGGGAGAGTGAAGAGGAGCGTTTTGTGGTATGTATCCATTCCTTCTTGGGCAATTTGAAAAATAGTGATAATCCGGCTTGTGCGGCAGAACTGTTGGATATAACGGAAGCATATTACAGGGAAAAATATACAGAAGAATATGAAAAGGGAAGCATTGCCAATCATCCCCAAAAGTTTAAAAATATTTGTGGCGCGCTTCGGAGCAGAGCGCGTGAATTAGCGGTGTCCGAGAATCCTGAGGGCTTTCGTTTTGTTTTAACCAATCAGGAGGATTTGCGCAGAATTGTGCTGTATTTTCGGAATAAATACAATGATGATGGAGCGGTAAAGGAAACTATTGCGGAACTGAACTGCGCTTATGGTGTGGAAAATGATGAACTGTTTATGGCGGCGCTGAGTGAGGCAGCTGATCAGGCTACATGTCAACATTGGGACAGGTTCTCTTTTGTTGGTATTCGGCGTGGAGACGGTGAGCTGTTGGAGGTGCGTTGTAAGCGTGAGGGAGCAAATGGCAGTTTTAACTTGGATTATTATGATGGTCCGGCGAAAGAAATTTGGGAGCTTGTTGTGGAAGCCATGGAATATTACCGCAATCAGCCTGCCAGAAAAGCATTTTTTGATGCATATAAGCAAGAACATGAGGAGGATATTGCTGTATTGAAGAAGGCCTCTCACAAGGGATTGCTTTCCAAGTTCAAAAGACACTACGAAAAGGAATATAAGCTTGCAGGGGGAAGTGCGCTAAGAAAGGTGCTGCTGCCTTTGATTGACTTATGTGAGGAGCGCGGAGGCGCCTATGGCTATAAAAATACTAAATTCGGCAAGCCTGCTACGGCGGAGGAGATTGCTGCATGGGAGCAGGAAAATGGTTTTGTTTTGCCCAAGGATTATAAGGATTTCCTAATCTTTGCCAATGGCGGACAGTTCTTTGGAGACAGTGAGCGCATATTTGGGTTGCAGAGCCTTGGCATGGATAATGAGTTTTTGGAGGCGGAGTACATTCATCTGGGCAATATGATTGGAGACGGAACCATGATTTGTATGTCCAAAACAGATGGCCGGGTTTATATTAATGACCATGGCGAGTATGAAGATAAGGGTACGTTTCAGGAGTTTTTGACGTACTTTGTTGACTTTTTAAGTGGGTTTTAAAATATAGAGGTAGAAATGATACAACATCCTATAGAGCCAATTTACAATGAAAACTCCAAAATCCTTATCCTCGGAAGCTTCCCGTCGGTGAAATCACGGGAAGAGGGCTTCTTTTACGGCCATCCAAGAAACCGTTTCTGGCGGGTATTAGCTTCAATATTTGCAACAGATTTGCCTGTAACTATTGAGGAAAAGAAGAATTTCCTGTATAATAATAGGGTTGCGGTGTGGGATGTGATTGGTTCCTGCGACATCACCGGTTCCTCGGACAGTAGCATCAGGAATGTTGTGCCCAATGATTTGGGGAGAATTTTGGAACAGGCAGATGTACAGCAGATTTGTGTGAATGGCAAAACGGCCAAGCAACTGTATGATAAGTATATTTATCCGCAGATTAAGCGAGAGGCGATTTGTCTGCCCTCCACAAGTCCGGCCAATGCGGCATGGAGTTTGGAGCGGCTTATAGAGGAGTGGGGAAAAAATCTACAAAAGAGAAAGCTCTAAAATACAAGTCGCATAATGCGCAGAACAAAGAAGGAGAAGAATCATGGCAATCAGAAATATCAGAGAAATAGGCGAAGAAGTATTGAACAAGAAGTGTAAAGAGGTGACGGAGATGACTCCCCGCACCAAGGAATTAATAGAGGATATGTTGGAGACCATGTATGAGGCCAACGGCGTGGGTCTTGCGGCACCTCAGGTAGGGATTTTAAAGCGTATTGTGGTAATTGATGTGACAGGTGAGGATCCTTATATCATGATTAATCCCCGCATTGTGGAGACCAGTGGTGAGCAGACCGGTCAGGAAGGTTGCCTTAGCGTGCCCGGCAAGAGTGGTCAGGTAACCAGACCCAATTATGTAAAGGCCGTGGCGCTGGATGTGAACATGAAGCCTTTTGAGGTGGAAGGTACGGAACTTCTGGCAAGAGCAATCTGTCACGAGTTGGATCACTTGGACGGACATCTCTACGTGGAGAAGGTAGAGGGTGAATTGCAGGATGTAACCTATGACGATGACGAGGAATAAGTCGTGGCAAGGAGTGTGATATCATGAAAATTGTGTTTATGGGAACCCCGGATTTTGCAGTGGGTGCTTTGGAGGCTTTGATTAAAGCAGGACACGAGATTACGGCAGTAGTGACACAGCCGGATAAGGCGAAGGGCCGAAGCGGTAAGCTCCTTCCGCCTCCTGTAAAGGAATGTGCCCTTGCACATAATATTCCTGTGATGCAGCCGGTGCGTATTAAGACGCCGGAGGCAATTGCAGAATTGAAACAATATGAGGCAGATGTGTATATTGTGGCGGCCTTTGGGCAGATTTTATCTCAGGAGATTCTTGATATGCCCAAATATGGAAGCCTGAATATACATGCATCACTGCTTCCGAAATACAGAGGGGCATCACCTATTCAGCGTGTTATTATAGATGGTGAGGAAGAAACCGGAGTGACCATCATGCAGATGGATGCGGGTATTGATACCGGAGATATGCTTTACAAGAAAAGGATTGCCATTGAAAATACCGACAATTATGAGACGCTTCACGACAAGCTTTTGGTGCTTGGTGGTGAGGCGATTGTGGAGGCACTTGTTCTTTTGGAGGATGGAAAAATTATTCCCGAAAAGCAGGATGATGCTTTGAGTTGTCATGCACCACTGATTGACAAGCAGATGGGCAGACTTGATTTTACCAAGGATGCAGTAGTGCTGGACCGTTTGATTCGCGGCGTGACACCCTGGCCCAGTGCATTTACAAGCTATCAGGGCAAGCAATTAAAGGTGTGGCGTGCAGAGCCTATGGAAGGTTCCGGTACATCCGGCAGTATACTGAGTGTGGAAAAGGATGCTTTCTGTGTGGCTTGTGGAAGCGGCGCCCTTCGTATTCTGGAAGTACAATTGGAAGGCAAAAAACGAATGAGTACCCATGATTTTCTCTTGGGTGTAAAGGTAAAAGAAGGCGAAGTATTAGGGGAGTAGTTATCGGGAGGAAGGTAAATGTATTACGGTTATGGATATGGAATGTTTTGGGATCCAACCTATTGGCTGATTATTCTGGGTATGGTGCTCAGTTTGTGGGCAAGTGCTTCTGTAAAGTCAACCATGAATAAATATAAAAAGGAACGCAGTTCCACCGGACTTACCGGCGCACAGGCGGCAGAGCGGATTCTCCGTAGCGAAGGTCTTTATGACGTGCATATCGAGTGTCTGCAAAGTAAAGACGGCGACCATTATGATCCCAGAACAAACACTGTGCGCCTGTCCTATGATGTTTATCACGGGGCGTCCGTGACAGCGGTGGCAGTGGCGGCCCATGAATGCGGCCATGCTATTCAGCATGATGAGAGTTATGCGCCTCTGTCCATTCGTTCAGCCATGGTGCCTGTAGTGAATATTGCAAGTAATTTGAGTATGCCTCTGATTTTATTAGGTGTGGTATTGAGTTGGAATGTAACCTTGATTCATCTTGGTATCTGGGCATTTGCGGCGGCTGTATTGTTTCAGCTTGTAACCCTTCCTGTAGAGTTTAATGCATCAAACAGAGCAGTAGCAAAGATTACCCAGTACGGCATTTTGTCTGAGTATGAGAATAAGGGGTGCAAAAAGGTGCTTCGGGCGGCTGCAATGACTTATGTGGCAGCACTGGCAGCAACGGTATTGCAGCTTCTTAGATTGGTGCTTTTGTTCGGTGGCGGAAGACGTAGGGATGACTAAGAGAGGAGACAAAACATGGCAGAGAATACCAGGGAAATTGTGCTGGATACTTTGCTCGTGCTTGAGAGAGGCGAGGAATTTTCCCACAGACTGATAAAATCTGTTTTGGATAAATATAATTATCTTGAGGAGCGGGACAAGGCGTTCATGAAGCGTCTGACGGAAGGCACCATTGAGAGACAGATTGAGCTGGATTATTATCTGAATGCCTGTTCCAGCGTGTCAGTGCGTAAAATGAAGCCGCTGATTCGCTGTCTTATGCGGATGAGTGTTTATCAGCTTCTTTATATGGATAATGTGCCGGACAGTGCTGTGTGTAACGAGGCATGCAAACTGGCACAGAAACGTAAATTCAGCAATTTAAAGGGCTTTGTAAACGGTGTGCTTCGCAGTGTGGCCAGACAAAAGGATAATCTGCCTCTTCCTGACGCAAAATCTAAGCCTATGGAGCATTTGTCAGTAAAGTACTCCATGCCCATGTGGTTAGTGGAAATGTGGGTGAAGGCTTATGGTCAGGAGACGACCCGAAAAATGTTGGAGGGGCTTTTGGCAATTCATCCGGTATCTTTGCGTTTTGGGACAAATTTGACTGAAACGGAGAAAATGGAACTGATTGGACGGATGGAAGAAACAGGAGCCAAGTTGACGCAGAGTAGCCTCCTTCCTTATCTGTATACTTTGGAAAACACAGAAAGTATAACACAGCTACCCGGCTATGAAGATGGTAAGTTTGTGGTGCAGGATGCAAGCTCTGCCATGGCAGTGGAAGCAGCTGGTATCAAAGCAGGGGATTATGTGGTGGATATTTGCGCTGCGCCCGGCGGAAAAAGTATATTGGCTGCAGAGAAAGCCGGAAAGGTGCTTTCCCGAGATGTATCAGATGCAAAGGTTTCGCTTATAGAAGAAAATATTGCCCGTATGGGTCTTGATAATATTACAGTAGAAGTTCACGATGCCACCGTGAAGGATGAAAGGCTGGCGGAGCAGGCAGATGTGGTGCTTGCAGATGTGCCCTGCTCAGGTCTGGGCGTTATGGGCAAGAAGCGGGACATTAAATATCATATCACTCCCGAGAAAATAACCTCCATTGGAGAACTTCAACATGAAATTATAAAAAGCAGCTGGAACTATGTAAAGCCCGGTGGAGTGCTTCTTTACAGTACATGCACCATAAATCCCGGGGAAAATGAACAGATGGCTGCATGGATTGTAGAGAATTTTCCATTTGAATTAGAAGAGGAAAAACAGTTTATTCCGGGAGAGGATGAAACGGACGGTTTTTACTATGCAAGGCTTAGAAGAAAACAACATTAAAATCGATATTAAATCATTGACAATAGAAGAGCTTACCACAGAGCTTGCAGGGTGCGGCGAGAAGGCATTTAGAGCCAAGCAGATGTATGAGTGGATGCATGTGAAGCTTGCAAGAGATTTTGACGAGATGACCAATTTATCCAAGACCTTGCGGGAGCAGTGCAGGGAGCGGTATACATACACCTCTTTGAAGTCGGTGCAGGTTCAAGAGTCCGCCATTGATGGCACCAGAAAGTTTCTCTTTGAGCTTGCGGACGGCAATGTGGTGGAGAGTGTGTGGATGCGTTACAAGCATGGCAATTCTGTATGTATCTCTTCTCAGGTGGGATGTCGCATGGGATGTAAGTTCTGCGCCTCTACTTTGGACGGACTGGAGAGAAGTCTTCTTCCTTCTGAGATGCTTGACCAAATTTATGCCATCACAAGGCTGACCGGCGAGCGTGTTTCCAATGTGGTAGTTATGGGCATCGGTGAGCCCATGGATAACTATGACAATCTGGTGAAGTTTATTCGGATTCTCACGGATGAAAACGGACTGAATATTAGTCAGAGAAATATTACGGTGTCTACCTGTGGCATTGTGCCCCGTATGCGACAATTGGCAGAGGAAAAACTTCAGATAACATTGGCGTTGTCCCTTCATGCAACAACGGATGAAAAGCGCCGTAAGCTGATGCCTATTGCAAATAAGTATTCCATCGATGAGCTGATGGATGCCTGCAAGTATTATTTTGACAAAACCGGAAGACGAATCACCTTTGAGTATTCACTGGTGGGCGGGGTAAATGATACAGATGAGGATGCGGCAGAGCTTTCAGCGTTGGCGGCACCTCTTTGCTGCCATATCAACCTGATTCCGGTAAATCCGATAAAGGAACGGGATTTTGTGCAATCGGAGGCTGCAAGAATACAGGCTTTCAAAAATAAACTTGAAAAAAACAAAATAAATGTTACTATTAGAAGGGAAATGGGAAGAGACATAGATGGGGCCTGCGGACAGCTCAGGCGTAAGAATTTAAAGTCCGGTGATGCCCAAAATTTGTCTGCCCGGGAGGAGTAAACGTGCTTAAGACGTTTTCCATTACCGATATCGGTAAAAAGAGAAAAGTAAATCAAGATTATGTATATACATCGGAGAGTCCCATAGGGAATCTGCCCAATTTATTTATTGTAGCAGACGGTATGGGTGGCCACAACGCAGGTGATTTTGCCTCCAAGCTGACAGTGGAGACACTGCTTAATGAGATTGCAGATTCCTTCGAGAAAAATCCTGTGAAGATTTTGGGCAAAGCGATTGCAACAGCAAATGATGTGATTCGCAGGAAAGCTTCAGAAGTGCCGGATATGGAGGGAATGGGAACTACGTTGGTGGCAGCAACCTGTATGGGGAAGTATCTGCAGATTGCAAATGTGGGTGATAGCAGACTTTATGTAGTAGGCAAAGAGATACGCCAGATTACTAAGGATCATTCTTTGGTAGAGGAGATGGTACGTATCGGTACCATCAGCCACTCAGAAGCAAGAAATCATCCGGACAAAAACATCATTACCCGTGCCATCGGTGCGGCTGTGGAAGTGGAGCCTGATTTCTTTACGGTGGAGCTTGAGGAAGGTGATGTAGTGCTCATGTGTTCCGATGGTCTTTCCAATATGTTGGATGATGAGGAAATCCGCATGATTTTAAGCAAAGGTCGTGACATTGTAGAACAGGCACAGGCACTTGTGGATGCTGCTAATGCAAACGGTGGCAGAGACAATATCTCTGTAGTGTTGATTGAGCAGGATGAGAAGTAGTTTTATCTGAGAAAAGGAAACAAGTATGATTAAGATTGGTATGATGATTGGTGATCGGTATGAGATTCTTGAGAAAATCGGTACCGGTGGCATGTCAGATGTATATAAAGCAAAATGTCACAAATTAAATCGTTTTGTGGCAGTGAAGGTGTTAAAGCAGGAGTTTTCCGAGAACGGAAACTTTGTGTCTAAGTTTCGGACAGAGGCGCAGGCTGCAGCGGGGCTTGCTCATCCCAATATTGTTAATGTATATGATGTTGGTGAGGAGAATGGTATCCATTATATTGTAATGGAGCTTGTGGAAGGTATTACACTCAAGCATTATATCGAAAAAAAGGCAAGACTGTCTTTTAAAGAGGCAGTGAGTATTGCGATTCAGGTGAGTATGGGTATTGAGGCTGCTCACAATAATCATATTATTCACAGGGATATCAAGCCTCAAAATATTATGATTTCCAAGGACGGCAAGGTAAAGGTAACGGATTTTGGTATTGCAAAGGCTGCTACCAGCAACACCATTACTTCCAATGTGATGGGGTCCGTTCATTACACTTCTCCCGAGCAGGCCAGAGGTGGTTACAGTGATGAGAAGAGTGACATTTATTCTTTGGGTGTCACCATGTTTGAGATGCTTACGGGCAGAGTGCCCTTTAACGGAGAGACAACGGTTGCGATTGCAATCAAGCATATTCAGGAAGAGCTTCCTTCGCCCAAGGAGTATGTGCCTGAAATTCCCACCAGCGTGGAAAATATTGTTCTGAAATGTTGTCAGAAATCACCGGACAGACGTTATCAGAGTATGGCAGAGCTTGTCGCAGATTTAAAACAGTCTCTTATGAAACCCGACGAGAATTTTGTTGTGATGTCAGACCCTGACATGGAGGGCGGCACACGTGCTATCAGTGAGAGCGATATGGCTCAGATTAAGAGCCGTACTGCTTACAGCGGAGAATATGTTTCCAGAGAAGATTCCTTACGACTTCGTTCAGATACGGAGCCTGTTTATGAGGATGACCAGTATATGGAAGATGCGGATGACTATAATGATTCCAAGATGGAGAAAATCACATCGATTCTCACAATTGTGGCAGGTATTATCATCCTGATTATCTTGATTGTTCTTGCAAGCAAGCTGTTTGGAGGTAATGCAGGTCTGCCCGGACAGAGCGGTCAGGGCCCCTTTATTTCTGAAGAAAGTTCCACTCAGACACCTCAAACCATTCTGATGCCTAATGTGACAGGAATGACGTTGGAGGATGCGAGAAACACGCTGAATAGTCTGGGTGTTTTGACGGAAGTGGAATATCAGGAGTCTGACAATATTGATGAAGGTGTTGTTATCAATGCCAATGTAGGTACAAATAATAATCTGGAAGTGGGAAGTACGGTTGTATTAACGGTAAGTGCCGGTTCTCAGGGTGTGGTTGTGCAAAATGTTACAGGATACACCTATGAGGAGGCGAACAATAAGTTGAGCAGCCTTGGCTTTGTTATAAATAAGGCGGAGGCGTATTCTGACACTGTGGAGGCAGGTCTGGTAATTGCCCAGTCGCCATTAGGAGAAACAAAGGCTCCCAGGGGCAGTGCTGTCACCTTGACTGTAAGTCTTGGAAAAGAGGAGAAAAAGATTCAGGTTCCCAAATTTGTGGGGCTGACAGAAGAGGATGCTACCTTTGCTGCGATTGAGGCCGATTTGGAAATTGGCAGCATTGCAGAGGTTTATAGTTCGGAGTATGCGGCAGGATTTGTTTGTTATCAGAGTTATTCCGAGGGCACCTATGTAAATCCGGGTACTTCTATTGACATCAAAGTAAGTATGGGTGCGGGAGAGGCAAGTTATAAATGTAATGCCAGCATCACTGCGCCTACCGTGCAGGAGGCTCCGGACTATGTCAGTGGTACGGAGGTTACCATTAAGCTTGTTACCGATGATGGGCAGGTGCTTTTGGATACAAGAACCACCACATTCCCTCAGGCTGCCAATTATTATGGTCTGACATCCTCCGGGGGAACCCTTACAATGACCTATAAAGTAGCGGGAGAGTCTGTTGTTAATCCTGAAACAGGTGAAATTACACCCGGCACGACTCAGGAGAAAAGTTTTACCAGAAGAATTACGTTTGAACAGGAATAAGGTATGCAGGGAAAAATTATTAAGGGAATTGCCGGTTTCTATTATGTTCATGTAAATAAGGAAAATGGTGCCGGTATCGTTTACGAGTGCAAGGCAAAGGGTGTTTTCAGGAAGGACAATCAAAAACCATTGGTTGGAGATAATGTGGAGCTTGACGTTCTGGATGAAAACCAAAAAATTGGAAACATCATTCGGATTTTGCCAAGACACAGTGAACTTATCCGACCTGCTGTTGCAAATGTTGATCAGGCAATGGTTATTTTTGCAATCAGGAAACCACAGCCTAATTTCAATTTGCTTGACCGATTCCTGATTATGATGGAACAGCAAAAGCTTCCTACTATCATTTGCTTCAATAAATTAGATATTGATGAAGATGGTCAGGGCGAAAAATACAGAGAAATCTATGAGAAATGCGGATATCGGACGCTTTTGGTCAGTGCAAGCGAGGGAATTGGTATAGAGGAACTAAAGAGTCTTCTTGCAGACAAGACCACTACGGTGGCAGGCCCCAGTGGTGTGGGGAAATCCTCTTTGGTAAACCGTTTTCAGGATAATACTAAAATGGAGACCGGAAGTATCAGTCAGAAGATTGACAGAGGAAAACATACGACCCGTCACACGGAGCTGATTGCTGTGGCAGAGGACACTTATATATTGGATACGCCGGGATTTAGTTCGCTGGGAATGTTTGGGATGCAAAAAGAAGACCTTGCGTCCTTTTATCCTGAGTTTGCGGAGCATGAGAAATATTGCAAATTTGCGGGATGTGCTCATATTAACGAGCCGGTTTGCGGTATCAAGGACGCAGTTGAAGAGGGGGCTATACCGAAACTTCGGTATGAGAATTATAAATTGCTTTATGAAGAGTTGAAGGCAGAGAAAAGATATTAAGGATGAACTAAATATGAAATAGTGATTGCCGGACAGAGTATAAATTATTATGCTCTGTTTCGTCTTGTAATGATAAGAGGGGAAGCCGGATGAAAAAATACAAAAGAAACGATGGTGTTCCTGTATTGTTTGTGGCGCTTTTGCTGGGGTTGCTTACGGCCTGCATGAGCTACTTCAATCTGTTTGGTTTTACGGAACTGATGTATGAAGATATGTTTTATCAAAAGGGACATCCTCTAAATAATCATATCAAAATTATTGCTATTGATGATGAAAGTTTGAGAGAACTGGGCGATTATAGTACGTGGACAAGACAGGTATATGCAGATTTGGTGAATACGCTTTGTGAAGGCGATGAAAAGCCGGCTGTGATTGCGTTTGATATTATTTACGCAGATAATAAGGATACAGCCGGAGATGTTGCTTTTGCGAAGGCCTGTGAAAAAGCACAGAACGTCATTGTGGCATCGAAATTAAGTTCCGGCGTCAATTCGGATTTTATACGTGGGACATCTGATAACTTTTATGTGTATGATTGTGTGATGCCTTATGATGAGTTGGCTAAAGTGGCAGGGACCGGTTTTACCAATATTATTCTGGACGATGATGGATTTCTTAGGCATTCCATTGCCTGTATTTCGCAGGATGGTGTAAACTACGATAGTTTCAGCTATGCAGTTTATAAAAGTTACTTGCATGAAATAGACAAAATTCCATCATGGATATTTGAGTCCACGGATAAGCAGGAGTTTATTTACATAGATTATATAGCAAAACCCGGCAGCTACGAGGTTATTCCTTTGTGTGATGTTTTGGATGGTACAGTTCCTGCAAGTGTGTTTGATGATAATATCGTTCTTGTGGGAAGCTACACGGAAGGGATGATGGATTCATACAGTGTACCCATTGACAGACGCACACTTATGTACGGAGTTGAAGTGAATGCCAACATTATACAGACACTTTTGGACGAAAGAAAAGTAAGCACTGTGGATTCTTTCCTGTATGCGGCTTTGTCGGGAATCTGTTTAATGGCATTTTTCTGTGGAATATATAATCGTAAATTGCGGGTTATGGTCGGTGGATTGATACTGGTAAATCTGCTTCATATTTTTGTATGCTCGTATTTTTATGAAAATGGAACGATAATCCCCATTTTATATTGGGTTTTGGCCACTGTTTTGGCTTTTTTAATTAATTTGCTTTGGAAATATGTAAGAGAGCGCTTAAAAAGAACTCAAGAATTAAGAGAGCTTATGTTTTCCATGGCGGAGGCCATGACGGAGGCAATTGACGGTCGGACTCCTTACAATGCCAGTCATACAAGAAAGGTTGCAGAATATTCGGTGGGTCTGGCTCATTATATCAATAAGGCTCATAAAGAGGGAAGAACGAAGCTTAAACTGACTAAAAATGAGATTAAACAGCTCAATTTGGCGGCCTTGTTGCATGATGTGGGGAAGATGGATGTTCCCACTTCTGTATTGGATAAGCCTTCGAGGCTGGGGCAATACATGGCTCCATTGCTGGGTAAATGGAGAGAATTAAGATTGGTTATCTGTCTTGACGCTGCCAATGGGGTAATCAGCCGCAAAGAGGAGGAGCATCTCCTTTTACAGTTGGAGGAAGCAAAAGCTTTTGTTGAAAAAATCAATTTACAGGAATGGTTATCCGACGAAGACAAAGAAAAAATTACACAAATTCGTAGTTTAAGTTATACAGCGGCTTCGGGCGAGGAGACAGAGTATCTGTCAGAACTTGAATATGAATGCCTGATGATTCCCAAAGGTACACTTACGGCGGATGAGATGGAACAGGTGCATTCACATGTGGTTTATACGGACAAAATATTGAGTAAGATAAAATTTGGCAAGGATTATGATAAAGTGCGGGAGATAGCGGCATCCCATCATGAGTTTATAAATGGAGAGGGATATCCTAATAAAAAGTCTGCTGATGAGCTGAGTACGAGCATGAGAATCCTTACGATTGCAGATGTTTATGATGCACTGACTGCAGATGACAGACCGTACAAAAAAGCCAAAACAAAGGAACAGTCCTTTAAGATTCTTCATTTTATGGAAAAGGATCAGCAAATAGATGGTGAAATATTGAAATTTGCAGAAGAATTGTGGGGAGAGGAAAAACATGAAGAAAATATTTAAGAAGACGGCGATGAAAGCATTGCTTGTAGCAGGAACTTTGTTACTTACCTGTTGTGGTAACAACAGCGAAAAAGAAGAAGAGAATGAAGGGCGAATCATTAAGGCCATCGCATTTGAAGAAGAGGTATCTTATACACGTGACGATGAGGAACAGAGCGTGTATGAGAATATGAATTTTCAGCCCGGGGACAATGTGGTAACGGATGAGACCGGAAGACTCAGCGTGAAGATTGATGATGACAAATATCTGTATATGTACGAGAATACGGATGTGACTATGAAGTATTCCGGAGATGAAGAGGATGGCATCACCCGTATTGTTCTAAATGAAGGGACTATATTGAATGTGCTTGAGGAGTCTTTATCAGAGGATGCTTCGTATGAAGTAAAGACCTCTAATGCTACAATTGGTGTCAGAGGAACGGAGTTTTTTGTACAATACGATGATGAATTAACAACCGTATATTGCCGTGACGGAGAAGTACGCATTGAGGCAGAAGACAATGAAGTGGAGATTGGAGCCGGTGAGGTTGCAATTGTGGAAGAGGAAGAAGCGGTCCTTTTGGAAGAAGAGGATGCACAAGAAGTAATAGACGGATTTGAGGCGATAGCGGACGATGATGCCGGAGATGGAGAAAATGCTATCAGTGGTCTATTGGGTGAAGAGCAGGGGGAGAGAATTATTGACCTGACCAATACCGATGTAGGAGACGAGGTTATATTCGGCTACTACGAGCAGGACAACGATTTGACAAATGGTAGTGAGCCCGTTGAGTGGATTGTTTTGGATAATCAGGGAGACAGAATTTTAGTGCTGAGCAAGAAGGTATTTCTGCACAATAATGAGCTGCGTCCGGATGTCAATGTGACAGCAGGACCATGGGAGGATTCATATATAAGAGCGTATTTGAATAGCGAGTTCATGGATAATGTTTTTACATCTTCAGAGCAGGACAGAATTTTAGAAACTACAGTAATTAATGATAATTCAGACGGTGTTGAATTCTGTGAAGGTTATCTTGAACAGGCAAGAATTGTTAATACAGTAGCAACTGATTTGTGGCATGATTTAGAGTATTGTTATAAAGGCAGAAGTACCAATGATAAGGTGTTTTTGCTCAGCGCAGGAGAAGCTATTCGGTATTTTGATGTAACTTATAAAGAAAATTTCGGACAAGCCTATAAGAGTTGGCAGTCCGATGAACTGTGTGCGACTCCTACAGAGTATACTGCGGCAACAGGTATGATCATTTATACAATGGAGAATCCGGCTGGATTTCATATGAGTGAAAGCTATGAAGGAAACACATTGTGGTCGTTAAGATCCAGAGGTGGTGCTACATATGACAAAGACCTTAACTATAGCTATTCATATTGTTATGTTGGTCCGGATGGAGTGATATTGAATGGTGGCGGTGGATATTCTTATCTTCGTCCTGCCATGTGGATTACATTGGAATGATAATATATTTCAAATGATTGAAATAAACGGTCATTTGTGCTAAACTGAATCAGTTAGATTAACATAAAAAGGCAATGAAGGATTAAAGCAAGGGAGATAAATATGAAATTAGGTATCGTTGGACTTCCCAATGTGGGAAAAAGTACACTTTTTAATTCACTTACAAAGGCGGGAGCAGAATCGGCTAACTACCCCTTCTGTACCATTGACCCCAATGTGGGTGTGGTTCCCGTGCCTGATGAGAGACTGAAGCTTTTGGGAGACATGTATAAGTCCAAGAAGGTTACCCCTGCGGTAATTGAATTTGTGGATATTGCAGGTCTGGTAAAGGGCGCATCTCAGGGTGAGGGTCTGGGTAACCAGTTCCTTAGCAACATCCGTGAAGTGGACGCTATCGTACATGTGGTACGTTGTTTTGAGGATACCAATGTGGTGCATGTGGATGGAAGCGTAAATCCTTTGCGTGATATTGAAACCATCAATTTAGAGCTTATTTTCTCTGATTTGGAGATTTTAGAGAGACGTATCTCTAAGGTAACCAAGGCTGCCCGCATGGACAAGACTCTGGCTAAGGAAGAGGCGCTTTTGGCCCGTATCAAGGAGCATCTGGAGGCCGGTAAGATGGCTAAGAGCATGGAGATTGATGACGAGGATGAGCTTGTACTCATGCGTGACTACAATCTTTTGACTTATAAGCCTGTTATCTATGCGGCAAATGTAGCGGAAGATGATTTGGCGGATGACGGCGAGAGCAATTCCATGGTGGCCTCTGTACGTGAATTTGCGAAAGGTGAGGAGAGCGAAGTGTTTGTAATCTGTGCTCAGATTGAGCAGGAGATTGCAGAGCTGGATGACGATGAGAAAGCAATGTTCCTTGAGGATTTGGGTATTTCACAGTCCGGTCTGGATAAATTGATTGCAGCAAGTTACCGTTTGCTTGGTCTTATGAGCTTCCTTACTGCCGGAGAGGATGAGACCCGTGCATGGACCATCAAAATCGGAACCAAGGCACCTCAGGCAGCCGGTAAGATTCACTCTGATTTCGAGAGAGGATTTATTAAGGCTGAGGTTGTAAACTACAAGGATTTGTTGGAGCATGGTTCCTTGTCCGCAGCAAGAGAGAAAGGTCTCGTAGGCATGGAAGGTAAAGAGTATGTTGTCAAGGATGGCGATGTAATCCTTTTTAGATTTAATGTATAAGTGCTATTAGTATCCCAAAACGACAAAAATCTTAAAAAAATATGAAAAAATTTTAAAAATCTTCAAAAAATAAATATTGTATGGGATAATCTCCCACCACACCAGATATTGTGTTTTGTGTGCAAAAAGCCCTTCGCAGAAGCCTGCGAAGGGCTTTTTTTGCGCCTTTTTGCCAAAAAAAGCTACTTGATTTTGCTTGCCAAATCCGTTATTTTGTATTAGAATCAATATAAAAGTGGGTGAAAGTGGTGCGAAGTGTCATGAAGTGGGGGATAAAGTGGCAGATATCCCTGACAGCGCATCAATAAGTGGCAGACCCGGCTTTAAGGTGGTGATTGTTATGTTCATGAGTGAGTACAATCATACGATAGATGCGAAAGGCAGGTTGATTATTCCTTCAAAGTTCCGCGAAATTCTGGGAGAAGAATTTGTGGTTTCCAAGGGAATGGATGGCTGCTTATTTGTCTACGCCAATGATGATTGGAGTGCTTTTGAACAGAAACTGACCTCACTGCCGCTTATTAATAAAGAAGCAAGAAAGTTTGCGCGTTTCTTCCTGGCCGGTGCAGCCCAGGTAGAGCTTGACAAACAGGGAAGAATCCTTTTGCCGGCAGCTTTAAGGGAATTTGCCGAACTGGATAAAGATGTGGTGCTTGTAGGTGTGGGCAGCCGCATTGAAATCTGGAATAAGGATAAATACGAGAACATGGGCGAGGACATGGATATGGATGACATTGCGGCATCCATGGAGGGTCTTGGACTTACCATTTAATACCGGAGGGGCATATGGAATTTAATCATTACTCCGTGCTGCTTTCGGAGACAATTGAGCAACTGAATATCAAGCCTGATGGAATTTATGTGGATGGTACATTGGGCGGTGGCGGACATGCCTATGAAGTCTGCAAGAGACTGACCACAGGGCGTTTTTATGGTTTTGACCAGGATGACGCAGCCATTGCTGCGGCAGGGGAGCGTCTTGCGCCTTTTGGGGAGCGTGTTACCATCATCAGGGATAATTACTGTAATGCCAAGGCAGCACTTCATGAGAAGGGCGTTGACGGTGTGGACGGTATTGTGCTTGATTTGGGAGTGTCCTCTTATCAGTTGGATACAGAAGACAGAGGATTTTCTTATCGGTATGATGCACCTCTTGATATGCGTATGGACCGCAGACAGTCCCTGACGGCAAGAGATATTGTGAATGATTATTCTGAAAGCGAACTTTTTCGCATGATTCGGGATTATGGTGAGGACAAGTTTGCTAAAAATATTGCCAAGCATATTGTGAAGGCCAGAGCGGACAAGCCCATTGAGACTACTTTTGAATTAAATGAGATTATTAAGGCGGCAATCCCCGCCAAGATGAGACAAAACGGCCACCCTTCCAAGCAGACCTTTCAGGCAATCCGTATCGCTTGTAACAGGGAGCTTGAGGTTCTTAGAAATTCTTTGGAGGATTTTATCGGATTATTAAATCCCGGTGGAAGAATCTGCATTATTACATTCCATTCACTGGAAGACAGAATTGTAAAGAATGCATTTAAAGAAGCTGAGAATCCCTGTACCTGTCCTTCAGAGTTCCCGGTGTGCGTATGTGGCAAGAAATCTTTAGGAAGCTGTACTACCAGAAAGCCCATTTTGCCTTCCGAGAAGGAACTTGAAGAAAACAGTCGCTCCAAGAGCGCAAAGCTTCGTGCATTTGAGAAGAGCATATGATAGGCCGCCCCGAACGGATTCGGGCGGATGATAGTAAATATAGGAGTATGAAGTAATATGGCACAGACAACAAACAGACGGGTATCCCGTAATACAACAAATAATACAAGACAGGCTGCAAGAAAGAGCCTGTATGTGTATGATAATACCGCTCGTCAGTTGGATGTCAGAAGACAACTGGAGGAAGCACCCAGAAGGCAGCTTAGCAACGAGACTCGCAAGAATCGGGATAAAGCACAGCATATGAATCCCGGTTATGTATTTTTCCTTTTGGGCGCACTTTGCATTTGTGCAATTGTTTTGATTAATTATGTGCAGTTGCAGTCTGAAATTACAACAACGGCAAATACTATTTCTGTTTTGGAGAGCAATCTGAATACCATGCAGTTGACCAATGACGAGAATTATAATCGTATTGTCAGCAGTATAGATTTGGAAGAGGTTCGTAAAATTGCAATCGGTGAGCTGGGTATGACCTACGCAAAGGAAGGTCAGGTTATCACGTATGAGAGCGCAGGAAGCGACTACATGCGTCGAGTGAGTGAATAGAAAGGCAGATGACCGATGAAGGAAACCAAGGCAAAAAAATTTACATTAAAAATGCAGAAAAAGCTGGTGGTACTGTTCATGTTGGTACTGCTGGCTTTTGCCGGGTTGAGTGTGAGATTGTTTTATCTGGTAAAGGAGAATGAGACCAGCTATCAGAAGCAGGTGTTATCCCAGCAGATTAGTGATTCCAAGACAATTCCTTTCAGACGCGGCGATATAGTAGATGCAAAGGGAACTACTTTGGCGACCAGTGAAAAGGTATACAATCTTCAGATAGATGCATATATCATGCAGGAAAGGGATGCTTATCTGGAGCCTACTTTGCAGGCACTTGCTACTAATTTTCCGGATTTGAATATTTCTGACATAAGACAGTATGTAGTTTCCCATCCGGAATCCCGTTATTACATTGCTTTGAAACAGTTGACTTTTGATGAAATCAGCGGTTTTAAGGAGGCACAGTCCAAAAACAGTAACATTCAGGGTGTTTATTTTGAGGAGGAATATAAGCGGGTATATCCGGGCGGAACACTTGCTGCGGATGTCATTGGTTTTACCCGTTCCGACAACGAGGGACAGTATGGTTTGGAGGAGTACTACAATGAGACTTTGAACGGTACTCCCGGAAGACAATACGGATATATGAACGAGACCGATGAAGTAGAACGTACCGTCAAATCCCCGGTGAACGGTAATACATTGCATTCTACCATAGACAGTAATATTCAAGGTATTGTTGAAAAGTATTTAAAGGAGTTCAATGAGGCTCATAAGAATGAAGTCCGAGACGGAAATGGTGCTGAGAGTGTGGGATGTATCATCATGGAAGTCAATACCGGTGAAATTCTTGCCATGGCAAGTTATCCTACCTTCGATTTGAATGATACCAGAAACACAGATGCGCTTATCGGAAGTCCTTTGATTGAACAGCATATTAATGCAAACGGCTATACGGTTTATACGAACACTCATACCGCTATTACTCAGGAGACATTGGACTCTATGGCGGAAGAGGATGTGCTCTTAAATCTGAATAATTTGTGGAAAAATTATTGTATTTCCAACACCTATGAGCCGGGTTCCACGGCGAAGCCTTTCACGGTGGCAGCAGCACTTGAGACCGGCAAAATCCGTCCTACGGACACTTATGAGTGTTATGGCTCTTTAGAAGTCGGTGGACATACCATTAAGTGTCATACAAGAGGCGGTGAGGGAACCGTTACCGTTCAGGATTCCGTTGCATGGTCCTGTAATGTTGCGCTGATGAAGATTGCGGAGAAAATGGGTCGGCAGGATTTTGCAGAATTCCAGAAGACGTTCAACTTTGGCCTCAAGACCAATATTGATTTGGCAGGTGAAGCAAGAACGGCAAATCTGTTGTTCCCGGTAGATCAGATGAAGGCTGCAGATTTGGCTACTAACAGTTTCGGTCAGAACTTTAACGTAACCATGATTCAAATGATTACGGGATATTGTTCTTTGATTAACGGAGGCAACTATTACGAGCCACATCTCGTAAACAAGATTACCAATTCCAGTGGTGCAGTGGTGGAAAATATTGAACCCCGTGTTTTAAAGCAGACTGTGTCCGAGTCTACTTCCGAGCTGATTAGACAGTATACCCGTGCAGTTGTAATGGAGGAGGGTGGTTCCAGAAGAACCGGCAAGACAGCCCGCCCTGCAGGATATGCTATCGGTGGCAAGACCGGAACTGCAGAGACCCTGCCTCGTGACAATGGTCAGTATGTAGTATCCTTTATCGGTCATGCACCTGCGGATGATCCTCAAATTGCCATTTATGTGGTGGTAGACAGACCTAATGCGGCTGCACAGGATGACGCAAAGTATGCAACAGGCATTGTTCGCAATATTTTGACAGAGGTGCTTCCTTATCTGAATATTTTCATGACAGAGGAACTTTCAGAAAAGGAGCTTACAGAGCTTTCGGAAAAAGAGCTTGCAGTGACTACCATGTATGCAGAACAGATTGAGGAGGAAAGACGAAAAGAGCTTGAAGACGCAAAAGCCCAAATGGCAATTCGTGATGAGGGATTAGACCCCAATATCGGAGATAATCCGGGTGAAAGCAATGTGCTTGGTGATGCGCCCAATAATCCCAATTTGTCAGGAGACGAGCAGGTTCAGGATACCGGAGACGGTCCATAATCAAATACAGTAGATAAAACAGACAGTCATAACCTCATAAAATCGGGAATACAGTATAGAAACCCTGTTTTATGAGGTTTTGTATGCAATATAATCATGTTTATCATCGTAAAAAAATAATGATTCTCTTTTTTTTATTGACCCTGGCATTTATGCTTTTGTTGGGGAGACTTGTGTATCTGATGGTATGGCGATCGGAGCATTATTCTACATTAGCAACACAGCTGCATGAAAGAGAAAGGAGTATCAAAGCGGCCCGTGGACAGATTTTGGATAGAAACGGCGAGGTTCTTGCAGACAACAAAACCGTATGTACCATTTCGGTCATTTATAATCAAATAGAAGACCCTGAGAAGGTGATACAGGTTTTATCAAAGGAGCTTTCTATGTCTGAGGAGGAGGTTCGCAAAAAGGTAGAAAAATATTCTTCCATGGAACGTGTGAAAAGCAATGTTGACAAGGCTGTGGGGGATCGTATCAGAGAATATGATTTGGCAGGAGTAAAAGTAGACGAGGATTACAAGCGCTATTATCCCTATGGGGAACTTGCCAGCAAGGTTTTGGGCTTTACAGGTGCGGATAATCAGGGAATTGTAGGACTTGAGGTCGTCTATGAGGAATATTTAAGAGGGCAGGCCGGCACAATACTTACAGTGACAGATGCATCAGGTATCGAGATAGAGCGTATGGGTGAGCACCGGATCGAACCTGTTCCCGGTAATAATCTGCGAATCAGTCTGGACAGAAATATTCAGGCCTATGCCACGCAATTGGCAGTGCAGGCTATGGAGACCAAGGAAGCGGAGAGCGTCAGTATCCTTGTGATGAATCCGCAAAACGGCGAGATTTATGCTTGCGTAAATGTGCCGGAATTTGATTTAAATAATCCCTATGCACTTCCGGAAGGGACGCCTGAGAACATAACGTTTGAAGAAAAGCAGGATTTGCTGAATAATATCTGGCGAAACGGTTGTATCAATGACACTTACGAGCCGGGTTCCACTTTTAAGATTATGACAGCCGCTGCAGGCCTTGAGTCAGGGGCAGTGACGCCTTCCAGCACTTTTTCATGTCCGGGTTACATTGTGGTGGATGACCGTAAAATCCGCTGCCACAAAGTAGGAGGGCATGGGAGTGAAGATTTTGTTCATGCGACAATGAATTCCTGTAACCCCGTATTTATTTCGGTAGGTCTTCGGATGGGTGTGGAACAATATTATGAGTATTTTGAAAAATTTGGGTTAAAACAAAAGACAGGTGTGGATTTGCCGGGAGAAGCCGGAACCATTATGCATAAGATGGAGGATATGGGCAATGTGGAACTTGCCACGGTATCCTTTGGTCAGTCATTTCAGATTACGCCGATTCAGCTTATAACTACAGCTTCATCGGTTATAAACGGCGGGAATCGTGTCACACCTCATCTTGGTATGGAAGCCCTTGATGCAGAAGGGAATGTGGTGGAAACATTTGATTATCCGGTAACGGAAGGAATTGTTTCGGAAAAGACCAGCGCTACCATGAGAGAAATTTTGGAGATGGTGGTAAGTGAGGGTGGCGGAATAAATGGTAAAGTGGAAGGGTACCGGGTAGGCGGCAAAACAGCTACCAGCCAGACTCTTCCCAGAGGGACGGGGCGGTATATTGCATCCTTTGTTGGATTTGCTCCGGCAGATGACCCGCAGGTCATTGCGGTGGCTATCGTTACGAATCCAAAGGGTGTATACTATGGAGGCCAGGTCTCTGCACCTATAATTCGTCAGCTTTTTGAAAATATTCTTCCGTATTTGGGAATAATGGAGTATAATCAATGAGTGAGAATGTTTTGAGCCTTGTGGTGGCTGTGGTGGCAGCCTTTGTTATCACTGCTGTAGGAGGTCTTGTGATGATTCCTTTCCTTAGGCGTTTGAAATGTGGGCAGACGGTTCGGGATGACGGGCCGGGTACGCATTTGAAAAAGGAAGGAACCCCTACCATGGGCGGCCTTTTAATACTGTTTGGAGTAGTTATGGTCTCCCTGTATTTTTTGGATAGTTGTTCAGAAGTTATGCCTGTGCTTTTTATGACTCTGGGTTTTGGCCTGATTGGATTTATTGATGATTATATCAAAGTGGTCTGCAAGCGTTCTTTGGGTCTTCGGGCATGGCAGAAACTGTTGCTTCAGTTGATTGTCACAGGATTGTTTGCGGGGTATCTCTTGGAATATACAGATTTAAGTCTAGCCCTGACCATCCCCGGAATGTCCGGTACTTGGTTGGATTTGGGTGCTTTTAACATTCCTGTTTTGTTTTTTATTGTGTTGGGTACAGTAAATGGCATTAATCTTACAGACGGACTGGATGGTCTGGCCGGCAGCGTCACGGTGATTGTGGCAGTATTTTTTGCAGTGACGGCCATTGGAAAGCAAAATGGAGTTGCACCGATTGCCTGTGCAGTGGTTGGTGCTCTTTTGGGGTTTTTGCTGTTTAATTCCCATCCGGCTGCAGTATTTATGGGAGATACGGGTTCTCTGGCCTTGGGTGGTTTTGTGGCTGCCTGTGGATATTTTTTGGAGATGCCATTATACATAGCCATTGTGGGACTGGTGTACATGGTGGAGACAGCCACGGTTATTTTGCAGGTTGTATATTTTAAATTAACCTGCGGAAAAAGGCTTTTTAAAATGGCCCCCCTACACCATCATTTTGAGCTCTGTGGATGGTCAGAAACCAGGGTAGTGGCATTATTTACGATATTGACAGCGATTATGTGTCTGGTAGCACTTATGTGCATGTGAATGTTTGCATATATAAGGAGGAAAATATGACATTTCAGGATAGAAAGGTATTAGTTATCGGTTCCGGTATCAGCGGTGTTGGAGCGGTGAGTCTGCTTAGTCTTTTTGGAGCGGATATTATTCTTTACGACAGCAATGAGAAGCTGACTGCGGAGGATTTACAAAAAAAGCTTTCGGAAGGGCTTCAGGGACAAAATGTTCAGGTGCAGTGTATTGCAGGTGAACTTCCCGGTGAAGTGGAAGCACAAATAGATATTGTTGTGCCCAGCCCCGGCGTACCTTTGGATATTCCCCTTTTACTTCGTTTCAAGGAAAGAAATATTCCCGTTATTGGTGAGATAGAGCTTGGTTTTCTTGCAGAAAAGGGAACGGTGGCGGCAATTACCGGAACAAACGGAAAGACCACCACAACGACACTTGTAGGTGAGATTATGAAGGCTCATGCGGGTAAAGAAAAAGTCTTTGTCGTGGGCAATATCGGAAATCCCTATACTTTGGAGGCTCCGGCTACAGGTGAGGATACAGTGACCGTGGGAGAGTTAAGTTCCTTCCAGTTGGAGACTGTACACACCTTTAAACCCAGAGTTTCTGCTATTTTAAATGTTACACCGGATCATTTGAACAGACATCATACCATGGAAGCTTATGCGGCGGCTAAGGAAGCCATTACCTGCAATCAGGATAAAAATGATATCTGCGTATTGAATGCAGAAAATGCTTATACGGCCGATTTTGCAACAAGATGTCCTGCCAAGGCAGTGCTTTTTTCCTCCAAAAGAGTGCTTAAGGACGGTTATTATCTTGAGAATGATACCATCAAAAAGAGCGTAAACGGTGTGCATGAGGAGTTGTTGGACATCCATAAGGATATGAATCTTGTAGGTATCTGTAATGTGGAAAATGTGATGGCAGCCATTGCTATTGCTGAGGGAATGGGTGTTCCCATGAAGACTATTCTGGCTGTAGTCAAGGAGTTTCGTGCAGTGGAGCATCGTATTGAGTTCGTGGCGACCAAGGCTGGTGTGGATTATTACAATGATTCTAAGGGAACCAATCCTGATGCTGCCATTCAGGGCATCAAGGCAATGAGTAAGCCTACCATTCTGATTGGTGGAGGATACGATAAGGGCAGTGAATATGATGAGTGGATTGAAGCCTTTGAGGGCAAGGTAAAATATCTGGTGTTAATTGGACAGACCCGTGACAAAATTGCAGAGTGTGCAGTAAAGCATGGATTTGATAAAGAGCGGATTCGGTTTGCAGATACCTATGAAGAGTGTCTGAAGCTTTGTACGAAGTTGGCAGAAGCAGGAGATTCGGTTTTGCTCTCACCTGCTTGTGCAAGCTGGGGGATGTTCGCCAATTATGAGATAAGAGGACAGCAATTTAAGGAGTATGTAAATGCTCTGGTATAAAGGAGTAGCAGATGGCAGGTAATACCCGCAAACATAGAAGACGAGAACAAACAGAATATTATTTTGACTACAGCCTGTTATTTATAGTGATTTTTTTGTTGGGCTTCGGACTGGTAATGATTTATTCTGCCAGCTCTTACACAGCTTTTCAGGATTATGGTGATGCAGGACATTTTATGAAAAGACAGTTGATAGCAATTATTATCGGTCTGGTGTTCATGATTGTGGTTGCAAATATTGACTATCATATCTGGGAGCGGTTTTACATAGTGGGCTGGGTTGTGTCAGCGGTATCCATTTTGGTGGTTTTGACACCTCTTGGAATCGAATCCCATAATGCGAGAAGATGGTTTCGTATTCCGGGTGTGGGTTTGCAGGTGCAGCCGGCGGAGATTGCCAAGCTTTGTATGATTCTGTTTTTGGCTGTAATGGTATGTAAAATGGGTAAAAGTATACGTAGCATGAAGGGGTTTATTTTCATGATGATTTTGCCGCTTCCTATTGCATTAGAGGTGTATCTGGTTACCAGTAACTTAAGTTCTGCATTGATTATTATGGCAATTTCTCTGCTTATGGTATTTGTGGCAAGCCCGGATTATAAGAAGTTTGTGATTATGGCGTTGATTGGCATTGCATTGATTGCAGGACTTGTAATGATTATTGTAAACAGTGGCGGTGACGGCGACTTTAGAAGTGCCCGTATTGTTGCGTGGCTGGATCCTGAGAGTCAGGCGCAGGATAAAGGCTTCCAGACTTTGCAGGGGTTGTATGCCATCGGTAGTGGCGGTATTCTGGGCAAGGGTCTTGGACAGAGTATGCAGAAGCTTAAGTTTTTGCCTGAGTCCCAGAATGATATGATTTTCTCCATTATATGTGAGGAATTGGGATTGTTCGGAGCCATTGCGGTTATCGTAATGTTTATTATGTTAATCTGGCGTATGATGATTATTGCCAACAATGCTACGGATTTGTTTGGAGCAATGCTGGTGGTTGGTGTGATCGGACACATTGCCGTGCAGGCGATTTTGAATATTGCTGTAGTAACCAACACCATTCCCAATACAGGTATTTCGTTACCGTTTATCAGTTACGGTGGTTCATCGGTAATGTTTCTGTTGATTGAAATTGGTTTGGTGCTGAGTGTGGCCAAACGAATACAGTTAAAAGAGATGTAGAATCGGTCAGGCACATTTCAGATTTTGACAACATACAATACAGAAGTCCCTAAAATATGAGAACGGGGGTATTGTATGACAGCACTTCACATTCAGGGTGGCGTTCCCTTACAAGGGAAAGTTCGTATCCAAGGGTCTAAAAATGCGGCACTGCCTGTTTTGGCGGCAACACTTCTTGCCGGAGGTGAATCCTGTATCAGTAATTGTCCGCAGATTGCAGATGTGGGACATATGATAAGTCTTTTGCGTAATTTGGGATGTCGGGTGAATCGGTCCGCTGACGGATTTGTGATTGACACAAGCCAAGCAGGTGCCTGTAAAATGTCAGGAGAATCTATCACGGGTATGCGTTCATCGCTGTGCCTTTTGGGGGCTATGCTTGGCCGGTTTGGTGAAGTAGTGATGGAGCATCCGGGGGGCTGTGTCATTGGTGCCCGTCCCATTGATTTACATTTAAAAGCATTAAAGTCCATGGGGGTAAGCTTTTCTGAGGAAGAGGGCAAGCTTGTGGGAAATGCTTTAAGGCTTCACGGTGCGGATATCCGATTGGAATTTCCAAGCGTTGGTGCCACGGAAAACATTGTGCTTGCTGCTGTTATGGCTGAGGGAGATACCGTGATTTATGGTGCGGCCAAAGAGCCGGAGGTAGAATGTCTGTGCAGGTATTTGTGCGCATGTGGAGCACAGATAGAGGGAATAGGAAGTTCTGTTTTGCAGATAAGAGGCCCGGCGAAGCTGCATGGAGCAGAGTTTTATATTCCGGCAGACCGAATTGTGGCGGGAACCTATTTATTTGCCTGTGTAGGGTGCGGTGGCAGTGTATTTTTGGAAAATGCGCCCTGTGATCAGCTTGCGGCGGTAGTGCGTGTGGCGGAGGAAATGGGAGCCATATGTCAGTTGGATTGTGAAAAAGTGAAAGACAGAGGGTATAGAGAGTATGGCTGGGAGAGCGGTCTGTATGTTCAAGGGCCTAAGCGGCCGCAAGCTATCCCTAAGCTTCGCACCAATGTATATCCCGGTTTTCCCACGGACTTACAATCCATTGTGCTGGCGGTATTGACCAAAGCAGACGGAAGGAGTACTATCGAGGAGACGATTTTTGAAAATCGGTTTCGTGTGGTGGAGCCCTTATGTGAAATGGGAGCCAACATAGAAGTGAGTGATTCGAATCGCGTGTATATACAGGGGGTGGATACCCTTCGAGGAATTAAAATGGAAGCTAAGGAACTTCGGGGCGGAGCAGCGCTGGTGCTGGCCGGGCTTATGGCGGAAGGTGAAAGTGAAATAACGGGCTGTGGCTATATTGAGCGCGGCTATGAAAATATCGGAAAAGATTTAAGAGATTTGGGAGCGCGGATTGTCAGTGTATAAATTACGAAGTGGAAAAAAAAGCCTGGTAGGCATATTCATTATATTGTTATTGGTGCTTGGCATTGGCGTGCTGGTCTGGTATGTGCTTAAGGTGCATACCGTCAGCACAGTTTATGTGGAGGGCAATGTTCACTACACGCAAGACGAGATTAAGGCGTTGGTGATGGATGGTGTTCTGGGAGATAATTCACTGTATCTTTCCATGAAGTACAAGAACCAGAGTGTGGAGAATGTTCCATTTGTGGATGCTATGGATGTGAGTATATTGGCGCCGGATACCATCAAAATTACTGTGTATGAGAAAGCATTGGCCGGTTATGTAAAATACATGGATACTTATGTGTATTTTGATAAGGATGGATATGCAGTGGAGAGTTCAACGGTCAGAACGGTGGGTATACCGCAGGTTACGGGACTGAATCTTAATTATGTGGTTTTGGGACAACCTCTGCCGGTTGGGGAGGAGCATGAAGGGGTGTTCGGAACCATATTAGATATTACAAAGCTTTTGAATAAATATGAATTGGCAGCAGACAGAATCTATTTTCATCAGGATGCATCGATTACTCTGTATTTTGGTAGTGTTAAAGTGGCATTAGGTGAAGAGACAGACCGATTGGAGGACAAGGTTATGTGTCTTCCTCAGATGTTGCCTAAGCTTGAAGGAAAAGCAGGCATGATTCAGATGGAAACCTATAAGGAAGAGGGAAATTACATCTTTAAGCCGGATTAATTTATATTTTTTGAAAAAATGTGTTGATTAATTTGAAAAATAATTATATGATAGACTATATGGACTTTAAAGGTCGATTAAAGGATTCCGATGGGAAAAGGAGGACATACCCTTGCTGGAGATTAAGACAAACGAAGCGGAGGCAGCTGCCAAGATAATAGTAGTAGGTGTTGGCGGTGCAGGTAATAACGCTGTAAATAGAATGATTGATGAGCAGATTAGTGGTGTAGAGTTTATTGGTGTAAATACTGATAAACAGGCACTTCAGCTTTGTAAGGCTCCCAGATTGTTGCAGATTGGAGAGAAGCTTACCAAGGGACTTGGTGCAGGGGCTAAGCCTGAGGTTGGTGAGAAGGCAGCAGAGGAGAGCGTAGAGGAGATTCAGAATGCACTGAAGGGTGCTGATATGGTATTTGTTACCTGTGGTATGGGTGGCGGTACAGGTACCGGTGCGGCTCCTGTTGTAGCTAAGATTGCAAAGGATATGGGTATTCTTACCGTAGGTGTCGTGACGAAGCCCTTCCGTTTTGAGGCAAAGGTGCGTATGACCAATGCAATTGGTGGTATTGAGCGTATCAAAGAGGCAGTGGACACTCTGATTGTGATTCCCAATGATAAGCTTCTTGAAATTGTAGACAGACGTACATCCATCAATGAGGCTCTGAAGAAGGCTGATGAGGTTCTGCAGCAGGCTGTTCAGGGTATCACTGATTTGATTAATGTACCCGCAGTCATCAATCTGGACTTCGCAGATGTTCAGACTGTTATGAAGGACAAGGGTATCGCACATATCGGTATTGGTGCCGGCAAGGGTGATGATAAGGCTCTTGAGGCTGTTAAGATGGCAGTGGAGAGTCCTCTGCTTGAGACCAATATCTCCGGCGCAAGCCATGTTATTGTTAATGTATCCGGTGATATCACACTGGCAGATGCAGCAGATGCTGTAGATTATGTACGTGATTTGACCGGTGAGGAAGTAAACGTTATCTTCGGTGCTATGTATGATGAGACCATGACTGATCTTTGTACCATCACCGTTATTGCAACCGGTCTGGAAGCTGCTGCTGAGGCTGCTGCTGTTTCCGGAAGAATGGGAGCAGGAGCTGCATACAGACAGCCTACCTCTCATATCACTCCTAACTCCTTGAAGGGTCTTAATCTTCAGAACGGTGTGGGACAGACTGCTACTGCAAAACCTGTAGCGCAGCCCCTTCCCGGTATCCAGAAGCCTGCGGATATCCGTAGCTCTGTTAAGGATCAGACATTGAAGATTCCTGATTTCCTTCAGAAGAAGTAAATTATGAAAGCGTTATATAAGGCATATGTCTAAGGACATGTGCCTTTTTTTCTCATAGAGGTGATTAAATGAAGAAACTATTAGTGTTAGATGAGCAAAATTATGATACATCCTTAGAGCCGATTTACAGGATTGCGGTTCGGGGTATTATTTTCGTGGATGGCAAATTACTCTTGATTCAGTCTGCTAAGGGAGTTGTCAAGTTTCCCGGAGGCGGTCAGGAAGCGGATGAAGATGATTTGACTACGCTTACAAGAGAAGTTCTGGAAGAAACCGGCTGTCATATTCTCAAAGATACTGTTCAGGAATTTGGTGAAGTGGAAGAAATACGCTTATCCAAAGAGGGAAAAGTGTGGCACCAGCTCAGCAGATATTACTTCTGTGACATATCCCAGGAACAGTCCGCCTGTTCCTATACGGAGAGCGAACAGGCCTTAGGCTTCAAACAAGTCTGGCTTACCCTTGAACAGGCAATTAATGCCAATCGTCAAATGCTAACACAAAACAATCCCGAACTCTGGGTTAATCGGGAATATAAAGTCTTAGAATTATTACAGAAGGAATTGCTTTGATATTCATTTCATAATGAAATAACATAACGAAATTTTAGGAGGAGCTGCCCCAATAATGTGGGCAGCTCTTTTTGGTGTAAATTGAAAAAGTAATTATAGTTTTGGGGAGCCCCAAAACATAGCCACTTTGATTATTTGTCGAAGAAAAAGGGGCGTTGCCCACCAGAATATGACAAATAATGCAGGGATTGCCTTTTATAATGATTATGAAAAGAGGCATGAGATGTATTATGAACTTTATGTAGACAGCGTATTTTTAGTGAATTTTGTAATGAATCTGTATCTTCTGATATTGGTAAACAAAAGTACGATGCGTACTGCCACACGCAAAAGAATACTTTTGGGCGCTTGTGTCGGGGCGGTGTGTTATTTGGTGCCGTTTATGATTCCTTTGCCTGTATGGATAAAGTATCCGGCAGCACTTCTGGGCGGTACATGGCTGATGCTACATATTACTTTTCGTCCCGGCAATATCAGAGGATATGTGAAGTTAGTGACTTGTCTGCTTGGCTATTCCTTTTTGTTGGGAGGGGTGCTTCTTTTTGTAAAGGAAATGTTGCCTTATGGAGATCATTTGCTGATGCATATTTGGGGTATATGCGGAGTCGGCGCAGTAGGTGCAATGCTGATAGGTTATTTTCATGAGCGCGAGCAAAGAAAACGACGGGAAAGCGGTTGTATGGCGACGTTGATGCGATGCGGTCAGAAATTGTGCGTGCAGGCGTTATTGGATTCCGGCAATGGTTTATACGAGCCAATCAGCGGTAAACCGGTATCCGTCATTGATAGTAAGGTTTTTCAGGCGCTATGGTGCGAGGGGGAGATTCCCTTTCGAGCCATACCTTACCATAGCATCGGTAAAAGCAGAGGAATCTTAAAAGGCTATCTTTTGCCGGAACTTGAACTGGAGGTGGATGGCGTAAGTAAGCGTTTTAAAGATGTATATGTAGCTGTGGGTGAGGAGAGTGGCAATGTGCCTGTGATTATAAATCCGGCCTTGCTTGAACTTGAATAAATAGAGTGCAATAGGAGAATGTAAATGATATTGAAAGTGGCAATGCCGGGAAAACGGCAGTTTAAAATGATTTGCAAGGATAAACTGTTTCTGCGAAGACAAGGAGAAATCCATTATATTGGTGGTGCGGAGGTTTTGCCGGCTCCTTTGGATGCAGAACGGGAAAGTGAAGTAATAGGCGATTTGGGTACAGAATTTGATGATGAGGCCAAGTCCATTTTGATTGAACATAATTTGAGACTGGTAGTTTATATTGCCAAGAAATTCGATAATACCAACGTAGGGGTGGAAGATTTAATTTCCATAGGTACGATTGGATTGATAAAATCCATCAATACCTTTAAGCCGGATAAAAATATTAAGCTGGCTACCTATGCTTCACGGTGTATAGAGAATGAGATTCTTATGTATTTAAGACGTAATAATAAGACCCGTATGGAGGTTTCTATTGATGAACCTTTAAATGTGGATTGGGACGGTAATGAGCTTCTTTTGTCAGATATTCTTGGTACGGATGAAGATGTAATTTATAAGGGAATTGAAACTGAAGTGGAGCGCAATCTCCTTATGAAGGCGGTGGCTAAGTTGTCTGAGAGGGAGCGGACCATTATCAATCTTAGATTTGGCCTTGGAAGAACGGACGGTGAGGAGATGACCCAGAAGGAGGTTGCTAACTTGTTGGGAATTTCCCAGTCCTACATATCCAGATTGGAAAAAAAGATTATGAAGCAGCTAAAAAAGGAAATGAGCATCTGTCAGTAATTTAAATATTCTTGAATGCGTCGCCCGTCTGTTGTATACTAAAATGGTATATGAAAGGAATGGGGCATGCAATTATGATTCGAAGAGAAGATGTTTTATCCATGGAATATTTGAAGAAGACGGAATATACCGGCGGATACCGCGGGATGCGGTATCGCCTGGAAAAGTCTGCATCCAAGGCAGATAACGGGGACGACATTTCTGTGCTTTTGGTCACAATCTGGCCGGAGCCTTTCAATTTTTTTACCACACCTGAAGAATTGAAAGAAAAAGAGGAGTTTACCTTTGATGAGGATGGTGTGGTGGATGCCATTGCCTGGATGAATGACAGGTATTTTGAGGAGCATAAACGCTTTGAGGAGGCTCCCAAGCGCTGGGACAATTATAAAATGTCCTGATGTCAGGCGGTCAGGTACATGCGCATGGTGCGGAGTGCATTTTTCTCCAGACGGGAAACCTGAGCCTGAGAGATACCAATCATATCCGCAACTTCCATCTGGGTTTTACCCTCGAAGAAGCGCAAAGTAATAATTTCACGTTCACGTTCGCTTAAGTTTTTCATGGCGTCATTTAAGGAGAGATGCTCTATCCAGGTCTCTTCTTTATTTTTTTTGTCGGAAATCTGATCCATCACATAGAGGGTGTCACCTCCGTCTGTGAAGACCGGTTCGTAAAGACTCATGGGATTTTGAATGGCGTCCATGGCATAGACAATGTCCTCCTTGGAAATCCCAACCTCAGAAGCAATTTCCTCGATGGTGGGTTCCTTTGCATGCTTGCGGGTCAGCGCTTCCCTGGCGTAGATGGCCTTGTAGGCGGTGTCCTTGACAGAGCGGGACACACGGATGGAACTGGAATTATCCCGAAGGAATCTTCTGATTTCACCGATGATCATAGGAACTGCATAGGTGGAGAATTTGACATTTAAGCTGGAGTCAAAGTTATCAATAGCTTTAATTAATCCGATGCAGCCAATCTGAAACAAATCATCCACATTTTCATTACTGGAAGAGAAGCGTTTGATGACGCTTAAAACCAGTCGCAAATTACCTTCAATATAAGCTTCCCGGGCAGCCATATCCCCTTCCTGAATCCGGGCAAAAAGTGCCTCTTTTTCTGCGTTCTTTAGAAGGGGCAGTCCGGCAGTGTTCACGCCGCAGATTTCAACTCTTCCCTGTGCCATAGTATTTCCTCCATGCTGTTTTTTCGTAATATGAAGTATGTACAGAGGACGGCTTGAATATTCTGTGAAAAAACAAAAAGGACAAAAACATAGAGTTTTAAACGGCATATGATAATAATGAAAAGTGGTGTGATGATGGTCATCGGATTTGGGAGGAAAACATGCTTTTTTCAGAACTTAGATGCAAGGATGTTATTAATATAAAGGATTGCAGGAAGTTGGGCAGAGTGTGCGATTTGGAGTTTGATGAGTGCAAGGGTTGTATTTGTAAAATTATGGTCCCCTGTGGTAATAAAATGCTGAATTTTCTGCGTTGCGAGCCGGATATTGAAATACCTTACAAGGACATTTGTCAAATAGGTCCGGAGGTAATTTTGGTTGACATTAAAGACTGTTGCCATTATAATAATAAATAACATGTGCTTTTGAATGGAGGTAAACAAATGAAGTGTCCTTTTTGTAGTCACGAAAATACCAGAGTAATTGATTCCAGACCTGCGGAGGATAATAATTCCATCCGTCGTCGCCGTGTGTGTGACGAGTGTGGTAAGAGATTTACAACATATGAAAAGATTGAGACGATTCCTTTGATTATAATTAAGAAGGATAATAATCGTGAGACTTACGACAGAGCAAAAATTGAAGCAGGTGTGCTTCGTGCCTGTCACAAGCGCCCTGTAAGTGCCCAGCAGATTACGGCTCTTGTGGACGAGGTAGAGACAGATGTGTTTAATATGGAAGAGCGTGAGATTCCCAGCCAGGCAGTGGGAGAGCTTGTGATGAATAAACTCAAGGATTTGGATGCGGTTGCATATGTGCGTTTTGCATCTGTATACAGAGAGTTTAAGGATGTAAATACCTTTATGGATGAGTTGAAAAAGGTATTGCACTAATATTAATTTTGAGAAATGTCTGGCCGATATATAGATTGAATGAAACATATCACTAAGGACAAGGAGGTGAGCTCGTAAGCATGGGAATCAGCAATATTTACAGTAATATTTTACAAAATTATCATGTTCCCACAATTCCCACAGTCAGTGTGGAGGCGGTTCGTAAGCAGGATGCAATGCAAGGACAAATGCAGCCGGCAGTCGGAGTAAATACTTATGAGACACCTGCCACACCACAGGTTAGAAAACCGGATGCGTCTATTGAAGATATTTCGATTACCTTCAACCGTCAGGATGATTTCGGTTACCTCGGTCAGGACAGTGATATTCACTCCCTGGACGTAGAAAGAGCCATCTCCGATATGCAGAAGGATCGGATGCTTCAGCAGTATCAGTATTTTGTGGGAAGTGCCAAAGAGGTTTATGAAGGCGGACATGCAGCGGATGGAATTGTAGTTCCGAAGTTTTAAAATTTAATTGAGATAATAATGAGGTCTCCCGGTTTGTTTATCTGTACTACCATGCGGATAAACAGGCCGGGAGATTGTTGTTAATGAGAACTCTTTTTTAGAAAAATGCATAAACATCCCAGATACATGATGCTCAAAAAAATCTGTCCTGCAAGCATTCCCCACAAGTATCCTGTGATGCCAAAGACAGGTATGGCAATAAATACAAATCCCAGGCGTAAAAGGAGTGCCAGAACATTCATAAAGAAGATTGTTCCGACTTTGCCCAGTCCCTGTAAAATGCTGGATAGAGTGGCATCCAGATAGAGAAAAGGACAAAGAAAGCTTAATGTCTGAATAAAATGTCCGGCCAAAGGACTGTCAAATACTCTGGTGCCCAGAAAATCGCCTAACAGAAAGAAGGCGGACATGCAGGTGATTCCCATTGTTGCGCAGAATTTGAGCGTTCGATGGATGGCTGATTTGACGGCGACCATATCACCTTTGGCATAGTTTTCTGCAATTAGTGGAAGCAGTAAAACCGATACGGAGTTGGTTAGGGCGTTGGGAAAGAAAATCAGTGGCATAGCCATTCCGGTCAGTACACCGTAGACACTTAAGGCAGTGGCATTATCATAGCCGTAGAGCCGTAGCCTGGACGGAATGGACACGGCTTCAATACTTTGTAAAAAATTTAGTGTAATACGGTTTAATGTCAGTGGTAGGGCCATTGTAAGGATGCCTCGAAAAATACCGGAATGCAGGGTGTTGTTCGGGTGTGTTTTGGACGCGGAATGAAAAATTGCGGTTAATGTTACCATCATGGATATAAATTCACCGGCAACCAAACCAAGGACGGCGATGTCGGTGGAAGGAGTCCCACCTTTGGCGATGACGGCAGAAGTTACGAAATAAACACAGCCCACGCGGGCAAGTTGTTCCAGAAATTGTGCTATTGCGGGTGGCCCGGTCTTTTTGATGCCATAGAAATATCCGTTGATACAAGAGTGAATGCTGCTAAAGGGAATGGCAAAAGCCAGTATGTGTAACAGGGGGGCCGTACGAGGTTCCATAAGAAGATTGGTGGCAATAAATTCTGCATAGGTGCTGATGATAATACAGCACAAAAGGGATAAGGGTGTAGAAATCATAAGCCCGGCAATCAGAGGGCGGAAGCGATACTTTTCGTGGTCGGTATATTCTGCTACCAATTTGGAAATGGCTGTCTGATAAGAGGCCGCACACAGAGAATAAGACAAAGCGAGTACGGGACTTATCAATTGATAAACGCCCATGCCTTCTTCACCGAAGAGGCGGGAGAGGTAGATGCGATAGAAAAATCCAATGGTGCGGGTAATTAATCCGGTGGCGGTTAAAATAAGTGTACCGAAAACCAGAGGGCGCCCGGCCAAAGAGAATTTGGAACGGAGAGGAGTTGTTTGGGATGAGGAAAAATTTTTCATAGGTGCTCCCGGCACAAAGCTTTGTTCCAGTATATTTGTAAAAGAGCAGGAAAAGAACAAGACAGATTGTCCCTGAAGGATTGGAATTTTGCTAAACCTTGTGTATAATGAATGCAGATAGTTTTTATGAAAGGGTAAAATTGTGAAAAAAAAGGTAGTGGTAGGCATGTCCGGCGGAGTGGATTCTTCCGTTGCGGCATTGCTTTTAAAGGAACAGGGATATGATGTAATCGGAGTGACCATGCAGCTTTGGCGTGATGAGCGGGCCAAAGCTACAGGCCATGGAAGTTGCGGACTTTCTGCGGTGGATGATGCGAAACGAGTGGCGCAGGCACTGGGAATTCCTCACTATGTCATGGATTTTAAGGATGAGTTCAAGGCAAAGGTGGTGGATTATTTTGTGGAGGAATATTTGTGCGGTCATACGCCCAATCCCTGTGTTATGTGTAATCGATATGTGAAGTGGGAGGCTCTTTTAAATAGGGGCAAAGAGCTTGGAGCAGATTATATTGCCACAGGCCATTATGCACGGATTGACAGACTTGCAAACGGCAGGCTTGCCATTTGTAATTCTGTGACAGCGTCAAAAGACCAGACTTATGCATTATATCAGTTGACCCAGGAGCAGCTTTCAAGGACATTGCTTCCTATTGGTAAATATCCCAAGGATGAGATTCGTAAGCTTGCAGAAATGGCAAACCTTCCTGTTGCAAGTAAGCCGGACAGTCAGGAGATTTGCTTTGTGCCGGACGATGATTATGCGGGTCTGATTGAGAGAGAAGCTTTAGGACGGCTTCCCGGTCCCGGCAATTTTGTGACAGCAGATGGTACTGTATTGGGGCAACACAAGGGAATTACTCATTATACCATAGGGCAGAGACGAGGACTTGATTTGCCCATGGGCAGACGGGTGTTTGTAACCGAGATTCGTCCTAAGACCAATGAAGTGGTGGTGGGCGACAATGAGGATATCTTTACTACGCAGGTACATTGCGACAGAGTAAATTTTATGGCTATAGAGGATTTGCAGGAGCCTATGCGCGTTCTTGCCAAGATTCGCTATAATCATAAGGGGGATTTTGGTCAGATACGCAAGCTTGAGGACGGCAGTGTGATGTGTGAGTTTGAAAAACCTGTGCGGGCGGCCACACCGGGACAGGCAGTGGTATTCTATGACGGGGAATATGTTTTGGGTGGCGGCACAATTTTGTAGCCATGGACGGTTTCTACGCATATTTTATATGGATAATCATATAATAATGGGTTTGAGATATGGAATTGAATCAAAGAGGAAATGACAATAGAAGCAGATACTTAGGAGGAATGTGGAGAATGAGACCTTGTGAGAATTGTACGTTTGCGTCTGTGACGGGTATGATTGTGGATGTAATGGCGGAGCGGGCGCAGGAGGGCCGTCCTGAAAGCTGTATTTTATATTTTACGGTGGAAGATGATAATGGAAATATTACGAACTTTATGGTAACACCCGATACATTTGTATTGGATTTTGAGCCCCTCACCACGGGAATGAGATGCACCTTCTGGTATCGGACAGATGCACCGGCAGTGCTGATATTCCCGCCCAGATTTACGGCAGTGGCAGCGGCACAGGATAGAAATGACAGAATGGTAAATGTGAGCTTCTATAATGAGCAGCTTGTGAATCAGGAGATGAGTCTGCAAATCCGTCTTGATGATTCCACACAGCTTCGCACCACCAACAATCAGTATTTTATGGGCAATCCGGCCAATCACAATTTGATGGTAATCTATACAATGTCAACCAGAAGCATTCCCGCCCAGACCACACCTGAGAGGGTGTATGTGCTGTGTGATGGGATGGAGTAAGGGAAGGATGAATTCGTTTATTTGTGTTTGTGGGCATATGTAGCCTCAATCGACAGCCTATAACCAATAAACAAAACAAGTAAAATGTTTCTAGTCCGCTACAAGAACCTTACGAAGAATTTCATCCTCAAGCACCAGTTTCTTGGCGGCCTCTCGATATTTTTCTTCATGGAGATAGGTATATCTGTGCGGTTTGATGGAGGGCGCCATATCGATTGCCTTAATAAAGTCGCTCTGTTTCATGCCTAGAGTTGCAACATGGTCCCAGAAGCCGGTGTCGGTAAGGACAGTGTTTACACGGATATGACGGTGGTTTTGAACCTTGGCCATAATGTAGGTGGCAATGCCTACCTGAATGCCATGGAGCTGGGGGATATCCAGCATCTTGTCCAGTGCGTGGGAAATCAGATGTTCACTACCACTGGTGGGGGCACTGCTTCCTGCAATTTCATTTGCAATGCCGCTCATGGCAAGGGAATCTAATAATTCCTTTAAGAAAACTTCATCCTTAATGCTCTCATAAGGGGTGCGTACAAAGCTGTTTACTGCTTTTTTGGCAATCATAACGGCAAAGTCGTTTAATTGGCTTGCGCCATGCTCGGCCTCGAATACCCAGTCGTAGAGGGCGGTGATTTTGGAAACCATGTCACCGATACCGGAGTAGATGAATTTCTCAGGAGCAGTGCGGATAACCTCGGTATCCACTAAAATGCCGTAGGCAAGTTTTGCGGGGACGGAAGTGCGTTTGCCGTCCACAAGAAGAGAGGCGCTGGCACTGGAAAATCCGTCGCTGGAGCTGGAGGTGGGAATGCTGATAAAGGGTAGTCCCTTTAAGAATGCCGCATATTTGCCGGCATCGATAACTTTGCCGCCACCGATGGAAACCACAGCCTTGGCCTTGTTGGACATGGAGAATGCGAGACTTACGATGTCTTCCATGGCAACGGTGTCAAGCTCCTGATATTCTAATACATTTACTCCTGCATCCTTCAAGGAGGCCATGACTTTTGCGCCGAAGAGGTCGATTAAGCCGTTTCCAAACCAGATAATTACATCTTTTAAATCGTCCTCAGCTAAACAGGCGCCAAGACTGTTAAGAGCGCCGTTTCCGATTTTTAAGATAACAGGAATGGAGATGCTGTCATTTTTGTGCATTTACTTGTCCTCCTATAATTTAATGAATTCAGGTACACGTTTATCAAAGATGGTATAATATTGAAAGCCGCATTCCAGCAGGACGGAAGCTGCTCTGTCAAAGGAGTCTCCGATGCGTGATGCATCATGGGCATCACTTCCCACGGTGATTATTTCACCGCCAAGAGAGCGGTAGCGTTTTAAAATATCCATGCAGGGATGCAGGTCCTTTAGTCCGCTTTTTAAACCGCCTGTGTTGATTTCCAATCCTTTTTCCTTTTCCAAAAGAGTCTCCAGAATCTTGTCCAGAATGTCTTTATATTTATCGTAGCTGTAATCGGCATCCTTGTTGGTTCCGTAACGAATCACGTAGTCAAGATGTCCATATACGTCAAAGTTGGAGAACTTTTTGATGTTTTCCAGCTCAGATTCAAAGTATTCCCGGTAGGCTTCCTCATCACTGCGTCCCTCATAGAAGGGGGGATAATAGGGATCCTTGCCATGGCAGACATGAGAGGAGCCGATGATGAAATCATATTCATGGGAGCGGGCAAAAACAGCATTCTGGCGGAAACACTCGGGCTGCAGGCCCAGTTCCACACCAAATAACACCTTGATTTGGTCTGCATATTTTTCCCGCAGGCTAAGAAGCTCATAAAGATAGGAATCCGCATTCAATATAAAAGGGTTTTCGGGATATTCCTCGCAAGGTGGATAGTCAAAGTCGTTGTGTTCCGTAAAGCATATGGTATGGAATCCAAGCTTGATGGCTTGTAAAATCATTTCCTCCATGGAGGCGTTGGAATCTCCGGAATGATGGGAATGCATGTGGCAATCGGAAAGAATTGGCATAGTGATAATCTCCTTTATTTTCTAAGTAATATTATTAGCTGGGTAATTCCGTATAAAACGGGTTGGTGGAGCATGTAGATCAGTAGCGAGTGGCGGCCGATGAATGAAAAGGGCGCAAGGAAGTCCTTTTTGAGAAAAGGTGCCTTCAGCCAGCCACATCGGTCGCAGAGCTTGTGGAATAGATAGCCTGCTACAAACAGGAAAAACCAGGGTAGCAGTGCAAAGTAATCTGTGGAGTAAAAACTTGTCGGGGGGAAACCCAGATAAGCAGTAAACAGATTACTATAAAGGAAAGCAGGCAGTGTAAAGCCCATTATCGTACCATCAGAAACCTGCTTAAAAAGTATAAATAAAATAATGAATAGTCCCATAAACAGGGAGATGACCACGGGATTCGTAGCTTTTTTCAGTAGTTTGTCCAGTGGAATCATCAATATCATGGAGGAGCCGATTAAAGTCAGTACACCGAACAAGACCAGATTCTTTGGCATGAGAAGCATGGTAACCAGTGTAATCAGTCCGCCGCCCCAAAAGACAAGCAGTCCACGCTTGAGAGGCTTTTTGCCGAAGGACCAACAAAAGCCTGACAAGAGAATAAAGGTATGGCAGATGCTTTGTTGCCAGATATAGGCGCCTTCGCCCCGATACCAGGACAGGTTAATTCCGGCGATGTAAACCAAATCCCAAAGGAAGTGGTAGAAAATCATACTGAGCATGGTCAGTCCCCGTAGGGTATCTAAAAATACATAACGACCGGGGGGCAATATGTTTTGCTCGCTGATTTGAGATTCGTTCATGGTGTGCTCCTATAGATTCTTAATTATATAAAGTATAACAGATTATTTCTAAAAAGAGAAGACAAGGTCTTTTTTTCTTGGTATAGCACATAAACTATGTGCAGAATTCCCACCAAAAGGAGTCAAAAGGGGATGATTTCTAAATAAAATGTAAAAAATGTAGCTTTTGGAAAATATTTTTGATTTACATCTTGAATTATCAAAGGGAATCAGTTAAAATATAGCCGTGATAAAATTTTGACAATAAGTTGAGACTGTTGTCAAAAAAAGATAAAACAATTTTAAAATTTTAGGAGGAAACTAAAATGTCAGTAAGAGTAGCAATTAATGGTTTTGGCCGTATCGGCCGTCTTGCATTCAGACAGATGTTTGATGCTGAGGGTTATGAGGTAGTAGCAATCAACGATTTGACCAGCCCTGACATGCTGGCACATCTGCTTAAGTACGATACCGCACAGGGCAGATATAAGTATGCAGACAAGGTTGAGGCAGGTGAGGATTCTATCACTGTTAACGGCAAGACCATCACCATCTACAAAGAGGCAGATGCTTCCAAGCTTCCTTGGGGCGAGCTGAAGGTAGACGTAGTTTTGGAGTGTACCGGTTTCTATACTTCCAAGGAGAAGGGTATGGCTCATATCAATGCCGGCGCTCGTAAGGTTGTAATTTCTGCTCCTGCAGGCAACGACCTTCCTACTATTGTATACAATGTTAACCATGAGACCCTTAAGGCAGATGACACTGTTATCTCCGCAGCTTCATGTACCACCAACTGCCTTGCTCCTATGGCAAAGGCTCTGAATGATCTGGCTCCCATTCAGTCCGGTATCATGACTACCGTTCATGCTTACACCGGCGACCAGATGATTCTGGATGGTCCTCAGAGAAAGGGCGACAAGAGAAGAAGCCGTGCAGGTGCTCAGAACATCGTTCCCAACTCCACCGGTGCTGCTAAGGCAATCGGCTTGGTTATTCCTGAGCTCAATGGTAAGCTTATTGGTTCCGCTCAGCGTGTTCCTACCCCTACCGGTTCTACCACTATTCTGGTAGCAGTTGTTAAGGGTCAGGTTACCAAGGAACAGATTAATGACGCTATGAAGGCTGCTGCAACCGAGTCCTTCGGTTACAACACCGACGAGATCGTATCTTCCGACGTTATCGGTATGACCTACGGTTCTCTGTTCGATGCTACTCAGACCATGGTTGCTCCCATGGAAGATGGCAATACTCAGGTACAGGTTGTTTCCTGGTATGACAACGAGAACAGCTACACCTCTCAGATGGTTCGTACCATTAAGTACTTCAGCGAGCTTGCTTAAGTATTACACGACGTGGACTTTAGGGGTCCGGTCTTATGGACCGGGCCCCTTATTACAAGAACAACTTAAATGGAGGATTTTTAAATGGGTTTGAATAAGAAATCTGTAGATGACATTAATGCAAAGGGCAAGCGCGTCCTTGTAAGATGCGACTTTAACGTACCTCTTAAGAACGGTGAGATTACTGATGAGACTCGTATCAATGCAGCACTTCCCACCATTCAGAAGCTTCTTAACGATGGTGGCAAGGTAATCCTTTGCTCTCACCTTGGCAAGGTAAAGAACGGCCCCAACGAGGGTGAGTCTCTTGCTCCTGTTGCAAAGAGCCTGTCCGAGAAGCTTGGTAAAGAGGTTGTGTTTGTGGCTGATTACAATGTAACCGGCGAAGAGGCAACCAAGGCTGTAGAGGCTATGAAGGAGGGCGATGTAGTTCTTCTTCAGAATACCCGTTTCCGTGGTGCAGAGGAGACCAAGAACGGCGAGGCATTTTCCAAAGAGCTTGCTGATTTGGCTGATTTGTATGTATGTGATGCATTCGGTTCTTCACACAGAGCACATGCATCTGTTGCAGGCGTAACCAAGTTCATCACCGAGAAGGGTGGCGAGAACGCAGTTGGTTATCTGATGCAGAAGGAGATTGATTTCCTGGGCAATGCAGTAGAGAATCCCGTTCGTCCTTTCGTTGCAATCCTTGGCGGTGCTAAGGTTGCTGATAAGCTGAACGTTATCTCCAATCTGCTTGATAAGTGTGATACCCTCATCATTGGTGGTGGTATGGCATATACTTTCCTGAAAGCTCAGGGCTATGAGATTGGTCAGTCTCTTTGCGATAATGAGAAGATTGATTACTGTAAGGAAATGATGGAGAAGGCACAGAAGCTTGGCAAGAAGCTCCTTCTTCCTGTTGATGTTGTGACCATCAAAGATTTCCCCAATCCTATCGATGCGCCTATCGAGGTTGAGGTTTATGATATTGACAGCATTCCTGAGGAGAGAGAGGGCTGTGATATCGGACCTAAGACTGCTGCAATGTATGCAGAGGCTGTAAAGAGCGCAAAGACTGTTGTTTGGAACGGACCTATGGGTGTGTTCGAGAATCCTACCCTTGCAAAGGGTACCATTGCGGTAGCGAAGTCTCTTGCAGAGACAGATGCAACTACCATTATCGGTGGTGGTGATTCCGCAGCAGCTGTTAACCAGCTTGGCTTTGGCGATAAGATGAGCCATATTTCTACCGGTGGCGGTGCTTCCCTTGAGTTCCTTGAGGGTAAGGTTCTTCCCGGTGTAGAGGCAGCAGACAACAAGTAAATCAAGTAATTTTAGAACAAGCCTGTAGATTTTGTTAAAAAATTTACAGGCTTGTCAAAAAAATATCAAATAAGTCTTGCGTCCGACAAATAAAAGGTTTATAATGTAAAAAGTGAATAGTATTTGTAGTAAGTCAGAATAATTCAGAATCGAGGGCAAAGATATGGCAAGAAAAAAAATTATTGCCGGCAACTGGAAGATGAATATGACTCCCAGCGAGGCAGTGACACTGATTGAAACATTGAAACCACTTGTTCAGAATGATGAAGTAGACGTCGTTTTCTGCGTTCCTTCTATTGACATCATTCCGGCAATAGAGGCGACAAAGGGTACCAATATTGTAATTGGTGCTCAGAACATGCATTATGAGGAAAAAGGCGCTTTTACCGGTGAAACTTCTGCAAGAATGCTGGTGGATGCCGGTGTAAAGTATGTTATTATCGGTCATTCTGAGAGACGTGAATACTTTGCAGTAACAGACCAGACAGTCAATAAACGGGTTATTAAAGCGTTTGAGCATGGTTTGATTCCTATTGTTTGTTGTGGTGAATCTTTGATGCAGAGAGAGCAGGGCATAACGATTGGTTGGGTTTGTCAGCAGATTAAGATTGCGTTCCAAAACGTTCCTGCTGATCAGGCAAAGACTGCAATTATTGCTTATGAACCTATTTGGGCTATCGGAACAGGTAAGGTTGCTACTTCTGAGCAGGCACAAGAGGTTTGTCAGGCTCTTCGTCATTGCATTTCTGAACTTTATGATGATGCTACAGCGGAAGCAATCCGTATTCAGTACGGCGGTTCTGTGAATGCAGACAATGCAGCAGAATTGTTTGCACAGCCGGATATCGACGGCGGTCTGGTAGGCGGCGCTTCGTTGAAAGCTGATTTCGGACGTATCGTTAATTATAATAAGTAATTTGAATTCCCTAATTCCTTAATCACTTTAGGAGTTAGGGGATTTTTTGTGGCAAAATTTTCAGACATTTTTGCAGATAGAGCGGTTTTCGTCCGCCGGGTATTGTATGTCTTACCTTTTTGTGCTAAAATAATACACAGTATAACTAATATATAACCATTCAAAAGGAGGTACTTATGTTAGGAAATGTAATTGTGGGACAGTCCGGCGGACCTACCGCCGTAATTAACTCTTCATTGGCAGGTGTTTATAAGACTGCTAAGGATTTAGGTGCGGATAAGGTGTATGGTATGCGCCATGGTATCCAGGGATTCTTGGAGGAGAGAATCGTGGATATGGATGAGAAGATTAAGTCAGAATTAGATTTGGAGCTTTTAAAGAGAACGCCTTCTGCGTTCCTTGGTTCCTGCCGTTTCAAGTTGCCCGAGTACGAAGCTGATAAGGCAATGTATGAGAAGATTTTTGAACTGCTTGCAAAGTACGAAATTTCTGCATTTTTCTATATTGGTGGTAACGATTCCATGGATACAATTAAGAAGCTGTCTGACTATGCTTCTGACATTGATAGTCCGATTCGTTTCATTGGTGTACCTAAGACCATTGATAACGATCTGGAGGTAACTGACCATACCCCCGGTTTCGGTAGTGCTGCAAAATACATTGCATCCGTAACCAAAGAGATTATCAGAGATGGTCTGGTATATGATATCAAGAATGTTACCATTATTGAGATTATGGGACGTAATGCAGGATGGCTTACCGGTGCGGCTGCACTGGCAACTTGTGAGGATTGTGAGGGCGTAGATGCAATTTATCTGCCCGAGGTTGCATTTGATATTGATAAGTTTGTTGAAAAGGTTGGCAAGCTTTTAGAGAAGAAGAAAGCAGTTGTTATCGCCGTATCCGAGGGTATTAAGACCGCAGACGGCAGATATGTGTTTGAGCATGGCAACCACAATGAATATGTTGATGCTTTCGGACATAAGCAGTTGTCCGGTACTGCAAAATATCTGTCCGACCTTGTAGCTAATAAGTTTGGATGTAAGTCCAGAGCAATTGAGCTTGCTACCATGCAGCGTTGTGCCGGCCATCTGACCTCCCGTGTGGATATCACAGAGGCTTATCAGGTAGGCGGTTCTGCAGTTAAGGCAGCATTTGACGGTGAGACCGGTATGATGGTTACACTGAAGAGAGAATCTAGTGATCCTTATATCTGCACCACAGGTTTGTATGATGTTCACAAGATTGCAAATATTGAGAAAAAGGTGCCCATGGAGTGGATTACTGAGGATGGAACCTTCGTATCTCAGGAGATGGTTAATTATATTAAGCCCCTGATTCAGGCAGAGCTTACACCGATAATGATTACCGGCCAGCCCAGACATATTGTGGTTGACATGCAGTAATATGCGAATCATAGGTGCATAGTGACTTAAGAGAATGCATAAATATAGCCGGGAGGGCACAAGTGCTTTCCCGGCTTATATAAGATAACAATAAAATTTTGTTGTTAGAGGATGTACTTAGGGGGAAAGGAAAAAATGATTTTTAAGTGTAGAAATTGCTTCGGTAATGTGGTTTACAGTCCGGAAAAACGTAAGATGTACTGTCCTTATTGTGAGAGTGAGGAAAGCCATGAATTAAAGCCTGCGGTGGATGGTAACATGTCCATGTGTCCCGACTGTGGAGGTCAGGTGCCGGTGGCTGAACATACGGCGGCAACACAGTGCCCGTATTGTAGTAACTATTTGATTTTTGAACAGCGAATAGAAGGCGAATATCTGCCCAAGATGCTGATTCCTTTTCAGTTTGGCAAGGAGAATTGCAAAAAGGCCATCCGTGAAAAGTTTAAAAAGAAAGTATTTGCACCCACGGATTTTTTGTCCGAGGTGCGTTTAAACAGCATGCAGGGAACCTATGTGCCTCATTGGTTCTATGATTATGATGTAAATGCGGATTATCAGGGTGAGGCTACCAAGACGAGACGTTGGAGTAGCGGAGATATGCGTTATACGGAGACGTCCTACTATGATGTGCGCCGTAATGTGGATGTGAACTTCCGCAACATTCCGGTGGATGCTTCTGTTGATATGCCGGATGATGTTATGGATTTGATGGAGCCCTATAACTACAATCAGATGACGGATTTTAATCCGCAGTATCTGTCCGGTTTTTATGCGGAAAAATATAATATGACCGGAAATGAAGTGGCAGGACGTGCGCAGAATAAGATGAGTGAAGATACTGCAGCCTTGGTAAAGGGACAAGTATCCGGTTATGAGAGTGTACGCCAGATTAGCAATAATATTACCATTCAACATGCAGCGCAGAAATACGGATTTCTTCCTGTTTGGAAGTATCTATACAGCTACAAGGGCAAGAATTATCCCTTCTATGTAAACGGCCAAACCGGTAAAATCGTGGGAACAGTTCCTATTTCCGCACAGAAGGTTTGGGCTTATGCAGGGACTCTTTGGGCATGCTTATTTACTATTTTGATGTGCCTGAGCCTGTGGGTATCTGTATTGCCATGGTTGTAAGGAGGGGGACAAAGGATGAATCAGGAAATTAAATCTTTAGCCATGAAGCAGTATTTCAAATACTTTGCAGGGTGGTTTGTTGTTGCCGGATTGTGCCTTGTAATTACAATCGGTGCATTTGTGATTAAGAGTATTGATATTGGTGGGGGACGAAAGAACGATGAGGCGCCTAAGCAGCGTGTATATGACGAGGCGGATGTTCTTACCGATGAGGAAGAGGAAGATTTGGAGGAATATATTGCTGAACAAGAGGCGTTCGGAGAACTGGATATTGTAATTGTTACTATCAAACAACCCATGGGAGTCAGTGATTCTGAATGGAATAATAATATGATGAATTTTGCAGATGACTTTTGGGATGATAGGGCATTTGGGTGGAACAAGCCTTATGGTGACGGTATCTGTTTGGTGGATAACTGGTATGAGGATGAGAATGGCTCTCAGAAGGGCACGTGGCTTTCTACCAGTGGTAAAATGATGGAAACCGTTGGATATTATGAAGAGGGTGTAATTTTAGATGCTATGTATGCATACATAGATGATGATCCTTATAAGGCTTATTGCGCAGCGGTGGATGAGCTTGCACGTTATGGTAAGTATGGATATGAAGAGCCGGGCGGTGATTTTTCATTTTTCTGCATCGCATTTATTGTTCCGATTATTGTAGCAGGTATTTATGCGGCAACCAATTTAAGTCAGGCAAAGGCGAAGGATACAACTGTAGCCGGTACTTATGTGGAGAACGGACAGCTTAAGATTCGTTCCAAGTCCGACCAGTTTATTCGCAAGAGTGTCAGCAGTTATCGTGTTTCCAGCAGTAGCAGTAGCGGCGGAGGCAGCAGTCATCGAGGCGGCGGAAGCTCAGGCAGTCATAGAAGCAGTAGCGGACGTAGCCATGGAGGCGGCGGACGCAGAAGATAAGAGGCTTGTTAATAAGAAAACCAGTGGACAGATTTGTTCACTGGTTTTTATGTGAAGGTTACTGTTCGCCTATTTTCTTGTGTTTTTCCAATCTGTAATGGTGTTCATCATCCAATTCTTTGATTCCGTTCTTGTAATCATACCCAAATTTTCGATAAAATTCTGTAGCAGTAATAGAAGCAGGGATTTCGATTCTGTTTGCACGTATATACAATTCATCTTGTTCTAAGGTTTGGATAATCATTCTGCCGATTCCATTTCCATGTAACTCCGGCAATACAAAAATAGTTAACAAGATACTTTCTGTTTTGCTTCCCCAGAAACTTGAGATGGAACCTACACCAACAATTTTATGCTCAAGTTCAAATACATACATATGAGCAAAGCCGGCAATTTGTAGAATCTTATCAACATTATAGTCGTCGGCAAGTTTCTGCATTGCGTTCATGCCATAATCCTTGCTGTTTACTTCAAGGAAATTGCGGACAATTAGATTCCGTACTTCCTCAGCATCCTTCTTTTCAAATCTGCGTGCGTTTACCTTGTCTTTTAGATTGTTCATAGTTTCCTCCTTTTTGGCAACAAAAAATCACACTAAACATTCTATGTCCAGTGCGAAAATCAGTAGTGTAATATATAAGCCCGCTTACATTTCGATTTTATGCACCAGACAATAAGACCTACCTCTTATAAACTAATGCATAAATTCTGCAAAATTTATAATGAAGTACGTCTGATGTACATGTACATATAAAATCTTGAATGTAAGTTGTGAATCATTTTGTGTGCGCTCCTTTATTTTTGAGAACAATACTATCATTAAGGAATGTATTTGTCAAGACAAAAAGAAAAGCATCCATATGACGGTATGGATGCTTTTAAAAGTCTAAATATTTATATGTGCTTGCACGAAATATTAAGCCATCTCGTTTACAGCCTTGCTGATACGGGAAACCTTACGAGCAACGTTGTTCTTGTGATAAACACCCTTGCTTCCGGCAATCTCGATGGTCTTGGTAGCAGCCTGAAGCTCAGCCAAAGCAGCAGCCTTATCACCGGACTCGATAGCAGCGTAAACCTTCTTGATAGCGGTCTTAACGCCGGAACGGATAGCCTTATTTCTATCAGCTCTGTCACGTGCAACTAAAATTCTCTTCTTTGCGGATTTAATGTTAGCCAAGTCGTACACCTCCATTTGTATACAATATCTGAATTTTTATACTTGTTTCACGATAGCCAGACACGGAAGACTAAGGTAAACATACTATTGTAGTTTAGTAAATTCCAACGCATTTGTCAATACATATTTTCCTGAAAAATGCAAAAAATATGAAAAAATTGCAGGGGGACTGTAAAATGGCAAATTTTCAGGTAAGAACAGATTTGGCATTGGAGGCCAGAGAAAGTATCACAGAAGCAGATAGTGAACTGCGTGGCGTGCGGGTGGAAGAATATTATTTGGAAAATGAGGATATTCAGGTCACCAAGGTTATGATAGACACCAAAAATGCGGCTAAGGCAATGGGAAAAGAAATGGGAATCTATGTGACCATGGAGGCACCTGCGCTGATTGAGCCCGATGAGGACTATCACAGGGAGATTTCCGAGTGTCTGGCCAATGAGCTTTTGGATATAATGCCTTTTGGGAACAAGGAATTATCGGTGCTGGTAATCGGTTTGGGTAATCGTGAAGTGACGGCAGATGCTTTGGGGCCGCAGGTAGTAGATAATCTTTTTATTACAAGGCATGTGGTAAAAGAGTATGGCACGGCGGCCTATAATTGTAAAAAAATGAATCTTGTAAGCAGTATGGAGCCCGGAGTTATGGCGAAGACGGGTATGGAGACGGCAGAGATTGTAAAGGGCGTGGTGGAACAAACAAAACCGGATGTACTCTTGGTAATAGATGCACTGGCGGCCAGAAGTACAAGGCGTCTTAACCGTACCATTCAAATTACCAATACCGGAATTCAGCCGGGGTCAGGTGTGGGTAATCACAGAAATGCATTGACGCAGGAGGAGTTGGGTATCCCTGTGATTGCGGTAGGGGTTCCCACGGTAGTAGATGCAGCAACAATTGTTGGAGATGCCTTAAAAAAATGGATGGATGATGAGGCTGATAAGAAATTTGACAGCCGTCTGGCATTTGCTGAATTGAACAATATGTATATGACGGGAAAGGATATTGATGCGGTAATTAAACGAGTGAGCTTTACCATTTCAGAAGGTATCAATATTGCCATGGAAAAAAATAATATAGTCTGTAATGGACAATAGCTTCATATATTGGAGTAAGAAGTGCGCCAAAGGACATTTTTCAGTGTATGGAGATAAACGAGGAGGCGGTTTCGGCAAATTTTTGACGGGATTAGCCTTTTTCATTTTCATAATGCTTTTTGTAGGACGAGAATCACAGGAAGCGAAAACTACGCTTTTGTCAGCGGTTTCAGGACAGGTTGCCAAAGAGCTTGTCGATGCAATTTATGTACAATTTATGCCGGCGGGAGCGGATTATGTGGAAGAGGGGAATGCGGAATGGCTGGTACGTACGCAGACTGAAATTTTGATGCCGATATATGGGGTAAAGCAGGAGAAACAGTCGGAATATATTGCACAACAGCCAAAGGAAGAGGTGATAAAGAAAGAAGATACAGAAAACGTAGTGGCAAAGCCTGCATATAATCCGGAAGAATTAATGGCACTTATGGAGACGGAGAATCAGACAGCGTCAAGTTCTGCTCCTTTCGTGCCTCATGAAAAGCGTATGCAGGTAAATACGGAAGAGCTTAAGGACTATGAGACATTGGTAGAACGTTTTTATACGATAGATGCCAATACCATGGCCGGCAGTGATGAATTGAATGTGGAGCAGTTTTTGGATAAGAACCTCACTTTAGACAGGAGTGGGGAAGGGCCGCAGATTTTAATCTATCATACCCATTCACAGGAGGCGTTTGCTGATTCTGTACCCGGAGATACAAGTACTTCCATTGTGGGGGTGGGTGAGCGTCTCGCACAAATTTTACAGGAGGAATATGGTTATCGGGTTTTGCATCATACGGGACAGTACGACGTGGAAACCAGAGATGATGCTTATGGTAAGTCGCTTCCGGCAATTGAACAGCTTTTGGAAGAAAATCCATCCATACAGGTGGTAATTGATTTGCACAGAGATCAGATGCCAAAGGAGACGAGGCTTGTGATGAATCTGAACGGCAGACCCACTGCCAGATTCATGTTTTTTAATGGTTTATCCCGCACAAAACAATCGGGCAACATCGATTATTTACAAAATGATAATCTTGATACGAATCTGGCCTTTTCTTTTCAAATGCATTTGAAATGCGAAGAGTATTATCCGGGTCTCACCCGTAAAATCTACTTAAAAGGTTATCGTTATAATATGCATTTGCGTCCTCGAACGCTTCTTGTGGAGTTGGGAGCCCAAAATAATACTGTGGAGGAAGCCATGAATGCCTGCGACCCGTTGGCTCATGTCCTTGACATGGTACTTTCCGGGGAATAAGGAAATTTGGACTTATGAAAAAAGAAAATTGACTACGGGACCAGAATTTTTTATAATAGAATGGCGAAAGTAGTATGTTGAATGAAGAACAGTGGCATTTATGCCCGGAAAGATGAGGAACATAGATGGCATCAAACGGTACCATTGATCAGAGTAAAATCCGCAACTTTTGTATAGTTGCACATATAGACCACGGTAAATCCACTTTGGCTGACCGTATTATTGAGAAGACGGGGCTTCTTACCAGCAGAGAGATGCAGGCGCAGGTGCTTGATAATATGGAGCTGGAGAGAGAACGTGGAATTACCATCAAGGCGCAGTCCGTGCGCACGGTATACAAGGCTCAGGATGGTGAGGAGTATATTTTTAATTTGATTGATACGCCGGGACATGTGGACTTTAACTATGAGGTGAGCCGCTCTCTGGCGGCATGTGACGGTGCAATTCTGGTGGTGGACGCCGCCCAGGGCATTGAGGCTCAGACCTTGGCCAATGTTTATCTGGCACTGGATCATGATTTGGATGTGTTTCCTGTAATTAATAAGATAGATTTGCCCAGTGCAGAGCCGGAGCGTGTGATAGAGGAAATTGAGGATGTCATCGGTATCGAGGCTCAGGATGCGCCCCTGATTTCTGCGAAAAACGGTCTAAATATTGAGGATGTTTTGGAGCAGATTGTAAAAAAGATTCCGGCACCCAAGGGAAACCCGAACAGTCCTTTACAGGCGCTTATTTTTGATTCCTTGTACGACCCTTATAAGGGTGTGATTATTTTCTGCCGTATTGTAGAGGGTACGGTGAAAAAAGGTACAACCATCCGCATGATGGCAACCGGAGCAGTGGAAGAGGTTGTGGAGGTAGGATATTTCGGAGCGGGTCAGTTTATCCCCTGTGAGGAACTTTCTGCCGGAATGGTAGGCTATATTACCGCATCCATCAAAAATGTAAAGGATACTGCGGTAGGTGATACGGTTACAGATAATAATAATCCCTGCGCAGAACCTCTGCCCGGTTATAAGAAGGTGCAGTCCATGGTGTATTGTGGTATGTATCCTGCGGATGGTGCAAAGTATGGTGATTTGAGAGATGCGCTGGAAAAACTACAGCTGAATGATGCATCCCTAAATTATGAGCCGGAGACCTCTATTGCGTTGGGGTTTGGCTTCCGATGCGGTTTCTTAGGGCTGCTTCACTTGGAGATTATTCAGGAGCGTCTGGAGAGAGAGTACAATCTGGATCTGGTGACTACGGCTCCAGGTGTTATTTACAGAGTTTACAAGACAAACGGGGAGATGATTGAACTTACCAATCCCTCCAACTTGCCGGATCCTTCCGAGATTGAATATATGGAAGAACCCATTGTTACTGCTGAAATCATGGTGACAAGTGAGTTTATCGGTTCCATTATGGAGCTTTGTCAGGAGAGAAGAGGCCGTTATCTTGGCATGGAATATATTGAGGGCACCAGAGCGGTATTAAAATACGAGTTGCCTTTGAATGAGATTATTTATGATTTCTTTGATGCATTGAAATCCCGTTCCAGAGGCTATGCATCATTCGACTATGATATCAAGGGCTATGAGGAGTCCAAGCTGGTGAAACTGGATATTCTCATCAACCGTGAGGAAGTGGATGCATTGTCCTTTATTGTACATGCGGATTCTGCCTACGAGAGAGGCCGTAAGATGTGTGAGAAGCTTAAGGATGAGATTCCCCGTCATCTGTTTGAGATTCCCATTCAGGCAGCGGTGGGTGGCAAGGTTATCGCAAGAGAGACTGTACAGGCAATGCGTAAGGACGTGCTTGCCAAGTGTTACGGTGGTGATATTACTCGTAAGAAGAAGCTTTTGGAAAAGCAGAAAGAGGGTAAGAAGCGCATGCGCCAGATTGGAAATGTAGAGATTCCTCAAAAGGCGTTTATGAGCGTTTTGAAACTGGATGACAAAAAATAATGTAAGGGAATTGGAACTATATATTCATATTCCATTTTGCGTACAAAAATGTAAATACTGTGATTTTTTATCTGCACCTGCAACCACGCAGGTGCAGAATGCATATATGGAGGCTCTTTTGACTGAAATCCGAAAGGCGGGTGTGCCGGGGAATAAGGATGTAAAAGAAGATTTGGTAGTCAGTGTTTTCATTGGAGGCGGTACGCCCTCAGCAGTAGAGCCGGAGTGGATTACAAAGGTGCTTAATACCGTAAGAGAGCGGTTTGTGCTTGATAAAGATGCGGAAATTACCATGGAAATGAATCCGGGAACGGTGACTAAGGAAAGTCTTTTGGAGTACCGAAGGGCAGGCGTCAATCGCTTGAGCATAGGATGTCAGTCCACAAGGGATGAAGAGCTTAGAAGAATCGGTCGCATTCACGATCATAAACAGTTTCTGGACACCTACAATGCTGCCAGAGAGGCCGGTTTTGAGAATGTGAATGTGGATTTGATGAGTGCGTTGCCAAACCAGTCCATGAAAGACTGGGAGGAGAACCTTCGGACGATTCTTTCCCTACAACCGCAGCCGGAGCATATTTCCACATACAGTCTGATTGTGGAGGAGGGGACTCCTTTCTATTCCATGTATGAGAATGGGGAGCTTTTGCTTCCTGATGAGGATGAGGAGAGACAGATGTATTGGCTGGCAGATAAGATTTTGCAAGAGGTCGGTTATACACATTATGAAATCTCTAATTATGCCAAAGAAGGATATGCGTGTCGCCATAACTGTGGTTATTGGATAAGACGCAATTATCTGGGTTTTGGAATCGGTGCGGCATCTTTGTATGATAATGTCAGATTTAAAAATGGGGATGTTTTGCAGGATTATTTGAGAGCACCCGGGGAGTGCCGGGAGGAGATACAGGAACTTGATTTGCGGGAACAGATGGACGAAACGATGTTTTTGGGTCTGCGTATGCTTGACGGAGTGGACTTAGAAGCATTTTATCAAAAATTTGGTATAAGGGCAGAAGAATTTTACGGTCTGCAAATTGCAGAGAGTGTAGAGGAGGGCCTTTTGACGCGGGGAAAGGATAAGGTATTTCTTACGAAAAGAGGATTGGACTTAAGTAATTATGTCATGGCCAGGTTTCTGGAAGAAATCCCGGAGCGTTAATTTTTTTAGTGCCAGGCACTGAAGTGGTTTTGGTCACATAAACTATTGTGATAGAAACTCCACGGAGGTGCAATGTGCAAACCTTTCAACAACCCCTTACCTCACAAGAGGAAGCTGTTTATGTGCAATTGCTTAAATCAGACAATATGGAAGAGGCAAAAAGGGCAAAGGAGATTCTGATTGAGCGCAATCTGAGGCTGGTGGCGCATGTGGCTAAGAAATATCAAAATGTGGACGAAGATATGGAGGATTTGATTGCCACCGGTTGTATCGGTTTAATAAAGGCAGTGGAAACCTTTGATGCAGGAAAGGGGCGATTGGCTACTTATGCCTGCCGTTGTATTGATAATGAGCTTTTGATGTTGCTTCGAAGCAAGAAAAAAACTGCGAGGGAGGTTTCCCTTTTTGAGCCAATCGGACAGGACAAAGAAGGAAATGAAATATGCTTGGTGGATGTAATAGAAGAGCAGCAGACAGACACAGTAGATGCCATGGAGCTTAGAGATAATATTCGTAAGTTGTTTGTGCTGATAGATGAATGTCTGACAACCAGAGAACGTGAAATTATACGCTTAAGATACGGGCTTAGTGGTGCGAAGGCCGTTACACAAAATGAAATTGGTGTTATGTATGGAATTTCCAGAAGTTATGTATCAAGAATAGAGAAAAGAGCTTTGAGTAAACTTAAAAAACACTTCTTGTCAATCGACTAATATTATAGTATAATTGTTCTTAAGTATCGGAAATTTCTGAGAAGAGAGAACAAGCACATGAGGTTTGTAAAGACAGAAAATTTAAAAATCGGCATGCGTCTTGCACGGCCGATATACAGTAAAAACGGAGTTCTGCTTTATGACAGCAACTCGGAAATGACTGTTCAGGGTATTGACAGCGTGAAAAAATTCGGCTTGTTAGGAGTGTATGTTTTGGAACCTGCAGAGCCGCAGCTTATGATGTCGGAAGAAGACCGAGAATTTGAACGCTTCCAGACCATGACAGTTTTTTCCATTCAGGAAGAGTTAGAAGGAATTCTTTCAACAGGCAAGCAACAGAAAATGCATCATATTGCAGAGTCTATTATCAAGAGTTTCGGACGTCAGAATGCAAAAGTGAATTTTTATCAGAATTTGCGCAGTAAAGACGACTATGTGCATCGTCATTGTCTGAATGTTGCGATTTTAAGTGCCATGATTATGCGAAGCCTTAATATGCGCCGGGATGAGCAACATCAGGTAATCTATGCTGCAATTGTTCATGATTTGGGGAAATTGTCTTTGGCCGGTGATCTGGTGTACGGAAGTGAACTCACTGTGGAACAGAAGATGAGGGTTTACAGTGCATTGTTAGGCGGCACAGATGTAATTGAGCGGGCATTTGGTGATGGATTGACCATCAAGCGTATCTGCAATCAGATGATAATGACTGAAATGGATGCCATGAAGCCTGCAGAGGAGCGGCATAACATTAAGATGGTTCGGGGAGCCAAAATTTTGTTGGTAGCGAATCGCTACGACGAATTGACCGGAATGACGTTGGAAGGCACTGCTAATTCTGAGGTGAAAGCCTTAAAGGAATTGCTTAATAACCCGGAAATTTATGATCCGGAAATCGTAGCTGCGCTTATAGCGTCTGTAAAAATATTGTCTCCGGGAGTCAGTGTGGAGCTTAATACCGGTGAAAAGGCATTGGTTCTCGTAGAGAATGCCAATGATATTCTGCGACCTACAGTGTTGACTTTTAGGAATAATCAGATTATTGATTTATCACTTCGGGTCAATGAAGATTTTGAGGTTGTAGATGTTATGAAAACTTTGGACAACCGTTGTGTTATGGACACGGAAGCCCTGCGTAGGGCCGGATTTTGACGGTTTCCTTACAATACATGGAATAATATGCACAAAATAAAATAGAAAGAAGGATAAAATATGCCCAGAATTCAAGAAATTTTAGCTAAAGGTGTTGAAATCGGAGCCAGTGACGTACATTTGACAGTAGGACTGCCTCCTAAAATGCGTGTAAACGGTAATCTGTTTACCTCTGAGTTCCCGGTAATGACTCCGGCAGATACTTTGGATGTTCTTGTTACAATTATGAATGAGCATCAGAGAGCAATTTTTGAGGAGCGTGGTGAGTTCGATATGTCTTATTCTGCTCCAGGATTGGGACGTTACCGTGTAAATGCATTTAAACAGCGCGGCTCCATTGCAATGGCATTCCGTGTGGTTGGTACAGATGTTCCTTCCCCTGATGTTCTGGGTGTTCCTGAGTCTGTTGTGGATTTGTATCAGAGAAAGAGAGGTCTGATTTTGGTAACCGGACCTACCGGTAGTGGTAAATCTACTACACTGGCAGCAATTATTGATAAGATTAACAGTTGCCGTGATGCACATATTATTACCCTGGAGGATCCTATCGAGTATCTGCATCCTCACAAGCTGTCCATGGTAAACCAACGTGAGGTTGGTATTGATACCGGCAGCTATTCCGCAGCGCTGAGAGCTGCGCTTCGTGAGGATCCTGATGTAATTCTGGTAGGTGAGATGCGTGACTTTGAGACCATCAGTATTGCAATTACCGCAGCAGAGACCGGTCACTTGGTGCTTTCTACCTTGCATACCAATTCTGCAGCAAGTACCGTAGACCGTGTTATTGACGTATTCCCTCCTCATCAGCAGCAGCAGATTCGTGTGCAGTTTGCAAACGTTTTGGAGGCAATTATTGCACAGCAGTTGATTCCTACCGCAGATGGTTCAGGACGTGCGGCTGCATTTGAGGTTCTGCATGCAAACCATGCTGTAAGAAACCTGATTCGTGAAGGTAAGTCTCATCAGATTGACAGTGTAATGCAGACCAATCGCAGAATGGGTATGATGACCATGGACGAAGCAATTGGTCAGTTGTATCTGGCCGGTAGAATTGACCGTGAGCAGGCAATTCATTTCGCACATGATCCTGAAAATATGGCAAGTAAGATTTAATACATATCAAATTAGTTTATAATCCGGCCACAGAGTATTGCTTTGTGGCCGGGTAATTTTCTCTTATGCCGATTCCGGCGAAATTCCCGTATTTCATTTTAGTTTGTTAAGGATAGTATATCTATAAATAAATTTATAAAGGAGGATTTTAATGTATTGTAAAATTTTATCAGGAGGCGTAGTAGGTGTCAGTGCCTGCTTAATTGGTGTGGAAGTAGATATGGATAGGGGCCTTCCTTCTTTTTCCATGGTTGGACTTTTGGGCAGTGAGGTAAAAGAGTCCAGAGAACGGGTTAGTGTGGCTCTCAAAAATAGCGGATTTTCCATTCCGCCATCCCGTATTACCGTCAATTTGGCTCCGGCAGATGTTCATAAGGAGGGAACGGCATTTGATTTGCCTATTGCAGTAGGAATTTTGCAGTCGATGTCTTATTTTGAGACAGCTGCCGCGGAAAATATTTTGTTTTTGGGAGAACTTGGTTTAAATGGTGAGTTAAAGCGGGTTCGAGGCGTTTTGCCGGTGGTACAGGCAGCAGCAAAAGCAGGGATAAAACAATGTATTGTTCCGATGTCCAATGCAGCAGAAGGTGCTGTTGTTCCCGGAATTATCGTGCGGGGAGCTGAGGATATCGGACAGGTGCTGGAATTTTTACAAAAGAAGAATAAAAAAGAACAGGATTCTGTTTTGCCACAGGTAACGGTGGATATGCAGATGCTTTTATTGAATCAGTTGCATGAAGCGGAAGATTTCTCGCAGGTAAAGGGACAAGGACTTGCCAAGAGGGCAGCAGAAATTGCAGCGGCAGGGTTTCATAATCTTCTGATGATAGGACCGCCCGGTGCCGGCAAATCCATGATTGCAAGCAGAATTCCGGGGATTTTACCGCCCCTTACACAGGAGGAAAGTCTGGAGGTTACCGGAATATACAGCGTTGCCGGCCTTTTGGAGGAGGGACAGGCGCTGATTACCGAAAGGCCATTTCAACATCCCCATCATACCATTTCATGTGCCGCATTGACAGGCGGCAGTCTTCGTCCCAAGCCGGGACTGATTTCCCTATCACACAGAGGTATTCTTTTTATGGATGAACTGCCCGAATTTGGGCGGAGTATTATTGACAGTATGCGTCAGCCCTTAGAAGAGCATCGTGTACAGTTGGCAAAAGCGGGTGGTAATTTGACCTACCCTGCTGACTTTATGTTAGTCTGCGCAATGAATCCTTGTCCATGCGGATTTTACCCTGACAAAAACAGATGTAAATGTACTGAGGCACAAATCAGACGTTATAAGAGTAAAGTTTCGGGGCCGATTATGGACCGGATCGATTTGTGGGTAGAGCTTCAGGCTGTGGAGTTAAAGGGATTACAGGACAGAATGCATGAAGAATCCTCGGAGGTAATTCGTAAGCGTGTGGAGTATGCCCGCAAAATGCAACAAGAGCGATTTGCGGGAAGTGATTATCAATTTAACGCAGATATTAAAGCGGGGGATTTGGAGAAGTTTTGCCCGCTGGAATCTCCGGAAAGGAAGTTGATGGAGCAATTATATGAACGTTTGCAGTTAAGTGCCAGAGCGTATCACCGTATTTTAAAGGTTTCTCGCACTATTGCGGATTTGCGGGGGGATGACAAAATCAGGACGGAGCACTTGTTAGAGGCAGCGGGGTACCGCCCGGGCGAGATGGCATAAAGGAGGTTGTTATGAGTAGCTTGGTGGAAGATTTTGAAGAAAAGAAAATGTATGCCTGCTGGCTGAGTGGTGCGCCCGGTTTAGGCAATCGAACAATCGATAAGTTATTAGAGCTTTGTAAAAATGAAAAAGAGGTGTATCTGGCCGGAGAAAGGGGCTGGAGGCAGGTGTTAAACAAAAGGCAGCTGGAGCAGATGATAAATTATGCAAAGGCAGTGAACCCGCAACAGTTATACGAGGAGCTTTCGAAAAAAGGCATACGGTTTGTGATGAGAACGGAAGAAGAATTTCCGAAGCGTTTAAAAAAAATACCGGACCCGCCCTATGGGTTATATGTAAAAGGCAGATTACCTATGAATGAGATGCCTTCTGTAGCGGTGATTGGAGCAAGGGACTGTTCAGAATACGGAAGTTTTGTGGCAACTGCTATTGGAAAAGTATTGGGAGCAAACGGAGTGCAGGTAATCAGTGGTATGGCCAGAGGGATTGATGGTATCAGCCAGAATGCAGCCATGGAGTCAGGTGGCAGTTCTTTCGGGGTGCTAGGGTGTGGAGTGGATGTGTGTTATCCGGCATCTAATAGGGTATTGTATGATCGTTTGTGCGAGAGAGGAGGTGTAATTTCCACATATGCACCGGGGACGGAGGCGAGGCCCGGTAATTTCCCGCCAAGAAACCGTATTGTCAGCGGCCTTTCTGATATTCTTGTGGTTGTAGAGGCTAGAAATAAAAGTGGAACATTAATTACTGTGGATATGGCGCTGGAGCAGGGAAAGGATGTGTATGTGGTACCGGGGCGTGTCACGGACAGACTAAGTGACGGATGCAATGGTTTGATTAAGCAGGGGGCAGCGGTTTTTGTTTCGCCGGAGGATTTTCTAAAGGAGTTGTGGGAGCGGTGGAACTGTGGACCGGTTGGTGAGATTGTGAAAACAGAGAAGGAATCAAATCTTGTACAATGGCGTCCGGCAGGAGTAGTGGAGGGTTTAAATCCGCAGAGCAAAGAAATCTATGGAATTTTGGGATTTGACCCTGTGACGCCGGAAGCAATTTGCACAAAGCTTTCACAAAAATACACTATTTCCCAAATTATGAGTCTGCTGATGGAGCTTTGCCTGGAAGGACATGCAGTGCAGGTTAGCCCGGGACATTTCGTGCGGAAGAATTAACAAAAGGATTATCTTATTTTCAGATTGAGAAAAGGGGAGATTTGTAGTACAATAAACTACAAATGTGTGAGAGAGGAGCTGTGTTAGGCAGATGGGAATTTTTACAGGAAATAATCAGGAACCCTTTCGGAATAAAACAAAAGTGGTACAGATTGGCGACAGATGTATCGGTGGAGGAAATCCTGTGTTGATGCAGTCCATGACCAATACCAAAACGGAGGATGTGGATGCAACGGTTGCCCAGATTCTGGAGCTTGAGCGTGCCGGCTGTGAGATTGTCCGCTGTACCGTGCCTACATTGGAGGCGGCTAAGGCAGTGGCAGAGATTAAGAAGCAGATTCATATTCCTTTGGTTGCAGATATTCATTTTGACTATCGTATGGCTATTGCAGCCATGGAAAACGGTGCAGATAAAATTCGTATTAATCCCGGCAACATCGGTAGTATAGACCGTGTAAAGGCAGTTGTGGATGTGGCAAAGGAGCGCAATATTCCCATTCGTGTGGGGGTAAACAGTGGTTCTTTGGAAAAGCAGCTTGTTGAAAAATATGGCGGTGTTACTGCTGAGGGGATTGTGGAGAGTGCGCTGGATAAGGTACATATCATTGAGGATATGGGTTACGACAATATGGTAATCAGTATTAAGTCCTCTGATGTGCTGATGTGCGTGGCGGCTCATGAGCGTCTTGCAGAGGCGCTTTTAAAAGAGAAGACCGTATATCCTCTTCATGTGGGTATTACAGAATCCGGCACAGTACAGAGCGGCAATATTAAGTCTGCGATGGGACTTGGTATGATTCTGGGTCAGGGCATCGGTGATACCATTCGTGTGTCCCTCACCGGTAATCCTGTGGAGGAAATTAAGTCTGCCAAGCTGATTTTGCGTACGCTTGGACTTAGAAAGGGCGGAATTGAAGTGGTTTCCTGCCCTACCTGCGGCAGAACACAGATTGATTTGATTGGTCTTGCCACTAAAGTTGAGAAGATGGTGGAGGATTACCCTCTGGATATTAAGGTGGCTGTGATGGGCTGTGTGGTAAACGGTCCCGGAGAGGCGAAAGAAGCAGATTTAGGTATCGCCGGCGGTATTGGCGAGGGTCTTTTGATTAAAAAGGGTGAAATTATCCGCAAGGTTCCCGAGCAGGAGCTTCTTGCGGTGTTAAAGGAAGAATTGGACAACTGGCATGAGTAAACCGTTTTTTGAGGTGTTTCCGACTTTACAACTGAATAATTCTCTTCGGGATATTATGGAGCAGACAGAGGTAGAGAAGGTGGCTACCACTAAAAGCCGGGAATATCTGCGGGTTTACCTGTTCAGTACCAGACTGATTCTCAAGCAGGATATCATGGAAGTGGAGCAGGAGATTAAGAGACAGCTCTTTGCGAATGTAGGGCTTACAGTAAAGATTTATGAGCATTTTTCTTTGTCCTCCCAGTATAATCCTGAGAAGTTTATGGATATTTATCGGGAAAGTGTCCTGGTGGAGCTTGAGGGCTATAATCATATCATTCACAATGCCTTTAAGAACGCCAAACTTTTATATCCTGACGAGAAAACCATGGTGATGGAGCTGGACGACACGGTGCTGGTGCGCGGTAAGGAAGAGGAACTGGTGCGTATTCTGGAGAAGGTTCTGGTGGAACGTGCCGGATTTTCCGTGGCTGTGAAGACGCAGTACAGAGAGGCTGTAACCGGCAAATACGATGCGGAGGATGAACTTCGTCTGAAGCTTAAAGTAAAGGCTATTGCAGACCGTTTGGGAATGAGCCTGAGCGATGATTCGGGAGAACAGTTTGTGGAGGTTGGTGAGAACACCGGGGATGGTGCAGCACCGAAGGGTGCTTTAGAGGGTGAGGCAGCTAATGCGCAAGGCGGTACTTTAAAGGCCGACAGTGCGGAGAATGCCCGCAAGCCGTCGCAGTCTGCAGGCGATAAGAGTGCTCCCAAGAAGGAATTTAAGAAGGGTGAATTCAAGAAGGGGGGCGATTTTGGTCGCAGTGCAAAACGCAGCGATAATCCGGATGTGCTGTATGGAAGAGATTTTGAAGAAGAGGCCATGCGCATTGATGAACTTATCGGCGAGATGGGTGAAGTGGTTATCCGCGGTAAGGTTTTAAATCTTGACAAAAGAGAAATCAAGAACGAGAAGACCATCATTATTTTTGATATAACAGATTTTACGGATACCATGACGGTTAAGATGTTTGCCCGTAATGACCAGGTGTCTGAGATTTTGGCAGAGATTAAACCGGGGGCATTCATTAAGGTGAAGGGTATCAGCATGATTGATAAGTTTGATCATGAACTGACCATCGGTTCTATTGCCGGAATCAAGCGGATTCCCAATTTTACCGTGAGTCGAACGGACACAGCCCCTGTAAAGCGTGTGGAACTTCACTGTCATACCAAGATGAGTGAAATGGATGGTGTGTCAGATGCAGGTGATTTGATAAAACAGGCAATAAAGTTTGGACATAAGGCGCTGGCAATTACTGATCAAAGTCGGAGGCCAAGCGGTC
>JAZQLH010000080.1:0-39239 GCA_045542555.1 Acetatifactor sp. | reverse complement strand
AGCAATGAGCCATGCTGTCCAGTGGCTAAATACTGCTCGTCGGGTGCTTGCACACGTAAGAGCATATTTAGACAGTGGACAATACGGCGAACGCCGCGACAGTGAGCAGGCTTGCCTGCGAACCTGTCGGCATGGCAGCTTCTTGCAGCCCCCTTTGGGAGGAGATTTATTCTGATTGTCCTCTCAAACTACTATTTTTTCATCTTAGTAGGACAACTGTGTCCCTTTTTGTCCCACTATATCAACATTTTTTTACTTTAGTAGGACGTCTAACTCCTTTTTTGTCCTACCTAATCAATATTTTTTCATTTCAGTAGGACATCTGACTCCTTTTTTGTCCTACCTAATCAACACTTTTTCATTTTAGTAGGACATCTAACTCCTTTTTTGTCCTACCTGATCAATATTTTTTCATTTCAGTAGGACATCTGGCTCCTCTTTTGTCCCACTATATCAACATTTTTTTGCTTCAGTAGGACGAACGCACCGTTTCGACCTTTTTTTTGCTTTCATCCCAACGAATCTTGCAGTTTTCCTATTTTAGTTGGGGACTTATCCTGCTCCCCCCAACCAATTTTGAAATTTTCATGTTTTAGTTGGGAAATTCCATTTTCTTAACTATACACCCCATACAATAGAACTACGTTCAATTGTCATCCCTCGCTCAAAGAGCCCGATAACTTCCAATTTATGTTTTAGTTTACTTTATCCCAATTTATCTATCTTATCTGAATTTTGGTTTTATTGTATATTTTTTCTTCCAAAAACGCAACCTACATCCATGAAGTTTTAATATCTCAATTTACATCAAGGAAAGGAAATCTTTATGCGTAAAATCATTCCCTTAAACAACGGCTGGCAGTTTACCAAAACACCCTATGCCGACCTGACCGACTCAAACACTTCCTGGGAATCCGTCTCCCTCCCACACACCTGGAATGCCATTGACGGCGCAGACGGAAGCTCATATTTTCGAGGTGAGTGCTGTTATCGTACCACCTTAAATCCCACTACTTTGACCGCCAATGCACCTCTTAACTGCGGTAAAATTTTGTTAAGAATCCCCGCCCTTTCCCTGCGGGGTGATGTATATGTAGATGGCAAAATGCTAGGCAGTCATGAGGGCGGTTACTCTGCCTTTGTGGTGGACATCACCGAAAGTTTCCTGGCGGCAAAAGACGCCGACACCACAATTGAACTAACCATATCTGCAGACAATCAGAACCGCAGCCATATTTACCCCCAGATGGCTGATTTTACCTTCTATGGCGGTTTGTATCGTGGTGTGGAGCTGATTCTTTTGCCTAAAGTGCACTTTGAAGCTGCTCCTTATGCCGCCAAGGGGCTCACTGTATCCACTGAACTTACCGAGTGTATGCAGGAAGCCATCATTTACGTCCACAGCCATGTCAATACTGACGAAGCAGACTACACCGTGCGCTATCAGATTGTGGACCGGGACGGCAGTATCGTAGCTGAAAGCTGGCGCCCTGCGGAGGACACCCGCACCGAAATTTATCTGCCCTCCCCTCATCTGTGGCAGGGCGTGGACGACCCTTACCTCTATCGTTGTACTGCGACTTTGGTGAGACGCAATGAGACGGTAGATCAGATTTCCACCACCTTTGGTATCCGTGATTTTTATGTGGATTCCGAAAACGGATTTTTCTTGAACGATAAGCCCATGATGCTTCGCGGTGTCTCCCGTCATCAGGACTGGCTTTATGAGGGCTATGCCCTGACCCGTGAGCAGCATTTCAGAGACGCTTTCCTTATCTCTGAAATTGGTGCAAACACCGTGCGTCTGGCCCACTATCAGCACAGCGAGGATTTTTATGACGCCTGCGACGAATACGGCTTTATTGTCTGGGCAGAAATTCCCTATATCAGCAGTCAGAGTGATGACCCTGCTGCCCATGAAAACGCCAAAAACCAGATGAAGGAACTGATTTACCAAAACTACAATCACCCCTGCATCTGCTTTTGGGGCCTCTCCAACGAGATTACCATCGGCGGTGAAAAAGAAGGTGTGGTAGAAAACCACAAAGATTTAAATGAGATGGTAAAAGAAATTGACCCCACCCGACTGACCACTATGGCTCATGTAAGCATGCTTCCCATGGACAGTGCCCTCCACGGCATCACGGATGTGGAGAGCTACAATCACTATTTTGGCTGGTACGGCGGCAACTACGATTACAACGAAAAGTGGCTGGATGAATTCCACGAAAAATATCCTGATATCTGTTTAGGTCTTTCCGAATACGGTGCGGAAGGTATCATCACCTACCAGCCCGACGAGCCCAGATGTCGCGACTACTCCGAAGCCTATCAGGCAGAATATCATGAGCATATGGCCAAGATTCTTATGGAACGCCCCTATCTGTGGAGCACCCATGTGTGGAATATGTTTGACTTCGGCTGTGCTGCCAGAGATGAGGGCGGTGTAGCAGGCCGCAACAATAAAGGTCTTGTGACCATGGACCGCCAGATTAACAAAGAAGCCTTTTATGTCTATAAGGCATATTGGAGCAAGGACCCCTTTGTCTATCTTTGCGGCAGACGCTACGCCCAGCGTACCGGGAATACCACCACTGTCAAAATCTATTCCAATCAGTCCCAGGTGAGCCTGTATGTGGACGGCGAGCTTTTCGGCACCAAGGTGGGCAGCAGAGTGTTCGTGTTTGAAAATGTTCCCCTCACGGGAGAATTCACCTTCCTTACCGCCGAGGCAGACGGCTGCAGCGACAACATTACCTTGGAAAAGGTGTCCAAAAAGCCTGACATTTACACCCTGCCCATGGATGAATCAGAGGGCGAGGGCGTTGCCAACTGGTTTGACCAGATTGAGACAGTAGCCAGTGATGCACCCATGGAGTTTTCCGCTACCCACTTCTCTGTCTACGACAAGATAAAGGATATTCTGAACCATGATGAAGCCTTTTCCATTTTATCCGGAGCACTTTCATCCATCAGTGGTATGAAGCTCAATAAATCCATGTTAGCCATGATGCAGGACCAGACCATCATCGGCATGGCTGATATGCTCAAGTCCATGGGTAATCACAATGCTCCTGACAACGCGTTGCAGATTATCAATGCGGAGCTTAACAAAATTAAGAAACCTTATAATCATTAGTGCCATATTTTAATACTTTTCCTGCAAGCACAATACACTCATGGGCCAAAAGCGGAAATGCAGCCAATGCAATCAACAGAATCCACTCCTCCACAGACAGCCATGCCGTACCGAAGGCATTTACCAAAAAAGGTACTCTGGTCACTGCTACCTGCAAAGCAAGACCGATTACCATGGCCACAAGCATCAGCTTGTTTTCTCCCCATTTCATACCAAATATGGAGCGTCCCGTGTCCCGCATTCCGATGGCATGAAACAACTGAGATACCCCAAGCACGGTAAAGGCATAGGTCTGGGCTTTCGCAAGAATTGCCTCATTACCAAGCATCTCCCGGACACCCTCAAGACTGATTTCCCAGCCTGATGCTTCCAATGCACCAATCGGAAGCATCAGGTAAGCTGTCAGACTGATTCCTGCAATAAGCAAACCATAGAAAAGTGTACACATCAGTCCCCCTCTGGCAAAAAGACTTTCATGCGCCTTTCGGGGACTGTTTTCCATAAGGCTTTTGCCGTCATTTTTATCGATTCCAAGGGCCAATGCAGGCAAGGAATCGGTAATCAGATTTACCCAGAGAATATGACTGGATTTTAATGGAGACGCCATACCAAACAGCACTGCCGTAAACATGGTAAGAATCTCTCCCATATTGGAAGACAGCAGGAAAATAACAGACTTACGAATATTCTCATAAACACCACGTCCCTCCTCAATGGCCTTTTCAATGGTGGCAAAATTGTCATCCGTAAGAATCATGTCCGAAGCCTGTTTGGCTACATCCGTACCATTTTGTCCCATAGCGATACCGATGTCAGCAATTTTCAGGGAAGGTGCATCATTCACTCCATCTCCCGTCATAGCTACAATGGTGTCAAGCGCCTTAAATCCCTTGACAATCTCCACCTTCTGGGCAGGCGATACACGGGCAAATACGGTAATATCGTTATCTCGTAATTGCCCTGCCAACTCGCCCGGCGCAAGAGTTGAAAGCTTTGCACCACTCATACACTGCTTGGGACTGTCAGCAATGCCAAGCTGTCCGGCAATGGCATAGGCAGTGTCTACATGATCTCCTGTAATCATTACCGTCTTGACTCCGGCTTTCTTAAAGGTCGCCACCGCCTCCACTGCCTCAGGACGTACCGGGTCACGCATCCCCACCATACCCAAGAAAGTCAACTGCTCCTCCACAGGTCCCGTAGCCCTACGATGCATTGCCACAGCCAGGGTACGCAACGCCCCTGCTGCCATCCCCTCCATGGCTGCCTGAATTTTACTCATTTGAAGCTGCGTCATGGGAACCACACCCTGCTCTGTCATCACATGGGTACATCTGGTGAGCACCACATCCGGCGCTCCCTTGGTATAACTTACCGTCTCTCCGGTGTCCTTTCTGTGAAAAGTAGTCATCATCTTACGGTCAGAATCAAATGAAAGCTCCGAAAGCCTGGGCATACGCTCCTCTAAGGCCGCCTTATCATAGCCCTTTTTCTGACCATATTCCAACAAGGCAAGCTCCGTAGGGTCCCCCAGTCTCCCTTGCAACTCACTGTCATTACAAAGCATCATGCCATAAAACAAATCCTCGCCATCTCCAAAACACTCCTCCACCGTCATGCGGTTCAAAGTAAGCGTCCCTGTCTTGTCCGAGCAGACCACACTTACCGCACCCAATGTCTCCACAGAAGGGAGCTTTCTGATGATGGTGTTGGCTTTTACCATCTTGGTCACAGACAATGCAAGACAAATGGTTACTACCGCAGGAAGTCCCTCGGGCACTGCTGCCACCGCCAACGAAATAGCCACCAAAAGCATCTCCATAATATCACGCTTTTGGTACATGGCCAGCACAAAAAGTAAACCACACAAAATCAGGGACAGAATACTTAAGACCTTCCCCAAATCTCCCAACCTTTTTTGCAGTGGTGTCAACTCTTCCTCCGCCTGAGAAATCATTTCTGCAATCTGTCCAATCTGGGTATTCATTCCTGTAGCTGTCACGATTCCCATACCATGTCCCGCAGTTACAATGGTAGTCATGAATGCCCTGTCATAGCAGTCTCCCAAGGGCCTGTCTTCGCGGCTCGTCTGTCGACGCTTTTCCACTCGTTTTTCCACCGGTAGATTTTCACCCGTAAGAGCCGACTCCTCGATTCGAAGATTATAAGCCTCAACCAGTTCCATATCCGCAGGAACCTGTCCCCCCGTCTCCAGACAAACCAAGTCCCCTACCACAAGTTCCGCTGCCGGGATATCCCGTTTCACTCCATCACGCACCACAATTGCATGGGGACTGGTAAGTTTTTTTAGGGCCTCTAACGCCTTCCTTGCCTTTCCTTCCTGAATCATTCCCACAACTGCATTTAGTAAAATAACCACACAGATAATCACTGCGTCCGCTATTTCCTTTAACAAGAAAGAAATTCCTGCTGCTCCCAAGAGCACATAAATCAGCGGATCATTTAATTGCGACAGAAAATTTTCCACTGCCGTTTTGTTACGTTGTTCCCGCAATTCATTGCGTCCGTCCCTTGCAAGCCGCCTCGCCGCCTCGCCTTCCGTCAATCCTTTATACACCTCTTTTTGCCAAGCATCATCCACCATGCAAACGCCTCCTGCTATCTTTTCTCCTATCAATTTGTACTAGCATCTTATGCCTGTCCCCCAAGGAGTATGCACCAATAAATTTTTGTATATTTTTTGCACAATTTTACAATATTCTGCAAATTCCTAAAAAAACTGTAAATTTTTATTAAAATACTAATATTTGACTAGTCACAAAAATGAAGATATGCTATAATATTTGCAGAATGAGAGACGTGACGTGGTTAACAGCCACAAAAGAAAACAGTTCCAGGAGGTGGCTTTTTATGTTTGCCAAGACAAAAGAAAAAAACACATCTGCTACTGATAATGCACTGCTAATTGAGCTGATGGATCAAGCGATTGCCGGAGACTTTTCACAGTTGGATACATCCCTTTTCCAAGATCCTCAAGTCGCAGAAAAATATAACGAGGTATTAAAGAGTTTCGTTGATTTGAATAACAATTTTGTTATGCGTCTGAACAACTCCATGCAGCTTATTGGTGACAGTAGCCGTGTTAAGGAGATGATTGAGGAGCTTCGCTCACAGACTACTGCAATCAATGATATGTCCGGTTCCAGTCAGGAGCTTGGTACATCCATCCAGAATATTCAGGACGCAGTTTATACCATTCAGGAGAAGACCCATACCGTTATGGATGATGCGCATTCCTGCGTAGACGAAATGAACTCCAGTATTGAAATTATAGATGCTTCCATGGCAAGTGTGTTGGATATTAACGAGCAGATTTCTGATTTTCAGACAAAAGCTGCCAAGATTAATGAAATTATTGATATGGTTAAGAAAGTTGCCAATAAGAGTGGTCTCCTTGCACTGAACGCCTCCATTGAGGCAGCAAGAGCCGGTGAAGCCGGTCGAGGCTTTGCAGTTGTTGCAAATCAGGTCAAAGACCTCTCTGCCAACACTACTCAGTCCGCAGAGGCTGCAATGGCCTATGTACAGGAGCTGATGACCGGTATTTCAACTTTGGTAGAATCCATCACCACTACCGCAACTCAGCTTTCTGACGGTAATGCCAGTATTCATCGCTCTTTGGAGAGCATGGAACACATCAGTTCCAGCATGAGTCTGGTAAGCTCCGAAGTAGACCATATTTACGGTGAAATCAACACCCAGTCCGCATTGACAGAAGCCTTTGTTGCATCAATTGACACCATTGCAGCAAGCTATGATGATCTGTCCAACGGTTGTGTCAAGGTTGGTGACCAGTTGTACAAGATTTCCCGACTTATCGACAATCTTCGTTCAGACGTTGCAAGAAGACGTGCCAAACTTCACACACAAGACTGGTTGACAATTTATGAAGTTGACCACCTGATCTTCACATGGCGTCAGTATAATAGTATTGCCGACTTTGAGACCTTGAAGCTTGAACAGATTAACAATCCTACAGGATGTAAGTTCGGTAAATGGGCCAATTCCCAGACCGATACCCGCATTACAGGTTCCGCAGCATTTAAACGTGCCTTTAAGAACCACGACGATATACATACCCATTCCGTAAATGCATGGCATGCCAAACAGGCCGGTAACCGTGAGGAAGCAATGACCCACTTCCTTGCAGCCTATGACGCATATCTGTTGTTTAGTGCTGATATGAAGGATTTGAAGGCCGTGGTTGCTGCAACCGGAGATGATGAATACTCCAAAATCCAGCAAATCTAATCACAATAAAGGGATTCGACCAATTGGCCGAATCCCTTTTATCATACACTTCCTATGATTCTCTAAGAAGAAGCTCTGTATAAGCCTCCTTCGGATTACTAAAAATATCCTCCGTCCGGCCCTGTTCTACAATGCGCCCTTCTTTCATGACCATGATGCGGTCACACATCTGATATACCACATTGATATCGTGAGAAATGAATAGATATGCTACACCAAGCTCCTCTTGAAGCTTACGCATCAGCTCCATAATCTGGGCCTGCAAGGTTACATCAAGAGCGGAAACCGGCTCATCTGCAATCACCAGTCCCGGTCTGGTAATCAAGGCCTGACCGATACTGATTCGCTGACGTTGACCGCCTGATAACTGAGAGGGCTTTCGCTTCATATAGCTCTCGTCCAGTCCCACCATACGAAGCATCTCCACTGCTGCCGCCTTCATATCCTCCTTGCTCATCTGCATAGACTTATCCAGCTTTCCGGCAGCCCGCAGCGGCTCCTGCAACAGCCATCCCACCGTTTTACCGGGATTTAAACTGCTGTAAGGGTCTTGAAAAATCATCTGAGGACGCAAGGAAACATGACTCACGCTACCTTCAATGTTTTTGTTCATACCAAGCACTGCTTTAGACAGGGAACTTTTACCGCAACCGCTCTCTCCCACAAGTCCCAATACTTCTCCCTTGTGAATCACAAAACTGGCATCGGATACCACGCATCTTCTCCGGGTTTTACCAAATAGTCCCCCATCTTTTTCGTTGTAGTACACGTTCAGATTTTCTACGGAGACAACCGGCTGTTCCTCTTGCTTTCCTGTTTTTTGCTTGGGCTTCATACGGGAGGGCACTGCTTCAATTAGCTGTCTGGTATAAGCTTCCTTGGGATTTTCAAAAATCTCTTCTGTTATACCGCTCTCCACCACTTGTCCGTTTTTCATCACTGCAATCTTGTCACAGATTCTTCTGGCAAGATTTAAATCATGGGTGATAAAAAGCATGGCGTTTTTTTCTTTTTGATTAATCTCTTTTAACAGTGTGATAATCTGGTTCTGAATGGTTACATCCAAAGCCGTGGTAGGTTCATCCGCCACCACCACATCCGGGTGTAAAATCACTGCCATGGCAATCATCACTCGCTGACGCATGCCGCCGGAAAGCTGATGAGGATAGCAATCATACAACTTCTTTGCATCCTTTAACCCCACTTCCTCCATTGTCTCTACAACACGTTTTATGCGGGCTTCCTTGTCCAAATCCGTATGAAGCTTTAACATCTCCTCGATTTGTCCGCCAATGGTTTTGGTGGGATTTAGGGATGTCATAGGCTCTTGAAAAATCATGGACATCCTGCTGCCCTGATACTTTCGATACAGCGCCTTATCACGAGGCTTTCCTGCCTCAGCCAAAGTAGTCCCGTCAAGCACTACCTTACCTGTGGTAATTCTTGCCTCATCGGAGACAAGACCCATCAAAGTAAGTGCCGTCACGGACTTACCGGAACCGGATTCACCCACCACGCCTAAGATTTCTCCCGGCGCAATATCCAGATTAACATTTTTTACCGCATCCGTATCCTCAAAGGACACTGACAGATTTTCAATATGAACCATAACAGCCTCCTCTTAGGACTTCCTGCGAATACCTTCACTCAAAAGCGAAAAACCAAGCACAATCCAAACAATGGTAAGACCGGGAGCCAACGCATACCAGGGTGCCTTCATCAGATACCCCTGGGCATCGGAAAGCATCTTTCCAAGACTGGCATCAGGGGGTTGCACGCCGATTCCCAAATAACTCATACCGGACTCCGCCAAAATTCCATTATTAAAACCAATCATCACAGACACCCAAAAGGTAGAGAAAATATTGGGCAGAATATGCACAAACAAAATGCGAAGCTTCCCCACTCCCATAAGACGTGCTCTGCTGATATAATCTGCATCTCGCAAACGAATAAACTCACTTCTAACAATACGCACAAAGCTGGGCGTAAACACAATTCCCAGAGACAAAATCAGATTTTGTCTGCCGCTTCCCATGACGCTAATCATCACCAGCGCCAAAAGGATACTGGGAAAACCGTTGACTGCATCGGTCACTCTCATCACCAATTCATCCACAACACCGCCCATATAGCCTGTTATTGCGCCAATTACAATACCCAGACCACCGGAAATCAACACCACCAGACTACTAATCAGAATGGTTGTTCCTGCCCCCTTCATCACTCTGGAAAAAATATCTCTTCCAAAATTATCTGTTCCGAAAAGGTGCTTTAAAGACGGTGCCACAAAACGCTCCGCCGAAGACATTTCCGTGGTACTGTAGGGTGTCCAGAACAATCCCACAACTGCCAAAATTACAGCCACACCGGTCATAAAAAGCCCAATCCAAAGATAGGGATTGCCATTCTTGAGCCATTTTCTAACCCTTGTGAGTACCTTTTTATTCAATTGTCCATGAGGGATGTTTTGCGCCATATGGACTCCTTTACTTGTTTACCATACTATTTGTGACTGATACGGGGGTCAATCACCCGATAAAGCAAATCTACCAGGAAATACACAACAATTACTACTGCTGTAATATACATAACCAGAATCTGGACCACCGGTAAATCTCTTGTGGAAATAGAGCTGATTAACAGTCTTCCCACACCGGGCAGTCCGAACACCTGCTCCACAACGATACTGCCGGCTACAATCTCTGCAATAATCATACCTAAGAAAGTAACCACAGGCATCAATGCGTTGCGCAGCACATGTCCGTACATAATTTGTCTGTCCGTACAACCCTTACTGCGGGCAGTACGCACATAATCCGAACTCATTTCTGTAAGCATCGAATTACGAAGAAAACGGGCTGTCATTGCAATTTTGGGTATGGCAATAGAAACCGCAGGGAAAATTAAATATTTCAAAAACTCCCCGAAGTTTTCCTCATAGCTCACATACCCGCCGGGCACAAACCATTTTAATACCATGCCAAATAAATAGGTCACAAGAATTCCCAGAAAGAATGCAGGAACCGCCATAGTCGTCTGGCTAAGCACATTCAATGTCGCATCCACAAAACGGTTACGGCTCTTGGCCCAGAATACACCAAGAGGAATGGATACCACCACAATAATTACCAGAGAAAGTGCTGCCAGCCATAGAGTCACAGGCAATTTGTCTCCGATAAGCTCCGCCACAGGCATCATCTCATTCATGGACTTGGAATAACGATAGCTTTCTCCTAAATCCCCTTTAAGCACATCTGTCATCCAATTAACATAGCGCTCCACAGGCGGGTCATTTAATCCAAGCTCCTCTCGAAGCTGTGCCTCACGCTCAGGCGTGGCTTCCGTTCCCAAAATAGAACCCACCACATCTCCCGGAATAATCTGAAAGGCAAGAAAAGCAGCCACGGATACGATAAACAATGTCATAATGAGAGTGAATATTTTTTTTAAAAAGTATCTCATGGCCGCTTTCTCCTTTCTTAGTTTAATAGGGACAACCTATCCCCAATATTTTTATTACTGTTGTGTGTAATATACCACACTCATATCCTGTACATAGATAGGATAGAAGGTGTAGCCTGCAAGCTCAGGCTTTACTGCCACAGTGATGGGCGGTGCGGAAAGAAATGCAGTACCGGCATCCTCCACCAGCATATTCTGTAGTTCCTTGTAATAACCGGCCTTCTCGGTCATATCCAGACTTGCTGCTGCTTTCAGGTAAGTTGCATCATACTCTGCATTGGAGTAATTGATGAAGTTCTTGGAAGACTCAGACTGGAATCTGTTCAAAAGATAACCGGGTGTCTGGTCACAGGTGATACCGCTGATGGTTGCCTGGAACTTGCGGCCATTGTAGACCTCCTCAAGCCAGGTTCCCCATTCCACAGGAACAATCTGCGCATTGATATTGGCAGACTTAAGCTGCTCTGCAACAACCTCTGCGGTCTGCATATGCACCTCATAGTTGGAAGGCACCTGAATCTCCAGATCAATGCCATCGGGATAGCCTGCCTCAGTCAGAAGCTGCTTTGCCTTTTCGATGTTCGCACTGTTGCCATAGACATCATTCAAATCCACATAATAATCCTGCAATGTAGGCAACATAGCGGAACTAACCATGGAAGCATCCCCACCAAACACAAACTCGTTTACGGAATCCTTATCCAGCGCATAGCAGATCGCCTGACGCACCTTCACATTGCTCAGAGTCTCATCCTCGTTGTTAAGGAAAAGTGCCTGCACTACATTAGAAGGAGCTGCTAATACCTGAAAGCTTCCCTCAAGCTCTGTTGCCTGAGAATCAGTCAGATAAGGATAAATGTCGATGGAACCGCCCTGCAAATCCATAAGCGCAGTGTCCGGACTATTTACGATCTTAAACTCAACCTCATCCAAGTAAGGCAATCCCTGCTGCCAGTAGTCCGCATTTTTGGCTACCACAATGCCCTCCTGGGGCTTGTAGGACACAAAAGAAAACGGTCCGGTACCAACAGGTTGCGCATTCGCATCCTCACCGCTTCCTGCGGGAATGATAGCTGCCGTGAAGCTGTAAATCAGCTCCAGATTCGCACTGCCTACTGTTACCTGAACCGTTTTAGCGTCCAGAATATCTACACTTTTGATGCCGCCCTTGTCGGCGCTCAAAGTGGAAATGAGTGCAGTGCCATCCAGAATGCCGGATACACGCTCCAGCGAATACTTGACATCCTCAGCGGTTACCTCATTACCGTTATGGAACTTCACACCCTCACGCAAAGTGAAAGTGTATACCAGTCCATCCTCGGAAATGGTGTAATCACTGGCTACTGCATTCATCAGATTACCATTGGGGTCTACTTTTACCAGACCTTCAAAAATGTTGAAAAGAATCTCTTTAGTTCCTGCCGCAGTTGCTTTGTGTGGGTCAAGACTATCAATATCCTGCTGTATTCCTACAACAACGGAACCTCCGTAAACGGGCTCCGCATTGGAACCACCTGCCACAGATGATTCCACAGAGGACTTATCCTCCGAAGACTCTCCTGTACCGCCTGCGCATCCGCACAGTGCAGTCATGATCAGAAGTGCCACCATAAAAACGCTTAATCGTTTTTTCATAACATGCTTCTCCTCTTCGTCAAACAGACCTCTCATTATTCTATTGTCAAGACTATTGTATCACACATGCACTGCATTGCAAGTTTTTTTGCGGGTACAATGTTGAATATCGGTAGGAGCCTATATATTCTACACAGGAACACTTCCGTTCCGTGAAAAAACGTAGCGGCACATAAGATTGCAAAGTACGCAATCTAAGTGCCCACGTTTTTCATGGTCCTGTGATAGAACATATAGGCTCCTACCGATAAATCGACATTCCTCTCATAAAAACTTGCAATGCATACATATAGCAATTTCGCTTCGTTCAAAAATATCTAATAATTCATATAAATTGCTGATACCCTCACCATTTTTCTCGGTGCGTTGAATCTGAATAAATTTACAGCCGGCATTTATTGCCGTTTGTTTGTCTTTTTCTTCATCGCCCACAAAAATCAGTTCCTTGATAGGAACAGAATATTTTTCCGAAATCATTTGTAACCCTTTACAGTTTGGCTTTCTGTATCCGGCAACAGAAGATGAAACATAATAGTCAAAGTATCCTATTAATTCCATGATATCTCTTTTGAATACTTCATCAGGCATTGCACTTGGTAAGTCTGTAAGGGTTGCAATCATATAGCCTTTTTCTTTTAATTTACTTAACACCTCTATGGTATCTGAATAGATTTCTGCTTTAAGCTTTAGTCCACTCCAAAAGGTTTCTACACAGCTTTGAATCGGTATATCAATGTGCCAGTGAGCTAACACCTTGGCAAAGATAAATTCAGCGGAATATTCAACTTCCCTATAATTTATTCTAGGATTAAATTCTTTCAACATTTGAAGAGATTTTTCAACAGCTTCCTTCGAGACATTACAATGATACTTCTGAATAATGGCCTTAAATCCTTGGTTGTAAAAATCCACCCACGAGTGCGGCATTCCTGCATACTGCATTAAAGTTCCACCCAAATCAAAAACTACAACTTTCACCATACATCTCCTCTTTATATTCTACCCCCCAGTTACAGCCAGCCCAGATTGTACCATTCTCTATAGCCGCCATAGATTGTGACCACTTCGCCGGTGGCTATGTCAAAAACTTTGTAGTAACAGTACTCATCATCTGTCGTGCCCGTGTTTTTGTAATTGTATTCCAGCTCGCAGTATAAGATGTAGTTACCGTCTGGTGAAAGAATTGCCTGTTGAATCCAGGTATGCTCTGTCAAATTCACAAAAGCCTCTATCTCCCAGACTGTATCATCATCCTCCCAGCTTATCGGTGTCGTGGGTGCATCTGTACGCTCCAATCCCCAAAAGGTTCTCTTATAAAACTGATTTCGCCGGCCATTTGGCTGAAAAACGATATTCTCAACTCCGGGAATCTCCTTATAATCCTGAGAAAAATCCAAAGGAGTAAATGCCAGTATCCAAAATAGTAACAGTGCAGCAATTGGTATCACGATTGCTGCTACAATGATTGCCACTATACCTTTATTCCTTCTTTTCATACTTCATCCCTGCCTCCAAATAGCTCATCCATCATTTCATCAACCATGTCCTGAAATTGCACCTGCCCTTTCTTTTCGTTACGAAGCTGCTGATATCCCAAGACACACAGGAAAATACCGGCAAATACGCCAATACTCAAAACACCACCTGCACCCCTAGTCAAAATAGGGATACTGATACCCATTATCACAAGCAAGGTTCCCTCAATTATGAAAATCTGCGGAGTTGCTACCTTATAGCGTGCCATAATAAATGCCAGATTAATAAAGAAGAAAAATGCACCCGCCAGACAAAATATAGAATGCATCACATCATTCAAAACTCTATTAAAAACACTTGTATAAAATCTTGCATCTTCCGGATCCTCAGGATCATAGAAAAGTATTTCTACGTTACCCAATTCAGGTCTGAAGGACGCTCTTCTCTCTACTGTATAAGGAACATCTGCTACCATGTACTCGTAACGGCACTTATAATAATCACTGCGATGTCCATCGCGGTCAACATCCCAATCGCTATCATAAGCAACCAAAACACCCTCTGTTCTCTCACAGATTCTGTTAAAATGTCTATCATCAGCAATCTTGTAAATGCTCCATGTCATAAGTATCAGACAACCTAACATAAAAAGAAGCGTTCTGGGTACATTAATATTTCCAGCGCATATCTCGAAATTTATATGTCTTTTTTGTATGTTTTTTCTATACATTTTCATCTTAAAGTCTCCGCCACCTACAACATATCCAAATACATATCCAACCTTGCATTGATGTATCCTGCAAACAGATTTTCCATAGCCGAAAGATTGCGTTTTACATGATACTCGTCGAATGCATTGTAGTAAGTAACTCTATCTGTAAATTTAATATCGATAGGCGGAAATCCCGCTTTCATCAATTCAAGATTCACAAGCAGTCTTCCGGTTCTGCCGTTGCCGTCAATGAAAGGATGAATACCTTCAAACTCGATATGGAAACGGGCCAGTTTTGTTACTATATGTTCGGTGCTTTCAGCAAAATCACGTAATAACTGTTCCATCTTAGACTCAATAAGATGCGGCTGCACGGGTTCATGTTGTGCACCCATGATACGCACCGGAACTCTGCGGTATACACCACGGTCTTCTTTCTTATCTGCGAGAACAAGATAATGAATCTGCTTGATGATACTTTCACTAATCGGAATTTTGTCTTTTACAAGTTCACTTACAAAATCAAAGGCCTCCTTATGACCGACAGCCTCCATGTGGTCCTTTAACGGTTTCCGATCAATCGTAAGACCTCGGAGTACAAGGTCCGTTTCTCGCAAGGTAAGTGTATTTCCCTCGATTGCGTTGGAATTATATGTGTATTCTACGATAAACTCCTCGTTAAGCCTTGCTACTTCGCCTGCCGTCAAAGGTCTTCTTCCGTCTAACTCAGCCTTTTTGCGGTCAATTTGCAGCAAAAGACTTTCCTTTGATTTATAACGCCCATCGGCAGGTTTCCTTGCATCCACAGGAATTTTCCAGCCTCGGCCTTCCTGGTACGCTCCCGGAATTTTCCCTTCAGAGCAAAGAACCCGGATTCTTCTATCAGAAATACCCCATTTTTCAGAAGCCTGTTTTACTGTAATGAACATAAATTATCCCTCCAATATGTCATATAGTATATCACTTTATCGGAATAATATCAATTAAATCGGAATAATATCAATTAAAATAACGGAATAATACATACATCAAAACATTGTACATATTATTCCGCATCTCTTTTGTAAACTGTAACTTAGTCCCAATTCTTTTATTTGTGTCTGTAGGCATGTGCAATCGATTAGGCCACATATACCCTACCACGGAGTGGAAACGTTCCGTGGTAGGGTATATGTGACCTCAATCGACTAGATATAGTCTCATGGACACAAATAAACGAATTGGGACTTAACTTATTCTTTAGCTAATTGCATTACCCGTATACAACTGATAATACTTGCCCTTCTCATCCAGAAGCTCATCATGAGTACCTCGCTCAATGATGCGTCCCTGCTCAAGAACCATGATACAGTCACTGTTTTTAACTGTAGACAGTCTGTGGGCAATGACAAAAGTAGTTCTTCCATGCATCAGCTTATCCATACCATCCTGTACAATTTTCTCAGTACGGGTGTCGATAGAGCTGGTAGCCTCATCCAGAATCAATACAGGGGGATCTGCCACAGCCGCTCTTGCAATGGCAAGAAGCTGTCTCTGTCCCTGACTTAAGTTGGCACCATCTCCGGTAAGCACCGTATTGTAGCCATCAGGCAACTGGCGGATAAATCCGTCTGCATTGGCAAGCTTCGCTGCCGCAATGACCTCTGCATCGGTTGCCTCCAGACGTCCAAAACGGATATTCTCCATTACTGTAGCCGTAAACAGATGGGTCTCCTGAAGTACAATGCCAAGCGAACGACGCAAATCTGCCTTTTTAATCTTATTGATATTGATCCCGTCATACCTGATTTTACCGTCCTGAATGTCATAGAAACGGTTAATCAGGTTCATAATCGTCGTCTTACCTGCTCCGGTGGAACCTACGAATGCAAGCTTCTGTCCCGGCGTTGCATACATCTTGATGTTGTGCAGCACCATTTTTTCATCGGTGTAGCCAAAGTCCACACCGTCAAACACCACATCGCCCTTAAGCTCCACATATTCGGTAATTCCGGTAGAGCGGTGAGGATGCTTCCATGCCCACAGGCCGGTGCGCTTCTCCGCTTCCTTAAGCTCACCATTCTCCCACTTGGCAGGAACCAAGGTCACATAACCCTCATCCACCTCAGGCTCCTCGTCCAAAAGGTCAAATACACGCTTACCACCGGCCAGCGCCATGACAATACTGTTCATCTGCTGTGCCACCTGATTTAAAGGCATGTTAAAGCTCTTGGTAAAAGTCAAAAAGCTGACCAGGGAACCAAGTGTAAAACCGCCAATGCCATTGATGGCAAGCACACTACCTACACAGGCAATGACCACATAAGTCAAATTGCCCAACTGCGCATTGATAGGTCCCATCAGGTTTGCGAACTTATTAGCATTATAAGCATTCTCACAGAGGGTATCGTTCAGTACCTTAAACTCCTCCATGCTCTTGTCTTCATGACAGAATACCTTTACTACCTTCTGGCCTTCCATGTGCTCTTCAATATAGCCATTCAACGCACCCAGCGCCGTCTGCTGCACCTTGAAATACTTACCGCTTCGTCCCACAACCTTTCTTGCCGTTACCACGGTAATACTTGACATTGCCAGATTCAAAACAGTCAGCGGCAGACTCAAACTAATCATACTTACCAATACACTGGTCACGGTAATCACACTGTTAATCATCTGCGGAATACTCTGGCTGATCATCTGACGAAGGGTATCAATGTCATTGGTATAAATGGACATGATATCGCCATGGGTATTGGTGTCAAAATAGCGGATAGGCAGTTTTGACATGTGCGCAAACATATCATCACGCAGATTTTTCATGGTACCCTGGGTCACATTTACCATAATTCTTGCCTGGGTATAGTTACAGATAATACCTAAAAGATAAAATCCCGCTACACGCCCCATGGCCTTCAACAGGGGACCAAAATCCGCCACCTCCTGCTTTAACATGGGCTCAATATAATCATCGATCAAGGTCTTGGTAAACAAAGTTCCCTGCACATTGGCGAGTACACTACCTATGATACAGATAAATACAATCACACAGTGAAAACCGTAATTTTTAAATACATATCCCAGAATTTTTTTTAAAATCTTGCCGGGATTCTCTATTTTAGGAACCGGACCCATAGGCCCTCTTCTTCCGGGACCCACAGCAGGTCCGCGGGATGCTACGGGTTGTGCCATTAGTCCTCGCCTCCATTCTCATCGAAATCACCGCTACCACCGGTCTGTGCCTCATAAACCTCACGGTAAATTGCATTATTTTCTAAAAGCTCCTCATGGGTTCCAAAACCGTCCACCCGTCCATTTTCCATGACAATAATACGGTCTGCATCCTGAATACTGGAGATGCGCTGGGCAATAATCAGCTTGGTGGTATCCGGAATCTGAGTTGCAAAGGCATGACGAATTTTGGCATCCGTTGCAGTATCCACCGCACTGGTGCTGTCATCCAGAATCAATATCTTGGGATTTTTAAGCAATGCTCTTGCGATACAAAGTCTCTGCTTCTGACCGCCGGACACGTTGCTACCGCCCTGCTCAATATGGGTATTATACCCATCCGGCATGCGCTGAATAAATTCATCTGCACAGGCCAGCTTGCATACACGCTTACAATCTTCCTCCGTGGCATTTTCGTCACCCCAGCGAAGATTCTCCATAATGGTACCAGAGAACAATACATTCTTCTGAAGCACCACAGCTACCTTGTTTCTCAAGGTCTCCAAATCGTATCCCCGTACATCCTTACCGCCCACATAAACAGCACCCTCAGACACATCATAAAGTCTGCTGATTAAATTAATCAGACTGGTCTTAGAGCTTCCGGTTCCACCGATAATTCCAATGGTCTCTCCGGATTTAATCTCTAAATTAATATTGTCAAGCACGGGACGCTCACTGTTCTTATTGTAACGGAAAGTCACATTTTCAAAACGGATGCTGCCATCCGTCACCTCAAATTCAGGCTTCTCGGGATTAGTTATATCGGGAGTCTCATTCAAAACCTCACAGATACGCTCCCCGCTGGCAATACTCATGGTAATCATAACGAACACCATGGACAGCATCATGAGACTCATCAGTATATTCATGCAATAGGCCAAAAGGCTGGTCAAATCACCTTTACTTAAGCTTCCGCCCACAATCATGTTAGCGCCCAGCCAACTGATAAGCAGAATACAAGAATATACGGTAAACTGCATAATGGGTGAGTTAAACGCCAAAATGCTTTCCGCCTTTACAAACATGTTGTAAATATTACCGCTGGCCTTGTGGAAACGGTTAATTTCATAATCCTCACGCACAAATGCCTTTACCACTCGCTGAGCCGTAATATTTTCCTGTACGCTGGCATTTAAGTCATCGTACTTTTTAAATACCTGCTTAAAATGCTTCATGGAAAACGTGATAATCAAGCCCAGGAAACATGCCAAAATCACAACTGCCACCAGATAAATGCTGGCAACTTTGGCATTGATAATAAAGGCCATAACCATAGCACAAATCAGGTTAATGGGAGCACGTACGCACATACGCAGAATCATCTGGTAAGAGTTCTGGATATTGGTTACGTCCGTAGTCAGTCTGGTTACCAGACCTGCCGTAGAAAATTTGTCAATATTGGAAAAGGAAAAGGTCTGAATGTTGTTATACATGGCCTCTCTCAAATTTCTGGCAAAACCTGTGGAAGCCTTCGCACCATGCTTTCCGCCCATAAGACCGGCCCACAGACCAATCACGGCCAGCACCACCATCACTGCTGCCAGCTTAAATATGTACTCCTGATTCCCTACTTCCACACCATTGTCAATCATGGATGCCATCAGGAAGGGAACCAGTGTCTCCATAAGCACCTCAAGCACCATGAAACAAGGTGTCATGAGTGAATCCTTCTTAAACTCTTTTACATGTTTTAATAAAGTCTTTACCATCTGAAGTCTCCCGTATCTTACTTCTCTAAACTCTTTATTCTATGAATCCCAATCAGACATTTTGCACCAAAAATGGGATATGATGCCAGTGAAAACTACCTTCTATCATATCCCAATAAATTTAGCAAATCAATAATATAAATCTAAAAATTTAGTGAACTTCTTTTAAATGACGATAGCTTCGCACCATAAGCAACAACATGACTGCCACACCCGCAATAAAAATAAGCTCTACAACTGCAAGGGGAAGCTCCTGTGCCAAAAGAACGATTCCGGCATTGGCCACTGCATGCACCAATATGGACAAGCCATACCAGCCAATTTTTCTGCGCTTCACTGCAAGATACACCAGATAAGACATGACAATATGTAATCCGATGGCTCCCATCCGCTCCACACCGGCCAGCAAAAACTGTGATGCCGGCAGCTCCCACAAGGGTGCAATCTGCGCCAGAAATGCCTCTGAAGAACCGGGTTGCGCCTCCTCCAACGCATTCATAATTTCTCCCAGCGAACCGCTGTTAACGGTAATGGCCAATGACAAATTGGATACATAAGTCATACCTATCAGCAATATCGCCTCAATACCACCATGCCCGATACCATACATAATGGCATTCTTCTTTTCCAAATCCTTCTTCATACAAAACTTCATGGCCACAAGTCGTCCGGTCTCCTCAAAAAGACCGGCCGCCAGACCACCATAAATCGCATAAAACAAAATATTATCCGTAAGAAGCGTCCCCGTCAGAAGCTGCACCACCATATGGCAAATCTGTTCAAGCACCAGGGCAAACACCACAAAGGTTCCACACCCTAAGAAAAAGGGATACAGCTTTGATTTCGCTTTTACCTTCCAGACAATCAATAACAGAATCGGCAGTCCCACCGCAATCAACAATGTACAAACCATCGCCAGAATATTAGAAGTCGGCACCACATAACTTGCATAATCCATAACAGGTCCTCCTTTGCCATGATACCTTATTCTAGCACAATCTTTGCCAATTGCATAGATACATACTCACCCGACTTTACGACTTACATAACTCCCATCATCTGTCCAATCCAATAAATAAGTCCCAGCCCCCAGCTGCTGAGCACGCCATACAAAATCACAGGACCTGCGATGGTAAAAATCTTGCATCCAATGCCAAAGACCTGCCCCTCCACAGAGTACTCCACTGCGCAGGCCGCTACACTGTTGGCAAATCCGGTAATGGGAACCAGCGCACCTGCGCCACCCCATTTTACAATCTTGGAGTATATCCCAAATCCTGTCAAAATCGCACTGCACAGTACCAAAATCAAGCTGCACCAACTGCCTGCAGTTTGCTTGTCCAGTCCCATATCGGTGGCTGCATTTAAAATAAACTGTCCCACGCAACAAATGAAACCGCCCACTACAAACGCCTTGATCATCTGCAACCAGATATTATGGGTAGGGGTTACCTTCTTCACATATTCACTATATTCTTGTTTTTGCTTCTCAGACACTTCGGACATACGCAGGCTCCTTTTCCAAACAATTTCAAGATATCCTGCGTTTAATATGCCCCATACAATTGCCAAATATACCACTACAATCTGCCAAATAATAAACGCCTGTAGAAGGTGTTACCCTTCTACAAGCGCCTCGTATTCACTCATTGGCAAAGGTTTTGAATATACATATCCCTGAATATCATCACATTTCAAATTTTTCAAAAAATCCACCTGCTCATAGGTTTCTACACCCTCTGCGGTAATATGTAATCCCAGACTCTGCCCCAATCTTGTAACATACTTTAACAGCTTTTCGCCTCTGGAATCGCCGATATAATCAATCAAACTCTTATCCAGCTTCAAAGTATCAAACTGCATGGTATTCAAGGATGCTAATGCGGAATATCCACTGCCGAAGTCATCCAAAAGCATCTCGAATCCCACTTGATGGAATCGATTAATCAAATCAGCCAAATCCACATTATCTACCGTTGCACTCTCTGTAATCTCAAGCTGAACATACTTTACATCCAGCCCCACTTCCTTGAGAATATTCTCATAACGTTCCACAATTCTGTCGAAATACAAACTCACTCTGGAAATATTCACAGAAACCGGAATCATTTTCTTACCTGCATCCAACCGTTCCTTCTGCCGCTCACATACCTTGCGGAATACATACTCATCCAAAACGGATATACTTCCGTTTTTCTCAAACAGTGGAATAAAGATACCAGGTGAAAGCATTTTGCCATCCGCTCTGCGCCAACGCACCAACGCCTCTGAGCCGATAATCTGCCCATCCTGTGTGCGATACTTGGGCTGATACCATACTTCAAACTCACCCTTTGCCAGTGCTTCATCAAAGCTGTCCGCCAGCTCCTTATTCTTCAAAATTTTATCAGAATCTATTTCCTCATAATATGCAAAATGTCGGTCTCTGCGGCCCTTTACCAGATGCTTAGCCTGTAGTGCATATCCATAATACTTGTCCGACTCATCCAAAGCTTCTGCATAATAGATTCCAAACACAGGAAACAGGTTTGGAATATTTAGCTGCTCAGAAATCTTGCCAATTTCAACAATTAGTTTCTGAAGTCTCACTTCAAGCGCAGCTTTATCCTTTTCCTGCAAAAACAAAACGAATCTGTCTGCATTTACACGCGCTACCAGCTCATTCTCCCGGACGCTCGCACGCAAAACCTTCCACAGTTCAAGCAATGTTTCGTCGCCCTTTTTGACACCAAAACCACTGTTAATCAGTTTGAATTCCAACAAATCCATTGCGATAACAAAACCGGAAAGTCCACTGCGCATTCCTGCCATCTCTCTAAACTTGGCAAAATTGTAGCCGCCCGTAAGACTATCCTCATACGCCAGACTCTCCAGCTCTTCCTGACGCTTCTTTTGTAACAAAAGAAAGATACCCACACCTAATATTGCAATAACAACCAAAGCAAATGCAAGTGTCTGCACATTTGTAAGCACAGGCTCCATACGGGCATCCATAATAGAACGCGGTGCAATCGCTACCATGTACCACTGGGAACCATATGTATTCTCATTAACAGGCATATAATAGAACACGGTTGCATTTCCGTCCTGATGATTACATGATCCGTATCCGCTGTCTCCGGCCTCCATGGCAGCCTGTATTGAGGATGCCGTTGTACAATTGGAATCATTCTCTTCACAGATATGTGAAAAAAAGTTTTCGCTCTGCTCTATAGGAGAATTTTGAGAATGTGCAATAATCGTACCATCGGACCTGACAATACAGCTAAATCCCTGACCCTCAAAAAAGTCCACATCCATCATATCCCTGAAAATCTCATTGCGATAGGTTGCAAACAATACACCTCTGACCGTATCGCCTGAGTTATCATAGACCGGAACACTAAAAACATTAATCGTTTCCTGCTCTCCGCTGATTCGATCTCCCAATGTTGCAGATATCCAAGGCTTTCCCTCCATACTCTTTATGAAGAAGTTTCTGTCTCCCAGGTAAAGTGTATGATCATCCGTGGTATAGGCAGTTCCGTCCTCACTGATATATCCCATTCGCTTAAAGTCATAGGTTTCCACAAATGTTTGCATATCGTTAAGAATATCCTGTTCCTGTCCGGGACTATCCTGCATTTTCTCTGAAAAACCCACCAACAGTCTGTATTGCATTTCTACTTCGTTATATACTGCCAAGACATTTTGAGACGCAACATCACCAAGCGTATTCCGCATCTCCTGCTCCAGATTCTTACGAATATTCAAAGAACTGATGCCCACTGCGGAAAACACTAATATAATTCCCACTATAATAATTACCATCGGATAAATCTGTCTTTTATGTTTACTCATTTTGTCTTCCTTTTGTGCCAACTTTTGCCTTATACCATAATTATACTACGAAATTCTGTTTTCGCAAGCCATTTAATGGTAATTTTCTTTCATTTTTACATGAATCGACATAAATTTCAGTCACTTTCCCTTTCTTTCCCCTCTCGCCCTGCGGTTTCTATTACAGCCATGTCTACATCCTTTTCATAATTGCGCATTGCTACCTCGATAGGCGTGGGATCCTTTGTCAAACGCCTTCCACCGATATGATTAAAGAAAATAATGATACCTGCCGCAAGTCCAATGGAATAAGATATCTCAAGCACATTCAATCCCCCCGGCTCTCTTCCCATCACAATACGATATACTTCCTCGAACACCTCATTGACCCCGGAATCGTTATGATACGCCATAATGGTAAAAGCCGTTCCAAAGAAACTGACCAGACATACCAGGGCAGCCTTTACCCATTGTCCCGTACTTTTATGCTGATGAACATTCACCCACTCTACCAGCACATCGGTCTCTCCAATTACTTCCACATTAATTCCGGGACAAGCCTGCTCCAAAAGCTCCACAAGCTTAATCGTGCTAAAAACACAACGTTTCTCCTCAGTCGTCCTGAAATGATGCACTTTCAAAGAGCGGCATTTTGCCTGCACGGTTTTGTCCAGACAATGTACATCTGCCAAATCCTTCATAAATACATCTGCCGACTGCACCTCTACGTTTCGGTCACATTTTATATAAACAGTACAATTTCCAGCCATCCTTCCTCCTACTTCTCCATCACCTGATGAAGCTCATTGCAAAAATAGAAAAGCGAGCCTGACAGCTTACCTAAAGCCATACTCAAAACAGCCAGCCCGAGACCATGTCGAAAAGAAACTCTCCTTGCAAAAATAGGAATAGAATCCAACATCTCTGCAATCGCTAATGCAAGACACCCCACAAACATTCCTGAAAATGTGCCAAACACAATCTGCCCCAATACACCACAGCCATTCCACAACCACATAAGCTGTTCCATATGTTTCTGCAAAAATTCCATGGGCCTTATATATTCCGGGAAAATACTAATGACACCGCCCACCAAAGTACCTGCCACAACCATTTCTTCGTAAAGAAACACCTTTGAAGCAGTGTGGGTTTTGCCTGCAAATCGCGGCACAAGTCCTACAGCCACCAACACGGTAAATACCCCTGCTGCCGTCAATACCCCAAAACTTCCGCCCATAATCATCAAAAAAATGCTGCGCACCATTCTTCCTCCATTGTCAATAACATAGACAAACAAATTCAGATACAGTATGCGCAGCATATTTGTATTTTACTCTCTATTACGTTATTTACCCTACGCCTGAATCTCCTCAAGCCGCTTCTCAAATTCTGCTCTGGGTAAGGGCTTGTCAAAGAAAAATCCCTGTGCAAGAAAACAACTATTCTGTTTCAGAAATTTCACCTGCTCTGCAGTTTCAACTCCCTCCACAAGACACTCCAATCCCATCTCCTGAGCCATGGAAATTACATGTTTCAACATAATGCTTCCGTTTTCTTCTCCTTCTGCAATAGGCTGCAACAGACTTCTGTCTATCTTAAGCACATTCCAAGGCAATTCCTTGATTAGATTCAATGAAGAATATCCCATGCCAAAATCATCCACCGAAGTACTGATACCGGCCTCCTGCAGTCCATTTACAATCTGACGTAAATCCTTAAAATCAACGTCTGTTGTAGTCTCTGTAAGTTCAATTTCAATATACTCATGGGGCACCTGATATCTGTCTACAACCTCCAGAATACGCTCTACCAGATCCATATCACCCATATGGCGTCTGGAGAAATTCACAGAAACCTTCACAACCCTCTTGCCGGTATCCAACCAATTACGAATATCCTTGCATACGCGTTCCAACATATAGAAATCCAGCAGCGTCACCGCCTTGGTACGTTCAAATACCGGAATGAACTTACCGGGCATCACCATCTGCCCGTTATGGAACCATCTGCACAATGCCTCGGCTCCCGCCAGAGTATAGTCCTTTAGTGCAACCTTGGGCTGGTAGTACGCTTCAAACTCCTCATTTTCCAAAGCCGCCGGAAGCATTTCCTCCAGTTCCCTGCTCTCTTTGATATGCTCTGCCAGCTCCTCCGTATAAACCACATAAGGTTCACTGGTTATATTTTTGGCATGATTAAATGCCATACTGACGTTATCCATGATTTCTTCCGCATTGCGGGTTTCCTCTGAAATCAAATAATATCCTGCCGTAGTTCCGATAAAAATCTTGTTGCCGTTGTGTGTATCATAGACCATCCCCTGGCCTTTCAGATACTGCAACATTTTCTCAAAATTGACCTTACGGAACAATACCACAAAGTTGTCACCGCCCACTCTGCAAATACATTCTTCCTCCGTGAGAAGTTTCTGCAAGCCTTTCACAAATGCCGACATTACTTCTGTGGCTTCATCCCTGCCCAACTGTTGATTTACATTAGAGAAACGCTTCAGATTAAAGTAACATGCACCATAATCACCGATACATTCCGCCTTAATAAGCATTCCGCAGGTTTTCATGAAGTAGGCAAGATTATAGATTTTAAGCTGGGGATCATGAAAAACCAATTTCTCTACCAGATTTAAAATCCGGCTTCTGCCATTATATACAAATAACATCTTGGACAATAAACGAATCTTGTCCAATTCTATTTCATTCCATTCCTCTGCCCCTGTGGCTGCCACAAACCGATAACTTGCAATATTCCCATTTTCAGCAGTCTCACTATGAGATACAAAGCGATTGTCGTCAGCCTCTCCCTCACTATAAAAGCAACCACACTCACCATGATTCAGCGCCTGTTCTCCCGCATTCTCATAGAGACAAGCCTCCACTCTGGCTATGCGAAGAAGTACACACAACCGCCGTAGTGCCTTCGCTATATCCGGATGTACATGACTGTGAATCTGTTCCATCTGTAAAAGAAAATCATCCATCGCCTCGGAATATTCTTTATAATCGAAACTCATCACATCACCTCCAATCAAACACCTTTATCCTTTGTCTGCAGCAATTGCAAGCTGCGGAATACTAATTTTATAAACAGTTCCTTTTCCCTGTTCACTGTCAATTTCAATTGCTCCTGACATTTCCGCTAACAGCATTGGAATCGCCATGGCTCCTACTCCGTCATCACTATCGGCCGACCAATTCTCAAAAATATCCTTCATTACTGCAAGTTCTTCTGCACTCATACCTTTTCCGGTATCAGCAATCTCGATTACGGTTCTGGTTGCGTAGGATTTCCTGCTGCCATAAACACGCAGCGTAATCTCTCCGTTCTCCGTACTGCGGATGGCACTGCGCACAAAACGGGTCACTATCTGTCGGATCCGTCCGGCATCTCCCAATAAAACCGCCGGCAAATCATCTGCAAATTCCAGCTTGATTTCATTGCCCTTCTCTCTGGCCTCCGTCTTATAACTGTGTCGCACGCTCTTCATAACATCCTGAATGTTATATTCCTTCTCATTTAGTTCAAGATCGCCGCTTGCAAGCTTGGAATATTCCACTGTCTCATCAATCGTTGTCATGAACTCACGACCTTTTTCCATGAGCACTTCCAGTTGTGCTGCCTTCTTGTCCGGATTTTCCTCATCCTGCATCCCTTGAGCCATGTCAATCCATTCCTGAACACGCTGTCTCATTTTCTCATTCATATTCACAATAAACTCATTATGTGAACGGGCAGCACGCTCCAACCGCCGGCTCTGCTGTAATGCCAGATAACTCTTATATGCCATCTCAGAAATTACTGCTGCAATTTCCGCCAAAAATTCTGCTGCCTCTTCTGCATGCTCTTTTGTAATCTGCTTGGTCCTGTAAGCTGCCTCCAGATATTCTTCGGGATCCAGCCCCAATTCCTCTGCGGTTTCCCTCACCAGTTTCTCATCAACCGGAGCAGTACGAATCTGTCCGCCCATAAAGCTTCCCAGATATTGTCCGTCTACCATGATAGGCGCCGCATAATCCACCAATCCTGCATGGCAATTGTACACCACAGGTTTGCCCTTGGCCAAAGCCATCAGTCCGCTTTTCCTGTCACATGCCATACAACGCTTTAATCCCTCTTCAGTACTTCGGGTATATTTCGTACAAAAGTCCACAAAATTACTCCCCTCTGTAACCGGATTGCCATCTGCATCCGTTGTCAAAGAGGACATACCGGTAAATTTAGAAAAACCGTTCTGTATTCTCTGCAACACTTGTAAATCAATTAAATCTGTCAACAAAATTTCCTGCATAACAGTACCCTCTGAATTTTCTGACATTAATTACTTTTATTGTACTCTTTTTCGACTATTTCGTCTATACATTTTTACACTTTTTTATTATTTTATAAAATCCATGCAGCTTCTGCTCTTGGTAAAAGGTCTTACCTTCTCATCCGCAACCTTCACATGCTCAGGATGAACCGCATAAGCCTTCAATGCCTCCTCACTTTCAAAGGTAGAATCCAGCATTACATCTGCATTAGAGGATGCAAGACACTCCGTCTGCACATGAATGTCCACAAGTCCCGGAATTTTCCCTGCCAGACCTTCCAGACCGGACTTTATTCCTGCCTTGATGTTCTCCTTCTCTTCTGCTGAAAATTCATCCTTTAACTGCCACAAAATAATATGTTTTACCATTTCCTTTTCCTCCATCTGTTTTATGCTTTAATTGCCCAACGAAGCTTGGTTGACTTCGCTCTGGGGTTTCTGGTACACTCTGCTGCCGAAGGTCTGATCACATCCTCAGAAACTTCGCTGTAAACGCCTGCCTTCGCAAGTTGCTTGAAGGACTTTTTCACTAACCTGTCCTCCCCCGAGTGGAAGGTGAGGATCGCAACTCTCGCCCCCGGTGCAAGCACATCAGGCAGCTTTTCCAAAAAGGCATACAGCACCTCAAACTCACTGTTTACATCAATGCGAAGAGCCTGGAATACTCTTGCACAGGACTTTTTTACCGCCTCAGCACGTTCCTTTGCCGGAACAATCTCCAATGCCTTCTCAATGGCATTTTTCAAATCCGTAGTAGTCTCCACAAATTGCCCCTTACGCATATTGTTAAATACAGTCTTTGCAATCTCCTTTGCATAAGGCTCATCGGAATTTTCCTGCATCATATATACAAATTCGTCCTGTGACAATTTCTTCAGCCGTTCCGCTGCCGATTCTCCCTGATTGGGATTTAAACGCAAATCCAAAGGCCCATCCACCTTATAAGAAAACCCGCGCTCAGGATTGTCAATCTGCATGGAGGAAACACCCAAATCCGCCAGCACAAAATCAAACTTTCCGGCCTCTTTAGCCACCTCATCAATGTTGGCAAAATTAGTACGCCTGATGGTTAGAATCTCCGGCCCGAAGCCTTGGGCCTTCAGTCGCTCCTCCGTCTTTACACTCTCTATTGGATCTACATCCAAGGCATACATATGTCCCTGTCCCTCAAGGCACTGCAACATAGCTTTGGTATGTCCGCCATACCCCAATGTGGCGTCCAAGCCCTGTTCTCCCGGCTGAATCTTTAATACCTCAAGTATCTCGTCCACCATGATGGAAATATGCATTCCTGCAGGCGTACTGCCCTTACGAATCACCTTCTCGATGGTGTCCGCATATTTCTCAGGGTTGGCCTCCTTATATTTTTCATGAAAGGCTCTTGGGTGAGTTCCCTTGTAGCGCACACGACGTTTATGTACCGTATTATGATTATTTTCATTATTCTGATGTTCCACGCAATTTCTCCTGTCCTTCAATGCTTCATTCTGACACTGACTTATCAGATATTATATCATACATCTATTGCTTTGTACAAAAAATCCCGGAAATTACTCCCCGGGATTTTCATTCCTCATTTTACTGCGCCAACCATAGGCTATACTGCCTCCTGCCAATAAAAGAAGCCCTATCAGAATAAACAATACCACCATATAACTTTGCGTAGCATCATAAATGAAACCATATATGGGAACCAAAAATATGGAAGATAAAGGAGCTCCCATAGACACCTTAGCATATACTTTTTCATAATTTGTCCTATCATAAAAGGCCAATGTCAGAACCGGGGAGAGAATCGTTACACCGGGGACTGCCACACCATTCAAAAATGCTGCTATACGAAAAACCATGATATGACGCCCACCAAACAAGAAACAAATAACCGCTAACAACCACAGCCCCAACACCACATAACAGGTATTGACAGCTCCTATTTTATCTGCAAGAAAGCCGATTATCAGAGCACCCATAGCCGTTCCTACAGAAGCCAGGGAAAGTGCATTTCCCACCTGTGTCACGGAATATCCCAACAGATTGCCATAGGTAGGAATATGCTGCACAAACACCGCCACACCGGTGAGAGATAACATAAATAAAAGCAGGGCAAAAAAAGAGGCTGAGCGGGTAGATGCATCCGCAGTCTCCTTAATTACCTCTCCATCCTCCGATACCATTGTCTGTTGCACAGCTCTCTTTCCCTTATCGATAGCTGAATTTACGTCTGCAACCTGGTCGTTTTGCTTCGGTCTGTCCTTAAGAAAGACAAATACTGCTACCACAATCACCACAAAAGCCACCAGACCGATCATGGTATAGCCGGTACGCCAGCCGCTACCCGCAATAATATTGGATGTGACCGGCTGAAGCACCGCTCCAAACAAACCCACACAGGCCGACTGCACCCCCAGAATGATACCTGTCTTATCAGGGAACCACCTGTTAATCAAAATAGGAGCAATCAGGTTAACCAATATGGCCGATCCCATAGCCTGGGGAATTGCCAATACATACCATCCTGCCACATGACTCATCAGACCAAAGGCCGCAAAAGTAAGCGTCTGAAGCACTGCTGCCACAGCCGCCACAATCCGCACATCATATTTATTTAACAATTTACCGGCATAGCTGAACCATACCACCTGCACCGCAGACATTACACTGAAATACAAGGACAACGTGCCGATACCTACCTGCAGTTCCTTCGTTACCGGAGTCAGGAATAAACCTGCTACTGCATTGATACCACTGGCAAAGCCGCGGATTACAATAATTCCGGCAAGAACCAGCCATGGCAAAATACTTTTCTTCGTTTTAAACATAATAAACACCATCCTTCAAGGATAGTGTTTATTCTTGATGATATAAATATTCTGTTTTTGAAAAAATAGCTTTTATAAATCTACAGCTTCACCACCGCATCCAGGCAAAGCTTAAGTGCATATGCAAAGGAATCGCCTCCCCAACCACGCTCATCATATTCCTCTACATTTGCCAGGCTGTCTGCTGTAAAAAGGATCTCACCAAAGATTGCACCGCGCATCTTAGCACAGGCCGCAAGGGCAGAGCATTCCATCTCCACAACTGCACAGCCTTCCTCTTTACGATATGCTACCTTTTCCTTGGTCTCGCGATAGAAGCCATCGGTGGACCAGGTCATAACCTCCGTGTACTGCAAGTTATGCTCTGTAAGTGTTTTTTCAATGGCCTTTAATGCAACTTTTTCAATCTCCACATAGCGGGAAGGTGCCATATAGTGATAGGAGGCGCCCTCATCCCGAAGGGCTTTGCTTGGTACAATAAAGACATTCTCCGCAAAATCCTTAAGTGCCCCGCAACAGCCGCCGGATATAATTTCTTTTACACCATACCCAATCAACCAATCCAGAATCTGAGCTGCCGCCGCAGCACCCACAGGCGCCTGACACAGACAGATTTCTTCACCTTTATAGTGTGTTACATATACAGGGTACAATTTCGTCTCCGACACAAAGGTTGCAACCTGCTCACATTGATTGCTTTTTGCATAATTATCAATATGCTCACCCAGAAAAGCATACACTGCCTTCTTAGGAAGTTGCAAGTCAAAATGCTCATGGGTAGGCATAATAACTGCGGTAGTATCCGTATCAAATTCGAGAATCGGTATCTCGTTTTTTATAATACTCATAGGTGCGCCCTCCTCTAAAACTCATTTCCAATGCTAAATTCATCTATAGAGCAAACTTGTAAATTCTCACTCTTCGCTTACCCTCTGCATACATCTCATTGTCCTTCGGAATATCTGCCGTTTCCAGATAGATTCCTCCTGCAATTTCACAGGTTCTCGCAGACGCAATATTCTCTGGTACGCAAGTTATAATGACATAATCCATACCATGTTTTCTCGCCTGTCGGAACAGTAACTCGCATGCCTTAGCTGCATAATGGTGCCCCCTGTGGGATTCATTGATACCATAACCGATATTTCCACCCACATAAGTCTTATGGTTATGCTCAATGCGCAAATCACAATATCCGATAACTTCACCATTCAAAAGGCAAATATCAAAATAGTACGCCGGCACCCAGTCTTTTTCGGGGTTTGCATTACAGGTACGTTTCAGTCTCAAGAATATTTCTTTATCTCTCAAATCATCAACTTCATAAAACATATTGTCACCTACTTATAACAACGCCAAAATGCCACATCAGAAGGAACCACAAACGTTCTCTCTTCCTCAATCACCTTATCTACATAAGCCTTAATTTCTACTTCATGCTCTTGCAGATATTTCCTGCCGGACTCATAGGTTTTGCAGAGTTGTTCAAATACTTCCTCACTGTTATCATAGCCCATAGCATTAGATAACTTAATCAGTCCCACTTCACCGAAATACTTCTGAAGCATGGAATTAAATTCCTCATACTCAGCCTGCTTCTTAGTTACCACATCGGAAATAAATTTAGCATCGAGCTTCATATCTGCAAAAGTCTGCTGCCAAAAAGCATGATGCGCTGCCACTCCGCTGTGATTGCAAGAGAATACACCACCTTCAATCAGGCTGTCTGCCACACGTTTCAAAAACAGCTCCTTATCCCTGATAAACTTCATAAGATAATGGGCAACCACATAGTCATACACGCCCTTTTCAAGCGTGCCCCAAAGAGCATCCTCCTCAATATCCATCCAGTGCAAATGCACCTCTGACCCCGATGCCAGATTGTCCTTCTCACGCTCGATGAAATCTGCAAAATTATCGGCCCAACTGCCATGCAAATCAACAGCGTCTATCTTTACATCCTGTGGAATCCTACGCCAACTGTTTCTCCAAATCTTAGCAAATCCACAACCCAAATCCAACACGCAGCTACCTGCCTTAAGATTCAGAGAATCATAAACTCTCACATACCATTCACCATTCTCTGCATTATGTTTTCTGGAATGGTAATAGCTTTCGTCAGAAGCCTGATCAATCTGAATCATGCGGGCAATTTCCGCCACCGCATTCCAGTCCGGTTCCCCTTCCGTCCTTGCCAGTACACCTCGAATACAACCGATGGTTCTATCAATTTCTGCTTTGCGTCTCTCCATAAGCTCCAACTGGCGATTCAGGGCTCCTTTAATGTCTATATTATTCTCCACATTCAGATTGTCCCGAATCTCCTCCAAAGAGAATCCGATACGCTTTAGTGCAATAATATTTTCAAGCACCAACAACGCTTCCCTGTCATATAACCTATAATTCCCTTCTGAGTACTCTGAAGGCTTTAACAAACCCTTCTCGTCATATAGACGAACTGCCTTTTGAGAAATGCCTGCCTTCTTGGCAATCTCTCCCGATGTCATTCTTTTATCCATCCTTTACCACCTCCTGACATCCATGGTAGGGCATGCCCCAAGGGAAGAGTCAATAGACATTTTTAAAATATTTTATATAAGTTCCATCTCATCCTGCATTGCCACAAATCCATACTTTTCATATAATGGGCGTCCGGCCTCAGTAGCCTCCAAAGAAATCTGGGCAATTCCCCGTGCTTTGGCTTCTTTTACCAGCAAATCCAGGGTTTGCAACGCAATGCCCTGCCTGCGATACTCTGGTGCGGTGTACATATTCATGATATAAGCTTTCCTACCACTTGGATTGTGATAAGTGGGCATGACCTGATAAAAGCTGACACCGCCTGCGCCAATAAACTGTTCTTCATCATAGACCAAATACGCCGCATGGTCACCACTTGCCAATGCATGTATGTAGTATTCACGTGACTGCTTCTCAACCTCTGACATATCCACATCGTCGGATAGCTTGTTGGCTGCCCGAAGGACCGCAATACGTGTTTGAACCAATTCTTCTATATCCGCTAAGGTGGCTTTCTTATAGATATATTTTTCTTCTTTCATAGATTACCTACTCTCCTGCACCCACTCCAGCTCTTCCGCCTTGACAACCTCATAGTTGTCCTTGCCTTCTCCTACCCGCAGATAAACATTTCTTATTCCTGCCTGAATAATGGTTCTGGCACACAAGGGACATGGCTTTGCCTTGTGGATAGAATTGTCCCCCGGATTCACACCCACCAAGTACAAATCCGCACCAATGGTCTGGTTTCTGGAACAGTTCAAAAGTGCATTGGCCTCTGCATGAATGGCCCGGCACATTCCGTACCCCTCACCCTGATGCATATCTCTCTCAATTCGGGGACACCTTCCGATATCACAACAATTCTCAAAACCTCTTGGTGCGCCATTGTAACCTGTAGAAATCACAGCATCATCCTTCACAATCACTGCACCATATTTACGCTTAATACAGGTGCTTCTGTAAGCAAAGGTCTCTGCACAGTTTAGATAAGTATCAATCTTGGAAACTCGCTCTCCGCTTGTAGGTGTAACCATATGTACCTCCCCTTTCAGAATATTATACCTAATATACGACCAACACCCCATTTTGTCCAGCAAAATTTAACAAGGTGTAAAGTCTTGTCAATTCAATAAAAGACTTTACACCTTGTTTATAAGTTACACATCAATTATTCTTCCAACGCTTTTTCAATACGTTCATTATCTTTTCTAAGATATTCCAGCGCCTTTTCCTTATCATCATTTTCAAGCGCTTCGATAATCAAATCATTTAAGAATTTGTCTTTCCTAAGCCCATCTTTATACTGCATGTCTGTCGGCATATATTCAACCATCCTTTCACGCTCCCTTCGTAGGTTGATACCTATATTATAAAGGGAACTATTTGAAGATGTAAAGCCCTTTATTCAATTATCAAGGTTCTCTCGGAACAACAAAAAAAGATGTAAAGTCTAATAATTCAACAAAAGACTTTACACCTTAATCTATATTGTTTACTTGTTACTCCGCTTCAATAACAGAATCATACAGATTCCTTGCAGGGATTTCATATCCCAGTTTTGATTCCAACTGCTTTCTCTCTTCCAACAATGCCTTTAATGCACCTATATCATTTGTACTTTTGGCAACCCTATCCAAACACGCAATACTATCCTTTATCATACCTTCATACTGTTTATCTGTCATAACTTCAACCTCCATGTACCTCACCTCTTTCTATAGGTTGATACCTATATTATAAAGGCGTCTTTATGCAGATGTAAAGCCCTTTATTCAATTATCAAGGTTCTCTCCTACACATAAATCACTGTCGAAAAATTAGCAGAAACGCTAAAAGAATGAAAGATATTCCGCCATAACGGCAGATATTAGATTTGTCTTATCATATCAGCAATACGAAAACCTGTCAAATGTTTTTTTACCAAAACAGGAGCCCCATAAGTCTATGAATTACTTACGAAACTCCTGCATAATCATCCTTTTTATTCATCAACACCAAATCCCGGAACTGCCAATTTCTCCTCCGAATTATCCTGTGACAGCCAGATTATATTGTCCCCTGTCTCATCCAGACACACTACTATGATTCGCTTACCACTTTCATGATCCCCCTTAAAATCCTCTCTGTCATGATACTGCGGATATTGGTCCCACACATCCACTGCTGCCCCTGCCACAGCAGTATAAGAGCCTGTAAGAATGGTATAATCCTGCAAATTGATAAAGGTACACGAAAATTCTCCGTCTTCTATACCATCCACAAAATTGCCACTTTTAGAAAACATATAGCTCTGCGAGTAAGAGCCATCCTCCTCACGAGTGTACTGTGTCACACTTCCTTTGCCGTTTGGCTTGTCATCTGCCCAGCTACCATCAAATACATAAAAAGCACGGTCAGAAACATGTAGGGATTTATTCTCACCCTCTCTGCAACCGTTCACATACTCACCTATATAAAAATAATATTCACCTTCATCTCCGGGATATAAACCTACTGCGGTTCCTGTGTAATCGGATACAAAACCATCCTCCGCACTGTATATACATGCCTCGCCATTAAGGCCCGTAAGAATCGCTTCCACATCCTCAGTCCTGATAAATTCCACCATCAGTTCGAAGAAAGCCTCTGACGACATTGTCTGATAAAGTTTTTGGAAAAATGCCTCGTCGGAAACGATAGTCTCCTTCCTGGTTTCACTCTCCGACTCGGTAGATACCGATACCTCTGTTGCATTTGTACATCCTGCCAGCAATAATGCTCCAATCATCACCGCCAGAAAAACTCTTCTGATTTTCATGTTTTCTCTCCTTATTTTCTCTTTTGTATGTAAGCTCTATTCCTTTATATCCTGACTGAAACGAGTAGAAGACAGCAAGAACGAATCAAAAACCTTTGCCATTGGCTCCATGCTGCAAAAGGCCTCCACGGAATACTTCCTATCGCAACACAAAACCTGATTATCCGTCTCATTTAAATGGGTGATTAGAAGCGTTTTCTTAGGCATAGGCAAATCGCATCGGGTAACATTCCTCAAATCCACCTCTACCGCTTTGGCAAAATCCTGTACCGCTTCATGTCTTGCATAGCGAAGATGTCCCTGCCATGCATTTTTCAGATTGGTCCTATCCTCTTCCCAAATTCCCAAGGCACTCGGGTCGCATTCATGGGGCAGAGGGCCTGCACCATGTCTGGTCACATAACTTCTGGTTACATAGACCACTTCATTCAATTCCCCGTGAATACTTCGCAAAAATTCGCAAGGATTCGTAAGACCTGTACGAGATGCAGTCACATGAGGACTATACATTTCGTTCTCTGAATCCAAAAGCAACCCCTGACCGTTTTCAAAAATAACACAGTCATAATCAGCCACAAGCGCAGACACCGTTGTTGTCACATGGATATATTTTAGATTCTTAAGCATCTCCTCTGCAACATTTTCAAGCACATGTGTATTTTCCAGCAATTCGCCATATTCCCCTAAGTCGGTTTCTAAAAGTCCCAATTCTGCCAGCCGCCCGGGCAGGTAGTCGCTTCGGATTTTCAAAAGTCTCTGAACCAACTGCTCCTTGGACAACACCAAAAGTTCTCCTATGGTCACAGCAAACCCCGCCTCTGTTCTGCATTGTGCTTCATAAATACCCATACCGCAGCTTCCATGCCGATGCTCTCCCCTGGCCTCTTCTGCCGCCATATTAAGAAGCACATCATCAATAATCGTTACAGCTGTATCAGGCTGCGCATAGATACAGGGAACAAAACCGGCCACAGCTTCAAAAGCAACTACTTCCTCCTCCAATTTGTACAAATCCGGGAAATATGTATTTGCCCACAGTGTATCTGCACGACGAAAAGAGCCGGACGAAAGCTCATGAAACACGAACCGTTTATCCGGCAATTCTACTGTATGTCCTGACTGGGCCCCACCATTATGACGGATTACCAGTGTTTTATCATGACAGGCGGAAAGGAAATCCACTGCCATTCCCTTCCCCTCGTCACCAAATCCTTTTCCGATTACTGCGCAAAAATATGGTTTACTCAAAAGAATATTCCCTTCTTTTTGTTCTCAATTACAAGGTCCTTCACAGCATTTTTTACGATGGGCTTTGCCATATCAGACCACTGCGCAACTACCTTTTCCTCCTCCACGCCGTTTACCAGCTGCATCACGCTGATGATAATCTCCGGCAATGTATTTACCGCAGTCTGAGGAATGCACAACACCTTGCCGGGCAAAATCTTCCCGAAATTGGGCGGCACGCTATCTGTATGTGACTGAATGTGGATATGGAACACATAAAACTTCTCACTTGCCATATCTGCCAGTTTCGCAGATGTAATATCATCTGAATTGTCATCAAATATCTTTTTAATATCTCGCCCAAAAAGCTGTACATGACAATCCGCATCGCCGATGGTAAATAAAAATCCCTTTTTGCCGTGCTTCTCAAAAGCGTCCGTATATACATGATTGGCCGCAAAATACCACAGAAGCTGATAGTCCTCCGGTCCATCCGCTCCCCGGCCCTCAAGCCAGAGACTTAAAAGCTGCTCCGCAATACGAATATCCGACTCAAACTGGGTCACCTGTAAGGGCGCCATGTCGCACACATCACCGATGGCCGCAAACATCATCTGCGGGTCTTCAATGGGATTCGTGGAATAAATTTTCATCATGGTTTCATTCAAACCATTCTTGGCAATTTCCGCAGAAAGATACCCCATGGAACCTGTCACATCCAGACCAATCATGATGGGCGTGGAATTGGGATGATCCTCAGAATCCCTTGACTCTCTCTTATTGATAAATTTCGGATTAAAACGCTCTTCCATCTGTCTGGAAGTAAAAATCTGTTCCGCCGTTGATGATGCGGTAATCTTGGAGCTGTTCTTTAATTTACTCCAGTCTGCACTTGTGTAACTACCTCTTCCCATTTATAATTCCTCCCCTTTACATTGTAAATTTGGTAAAATGTCGTCCGCCCAATTCTTTCTCTATCACTTCATCCCATCTGGCAAAATCATTGTAGGCATTGCTGATGGGCTCACTTGTCAAAAAATCAATTAAAGGCTTGGGCGCATCTTTGTACTCCTTCCCCAAAAGAGTTATTGCCACCGTTCTGATATCCCGCAAGTCCTGCTTAGAGCCCTCTAAATGCTCTTTGGTTTTGCTCCAGTTACCGTACAAAGCAGCCTCATGGGTCTTGGGGTTGATAAAAACCGCCTCCGTGGTAATCCCGCCGTGTGCCATATCATTAAAGGCAAGCACACAAGCAATATTCTCAAGCCTTGAAATAATCCACTCCACATGCTTGGCGGAAAGACTTCCAAACATGGACACCGGATACATATTTTCATCCTTGGAATAGACAATCATAATCTGCCCGTCCTCAAGCTCATATCGGCCTGCCAGTACCGGGAAACATCTCTCCAGATTCTTTACATCCGCCTTGGGATAGGTCAGCTTAGAAAAGAAATTTATGGAATCCTCTGCCTGCCATTTTCTCTCCTTGGGATAAATATAAATTACATTCCTGCGGGCGGCATACATCCAGACGCCATTTTCCAAACTCTTGTATATGTACTTAACGGTAATATCCATTCCGTCTTTATCTTTAAAAACCTCTGTGGCCGTGTCGTTCCACAAACGCTCCAGATAGCCGGCGCCCTTCTCCTCATCTGCCGCTGCACTCAAATACTCTAACATCCGCAGACGAAAGGCTTTATATTCCTGTAGCTCCCTGTCGCTGAAGAATTTGTTGGAACCGCAGTACGGACACTTTAAATCACCGATGCGGCTTACCGCCATCTCACCGCCACAGTTGGTACACTTGAAATTTATCAACCGGTACACCTCCCCATAGGTGGAATATAAAGAGATTATAACATAGATTAAGAAAGACAGGAAGATGTAAAGTTTTAATATTTAGATTACGTTATCTGCGAACGCAGTTCGTTAGCAAATTGGGAAGGTATAGTTTTATTCCCTACAAATTGGAAGTTATCGGGCTCTTTAGAGCGAGGAATGGCAATTGAACGTAGTTCAATTGTCTGGGGTGTATAGTTAAGAAAATGGAATTTCCCAACTAAAACAGGAAAACTGCAAGATTCGTTGGGATGAAAGCAAAAA
>JAZQLH010000079.1:0-92093 GCA_045542555.1 Acetatifactor sp. | reverse complement strand
TTCCTGCACTGTGCCAAAGTGTACCATGCGGTTTCTTTACACTTTTGTTAATCTCATCCAGAAGCTCACTGCGCTTCATAATCCAAAACCAAGACAGCGCGCCCAAGGTTGCACCGATCGGAATGATATATATAGACACAATATCCATCCAAGGTCCCCACTTGGCAATAGGCTCCATGTGCAGACCAAATCCCAGACAAACCACGCAGAGAATCACAAGCACCATTTTACGGCTAAGTTTAGGGAATTTGTGCTGCAGGGACTCACCCACCGCCTCAAACATATTTTGCAGAGAGCTTACGCCTGCAAAAATCATAGCAGTGTACAGAATAATGGCAAAAACCTGTCCAAAGGGAATGTCCTGCAAAATTCTGGGCAAAGTCACAAAAAGCAAAGAAGGCCCGGCTCCCACGTCCAGTCCATATGCAAAACATGCCGGAATAATTACCAGAGCCGCCACCAAAGCCGCAATGGTATCAAATACCGCCGTACGCACTGCAATATGCACCACATCCTCTTTGTCATCCAAATATGCACCATACACAATCATGCCACTTCCTGTTACGGACAAAGAGAAAAATGCCTGTCCCATGGCCCAAATCCACACCATAGGATCCTTAAGCTCCTCCCAACGAGGAGTAAACATAAACTTGTAGCCATCCACTGCGCCGGGCAACATAGCCACACGCACCGCCAACACCACGAAAATGATAAAGAACAAGGGCATCATAATTTTATTACTCTTCTCAATACTCTTGGCTCCCAGAAGCAATGTAAGCAGTGTACCTACCACCACAATAATGTGAAAAGGAATTACCGAATAATCTGCACCGGAAAAGGACTCAAACCATGCTGTGGTATCCACATTCATCAAATCTCCGGTCACGGAGCTGAAAAATGCCTTCAACACATAGGAAATAATGACTGCATATCCGATTGCAATACACATAGAACCGGCAAGAGGTAACCATCCAAGCAGACCGCCCGCTTTTCCCAGTTTTGCACTGCGAGTGGACCACGCCAACTGATAAGACCCCAGCGTACCAGTGCGTGCTCTGCGTCCAATGGCATATTCCGCAGACAATCCCGCCACACTAAACAATGCAATAAAGATCAAATAGGCTACCAGAAAGGCACCGCCGCCGTTGGCTCCCATTTTGGCCGGAAAACCCCACACATTCGCCATACCCACGGCAGAACCTACTGCCGAAAGAATGAATCCCCATCTGCTGGAGAATTTGGCTTGTTTCATTTTACAGAAACTCCTCTCTCTTGGGATTAAATACATCCACCAGCTTACCGGCTTCCAGACACTTCACACCGTGCTCGGAATTGGAAGGCATAAATACGCTGTCCCCCTTATTTACCACCTGGCTCTCGCCATCAATGGTAAACAAAAAGCTTCCCTCTGCAATATAAGTAATCTGCTCGTGAGGATGCTTATGCATATTGCCCTCTGCATCCTTCTCAAAAGTAATCTCGCACATCATAAGCTGGTCGGAGTAAGCCATCACCTTTCTGGATACGCCGGGCTCACAAGGGGTTACGCTGCATGCTTCATTTTTTACAAACATAGTCTTTTCTCCTTCTCTTGAATAAAAACGTTATACTGCCTCTATTTTAACCGATATTGTCTTAATCATCAATATCAAAGCTCTCCAATACAGATTTTCCTGCAACGGGTTTCACATCCCCATGTTTTACCAAAATCATGGTCGCAAAAGCCAGTGCCGAGAAAATACATGCATAGGGAAACAACGTTTTATAACTTATCATCTGCAAAAACACACCGGAAAGCACCGGAGTAAGCACCTGCGCCGCCATGGAGAACATATAATAGTAGCCGGTATATTTGCCCACATCTCCGTCATTTGCAATCTCCACTACCATGGGGAAGGAATTGACATTGATGGCTGCCCAAGAGATTCCCACAATTACAAATCCCAGGTTAATCATGAAATGATATCCTGAGAAAAACCCTACATAGAAGAAACTCAGAAACAGACCCACAACACCAATAAGAATGCTCTTTTTACGGCCAACCTTGCTTGCAAGAGCTCCCAATGGGATATAGCTGCAAATTGCCGCCACGGTAGCCACCATAAGACAATCCGCATAGCCGCCGTTTTCCAGCCCCCAAACTTCCGTGGCATATCTTGAAAACGTGCTGGTGACTGCATTGTACGCCATATACCAGAAGGCCACAGATAAAAGCAGGAAAATCAGACTCTTTTTCTTAGGTCTGCTAAGCTTTCCTTTCTTACCCTCTGCAGCCGTTTCCTGCTCCTCTTCCTTTTCCATAAGTTCGGGATGCTGACGCTCGATTTCTCTGGCCTCCTCACTCCATTTATTTTCATTTACCGTAAACATCAATACCAGGATACAAATTGCCATGAAGATAATCACGGACACAAACAAGGCTGTATAGTCAGGGGTTTTGCCCTCTCCTACTACAAAACCTGTCATAAGTAACGCATAAATGGCACCGGCTGTACCGGTCAGGTTAATAATAGCATTTCCCTTACTTCGCAAAGGTCTGGGCGTCACATCCGGCATCAGCGCCACCGCCGGGGAGCGGAAAAACGCCATAAACAAAAGTACCAGACCTGTAGAAATCATGAACAGCGGAAGACTTCGGGCATTATCGCCGATAGGCATAAAAGCAATGGCTGTCATCGAAAGAAATCCTCCCACCACAATAAAGGGCTTACGCTTTCCCCACTTGGTATTTACTTTATCTGACAAACTGCCGAACAAGGGCAGTAAGAACAATGCGATGATATTATCCGCTGCCATCACTGCACCGGTAACAATCTCATTCATCTGAAAGCTGTTCTTCAGAATCAAGGGTACCACATTATCATAGGTCTGCCAAAAAGAATAAATTGCCATAAATGCAAGACCTGTCAACAGGGTTCTTCTATAATTAAGCCTCATCTTTGCCTCCATAAAAATAATTGGTTGCTATTTTCCATAAAAAAGAGTACCATAAAATTGACGAAAAGGAAATATTTTTGTCGATATATGTATATTTTATGAATGGGGGCACTAATTATGAAAATCTATGTTGTATACATAGCTGCTATTTTAATCGGATATCTGGCCGGCAGTATCAGCACTTCCTTAATCGTTGCCAAAATAAAGAAAAAAGACCTGCGTTCCGGCGGTTCCAACAATCTGGGTGCATCTAACACTACCATCATGTTAGGCTGGAAGTACGGTCTTATTGTGGGAATTTGTGATATTTTGAAGGGTACTCTGGTGGTACTTTTAGCCAAATGGCTTTTTCCGGAGTATATCTACCTTCCTTTTTGCGCAGGAACAGCCGCTGTTCTTGGCCATATCTTCCCCTTTTACCTCAGGGGAAAAGGCGGCAAGGGCTTTGCCACCTATGTTGGCATAATGTTAGGTCTTGACTGGCGCTTCTTTATCATCATGGGCATCGGCATCATCCTGATTACCCTGATTACGGACTATATTGCACTGGCAACCTTTACATCCGTAACCACCTTCCCCATTTGGTTATGCTTTATGTGTAATGTGCCTTGGGCATTCCTGATTCCGGCCATTGCCTCTTTGGTTGTTATTACAAAACATTTTGAAAATATCCGCCGAATGATTCGAAAAGAGGAAATTGGATTAAGAGCAGCGCTTAAGAAAAAGAAGGCAGCATAATATTTTTCCTGTTTACTTACAGGCGATAAAGTGCATGGGCATTGTCCCATGCCTTTTTTCTTACCTCTTCTTCGGAAATTCCTTTAATCTGAGCCATGGTTTCAATGACATGTGCAATGTACAGGGAGCAGTTGCGCTTGCCGCGGTAAGGAACGGGGGCAAGATAGGGACAATCCGTCTCCAACACAATACGGTCCATAGGAATGTACTCCACCGCCTCCTTCAACTTCTTGGCATTGTTAAAGGTCAGTACACCACCGATGCCAAAATAGAAATCCATATTGAGAAAATCTCTGGCGGTCTCCCTGCTGTAGGAATAGCAATGGATTACACCACCGATTTCTTCAGCCTTCGCCGCTTTCATCATATCTACGGTATCCTTGGCTGCATCTCGGGAATGAATCACCATGGGAAGCTTAAGTTCCCTTGCTAAATCCATCTGGCGCTCAAACCATTCTTTCTGGATGGTGGGTTCGGGTTCATTCCAATAATAATCCAACCCTATCTCGCCCAAGGCCACACATTTTTCATGTCCACAGGCCTCCTTCAGCCACCGGAAATTCTCCTCGTTTAATTCTGCCGTCTCGCTGGGATGTACACCGATAGCGCCGTAAATAAAATCGTACCGGTCCATAAGGGCAAGGGTTTTCTTGCAGGAAGTAAGGCTTGCGCCTACATTTACTACCTTGGCAACGCCCTGAGCAGGAAGGGCGGATATGAGAGTATCTCTGTCAGTGTCGAAAGATTCGTCGTCATAATGTGCATGGGTATCAAATATAGGGGTCATATAATTATTGGAACACCTGACTCTTAATCAGGAGTTTTATCCTTTCTTAGTTTGTTTTGAAACATCGATTCATCTGATTTTGTAAACCATTTTCGGCTATGGCTCGGTGCGCCTTCCTCGGCTCGCCACGCCGTGCGCCTTCCTCGGCTCGCCACGCCGTGCGCTTCCCTCGGCTCGCTACGCCGTGCGCAACAGACTCGCAAGCAAGCTTGCTCGTTGTTGCGGGCTTCGCCCTATGTATGAAAAGTCAGAAACATTTCTTTGTGAGCAAGCTCCCACGAAATGTCCCTGTCTTTTCATACGCACGGCTCATGCCAACGCACAAAAAAAGTACCGACCCCCGGGCTCATATGTCCCAAAAATCAGTACTTCGAGTGGACCGCCAGGGGCTCGAACCCTGGACACCCTGATTAAGAGTTTTCGGGGGGAAATTTGAAAATTTGCGCTCTATGTCGATTGATGTTATAATAACTACGCTGTTGACTCTTTCCAGCGGGAAGGAGGTGTATACATGCGTGAAATCTTTTCTTTTATTGGCTCTATCGTGGCGAGTGTGATTGGCAATTACATAAGCAAGTGGTTGGATAGAGATTAAACCGCAACAGTCAGCCCAAAATGAAAGCCTCAGGACGGCCATCCTGGGGCTTTCGCTTTGTACACATGTTGAAATCTTTTCTTTGGCTAAGTTCAATGTAGCACAGATTTTTGCACTTGTAAAGAGGTTTTGTAAGACACATTGCATTGTTCTCTTTCCATCAGGATCTTTCTGAAGGTAAATTGTAATACAAATTACTTTTTTATATTTTTCATTCTTATTTGAAAAGATGCAGTATTTTCGACAGTTTTCTTCCCTCTAGTGTCTAATTGTCTAAATAACATGATTAAACACTCTTCATCTATATTAAGCTTATTAAGTTTTTGACCGGACTTAATCCAATAAGGTGATTTCTCTAGGGCTTTTGAAAGTAAAATAAGTTCAAAAATAGATGGCATTTCAGTTCTGAGTTCTTCTAGAGCCATTGGTTTCATATACATAATTTCTTCTAAATCTCTTAATGTTATATGTCGTTCTTCACATGCTTCTCTAATTCTTCTATAAATTCCTTGCATTTTTTATTTCTATCCTTTGTGTTTATTTATCCAATCGCAGAAGCTGATACCCCCGCTGTATGTTCAATGTTATCTGCCGGCAGCTTCTCCCGAATGCTTTCGGCGTGTTCCTGGATTAATTGCTGGCCAACCGGGTTACAGTTCCGGAAGGTGTCAACTAGGAGTTGCTCTTCTGGGGTTAGGTCTCCAGACTCTTTTCCCGTCAACAACCAATCTAGGCTTAAGCCTAGACGTTCAGCTACAAGAATTACTTTATTTGCTCCTGGTTCTTTTGTGTCCCACATTCTAATTGTTCCATTTCCAAAACCAAGTTCTTTTTCTAGCGCATTCATTGAAGTTTTTTGTTCTTTACATTTTTGTTTTATTCTTTCGACTATCAAAATGCTTCCTCCTAAAAATCTCGAAAATAACCTAGAAATGTATTGACATCTAGGCTTTATTCGAGTATATTTAGTTTGTAAGACAAATTATCCTAAATTTTGTCTTGCAAGACGTCTTTAACTTTATATTGTAATACAAAAGCGCGCAAAAGTAAAGAAAACGGCTGGGATGTAGCTGCCTTGTCAGAGCAACCAGCAGAAAGAGAGGAAAAGCGTATTGATAACATTAGATTTGATGTGTCAGGACCGTATTAGACATTGCTTTAGAAATTTTTATGTTGAAGCATGGCGTTCTGATTTTATCGGAAAAAGTTATTTTTGTCTTATTGGTTTGTGTTCTAATCAGAATTTTCGGTATATTGTTTGGTCGTTTCCGATTGAACATGAGAATTATGCAGATGTTTTTAATGAGTCGGTAGATGTGTGCGATATGCTCAACTATTTACTTGATTTGAAGAGCAAGGCATTTTCAGATTCAGAAGCATTGCAGTTGGTTGCAGCACTGTACCCGGAACATTTTAAGTATTTGGCTGAGTTCGGTTATGAGTCACCTCCAGAGGAAGGAGGTGCAGCCGATGCTAGGTAGTATTGAAAAGCTTCTGGAGCAGAAGAACCCGTTTGATTTATCAGTGGATTCCGTGCTTGCAATCAGTAAAACATATAAGTATTTTAATGTAATTCATCGTGAACATTACAGTGATCCCGATGATTATTACGTTGTTGGATATAGAAATCTGTTTTTTCGTGCTATTGGTTGGAAAGATAGTTTGTTGGTTTCTTCGCTTCCTGATAATGCCTGGTATATGGTCAGTGTATTTCGTACTGTGAGAGATTATCACAAGTTTAACAAGCTTATAAAGGAGGTGGGAATCAGTTGAGTGATTTGACTTCTAAGAGTGTACGCCTCCCGGATTATCTGATTGAGTACATAGAATCTCAGGAAGGTAAAACTTTTTCAGAGAAGCTTATTTTGCTGCTGGATGACTTACATCACGGAGAGGTCGAGCGGCAAAAGAAACTTCAATCGTATCAGAGCCGTATCGGATATTATGACAAGATTTATGTTCGGCTTTTGAATGATTATGGAGAAGCCCGGCGCATAATCATCAGTATGCATAAGTATCTGGATGATTTAAGGAGATTGGCAGCCAAAGCTTCCATTCCGGAGCCGGAAGTTCCTGAACCGGAAGACCCGGATTTTTTTCCCGGCAACATGCCGTTTACATAACTTTTGTTGGTACCTCTCAATTTTTCAGCTGTCAAGGGGTCATGGAATACCGGAAACGGAAAGCCCTCCCTCGGCTTTCCGTTGAGGATATGCCGTGAAAGCCCCTTGATAGAGGAAAAATTGAAATACACTATCCCGGAGGGATGCAGTTTAAGCCCTTCGAAACTGCGTCCCTCGCCTCACCGGCAGGTGTGGGGTTTGGGGCAAAGCCCCAGCTAATGGGTCAAGGGACTGGTCCCTTGCGAGGTTTGGAGCAGCGCTCCAAGATCTTAAAAATGTAACTGTAAACATTCGTATTTGTTCAAGTTAAAGGAGATATATCACATGGGAAAATATATGGAACTTATTGTTAGACTTGCAGTCAGATTTTGCGATTATGTACTTGCAAACGGTATTTTTTACCTGATGATGCTGGCACTGCTTGGCCTCATCTGTTACATCGCCGGAGAGGTTATCCGCAAAAAAGCTCTCACGGAAATTGCCCAGGGACAGCGGTTGACCATCCCCTACTACAAGCCCTTGTCCCTCGGCCTTGATATTGGCGGCATTGCTCTGATGCTTATTGCGGCGATACTGCTCTACTTCGCCGGAGGATATGACGCATTCTTTGCAAAGGTGGGGTGGTAAGCTATGAAAAAAGTATTTGTTTGTATGTTTATGCTGTCTGTTTTAGTATTTGCCGGATGTTCTGAAGCAACTATGGCTTCCTACAATGTATCTGTACAGGCTGATAATTTTAATGTTGTTCGTCAGCTTACAGTTATTAACTGCCTTGAAGGTGACGTTCTTTTTCAGATGACTGGAAAATTCTCTATTGTTGTTGATGAATGTGAGAATCAACTGGAGGTTACTGTTGAGAACGATGACGGTACTTATGAAAAGCATTTTGTTGGTTTAAGTGACAATGTGACCTATGTTGTTGAGGATTTGTATGCTAGTGAAGTTGAAAAGTATAAATACACCCTTAATTTTAATCCTAAAATGTGGTTACCGGTGGAAATAGATACTATTGATTAATTTTTCAGGAAGAGGTGATTTACATGATAGAAGTTTTTAGAGTTTGTTTAGGTGTGTTTTTAGGTGTGGTTCTTGGTGATATAGTCTGCAAGCAAATTGACAGACATGATGAAAAGAAGCGCAACAAATGAACGCTAAAATCTACTCGTCAGATCGTAAGCCAACCTTTCAGGAATGGGTTGTTTTAAGGCATGGCGTAAGCTGTACGGAAATGTATGCCAATTTCAAGGCAACTGGAAACAACCGGGAATATCAGAAAGCTATGGCATACTTGCGTAACAAATACAATGAAGATATGAGATACAGGGAGGCGCTTTTAGCAGCCAATCCCTTTGAAAACAAGGAGGAAAATTAAATGGAAATTATGAATGAATTGACATCAAAGGCAACTATTATGGTACTTTTTGCAAACACCTACGAGATGACCAACGAGAGAGGTCAGGCAATGTCCGGTTGTACCGTGCATTACATGTTCTGGGGTCAGTATGGTGAGAAGATGCACAGCGTGACTGAGTTTAACCCTCAGAAGCCGGTTGGTGTACAGCGTGCAAAGTGCTCTATGGATATTGAGTTGCGTGAGAAGCTTGTTGTTGCTCCTGCTCTTTATGAGGGAACCTTTGTTACTACTGTAGGCGGTGATGGCAAACCTGTCCTGAAGCTTGTTGATGTGGCATACCTTTCGCATGTTGATATGCAGCCTAAACTTTTGCCCGGTTATGCTTGTAATGGCATGTATCCTGCTGACGAGGCTGCCAAGATTCTGGGAATTAAGACGGACAAGCCTGCTGACAACAAGGTGGCTAAATAATGGCGGAATTTGCTGTTGATGAATTAATTGAAGAGATTGAGGAATCTGCGACTGATGATGTCGTTGATGATATTCCAGAGACGGAGGAACCTGCTTCTGAAGAGGTTCCTTCAGAAGAATCCATTCCGGAAGAGTCCGTTCCGGAAGAATCGGAGGAATCTGTTCCTGTTGAGTCTGTCCAGGGAGAATCTGCCTCAGGTGAATCCGTTCCTGAGGCGGAGATCTCCGGTATTGATGGTTCTGCATCCATGCCGGGTACTTCTACCGGCAACACAATCGAAAGCTTAACTGGCGCTGCATTGCCTGAAGCCGGTTCTGACCAAACGTCATCTGTTGTATATGACAATGCGGAGGTCATAGAGCTTTTAACCTCGATTCAGGAGACGCAAGCCTTGCAGCTTGCAAGTTCCCAGAGAATCGAAGTCCAGTTTGAGGCTGTGATCAGCATATTGCTCATCATTGTTGTGGTGGGCCTGTTGCATTATATCTATAGATTTTTGAAGTTGTTTTTTTAGGTTCTGAAGTTAGGCCAGCTTCAGTTTCTAAAAGGAAAGGAGAAAAGTCATGCCTTTTTTGCCGATGGTAGCAACTGTTACTGAGTCCGGTTCCGTACTGGCTCAGGTGGTAACACAGGAGATGATGAGCGGTGTGCTTGATGAAGTAATTGGTCTTCTGCCCGTTACTATTCCCGTTATGATTACCTTCATTGGTCTTCGTAAGGGTATCGCATTTATTGGCCAGGTACTTCATGCAGCGTAATTTCATATGCTTGCGTAAATGGCGGCGGGTAGCTTTAACGGCTGCCCGCTTTTTTCATGGGAGAGATGAAAATGGAGGAATTATATCAGTTATTACGGCTTATACGGTCGTTTAAATATGGTGATTTGTTGACTGCAGCCATTGCGGTTTTGGCGTTCTGTATGTTTGTTAAAAGGAGGTGTAAAAAGTGAAAAAAAGAGGATTTGCTAAATATTTGTTAACCTGGTTACTTGCCCTGGTTATGGTTGTGGGTACGTTTAGTGTCGGTACAGCTCCGGTATATGCAGCGGAAACAGAGTCAACAGATTCATTTAATTGGCCAGTGGTTGGTGATTCTTCTTCGTATGCTTACAAGATATATTTTTATTATCCCGCTGGAAGTTGTTATTTTTATAGCTTTTCAAGCAGCTCTTTTTTTGTAGAATCCGGGAATTTGTTATGTTCCGGTACATATTACTTGTCGGTAAGCCGTGATTTAGGTGCTTCATGGTCAAAGCCTGCTGAATATGTCGGAACATCTACTATTGCGCCTGTTTCCTCGATGAAGGACGTCTACACGACACATAAAATTTACGATTTTGATTGTACAGTTGAATATCTTCCTGATGCTACTCTTCAGCCGGATTCAAATGTCGGAAGTGGTGATTCTGAAACTCCAGAGGACGAAGCGACCTGGAAGCAGGTTATCCTTGATACTATTGAGACGTGGTTTGGTGGTACTCTTGAGGTTATTGCGGTTCCTTTGCAGGCTGTTGCAGAAGGTCTTGGCAATGTTAGTACCAAAATTTTAGAGCTTCGTGATTATTTAGTTGCACAGCTCCCTAAGGGAATTAGTAACGCCTTAAGCAAATTTTTTGAGAATCTGGATAATTCTATTCTGGATGTTTTCGGACTTCTTGAAGAATTTCATAATTTTTGCGTTGATAAATCAAAAGAGTTTATTTCTTATTTTTCTTCTATTCTGAAAGCTATTGATGAATCTAATCGTTTTATTATTGACGGTATAGCTGACCTTTTGGTTGATTTAACACCGGAAGCGTTCAAGGAAGTTTTTCGTATTTTTTATGAGGCCCAGATGGAAATGCTCGATGATCTGAAAGAATTTATAATCTCAATTAACGATTTTATGGGTAATGGATTCGATACTTTGAAGAATCTCTCAACAAATTTCAGCTCCTATGTTACAAAATTTTTTGAGTTTGCCAATTTGTTTCTGGAGTTTAGTGTTGATAATCCGGTAACACAAATGATATTTGCTGCTCTCCGGCAGTTTTTGGAACCTCTGGAGGATCTATTTGTTGATTTATTTATTCCTGATAAAGCATTAATTGAGACAGAGTTTGCAGCTCTCCGGGAGAAACTTGGTTTTATAGATGATCTGCAGACTGCTGGTGTTTACTTGCTTAATTTCTTTAAGAACCTGGGCACCGGTACTCCTCCGGTTATAAATATTAATCTGGGCGCTTCCAAATATAGAGATTTGGGTGATCAGGTTGTTACATTGGATTTTTCCTGGTATGCAGAATATAAACCGACCGTTGACAAGCTTCTTGCCGGTATTATATGGGCAACCTTTATCTGGAACATGTACAAACGTTTGCCGGATATTATCCAGGGCGCCGGAATGATCTCTGCCGGTTCTGCTAAAATTGAGAATAACTTCCTGTCCCGGAGCGACAAGTCAGGAGGCATCAAATGATATTTAATGAGATTATTAAGCTGGGATTTGGTTTTGTAAATGGGATTATTGATAATCTTAATCTTGAAGCTCTTTCTTTTGATACGGGCCTTTTAAGCTCGTTTTTGGACGTTTTGAATAATGTTGCGTATTTCTTCCCTTGGCCTTATATTTGGCCCATTTTCGCTTTTATGATAGGTATACAGGGTTATAGGATTCTTATTTCTCTTATTAAGCTTATAACTTCATTGATTCCGCTTTACTAATTGTATTACAAATCTTGTTCCGGAGTTTGTTTCTGCAGAAGAATTGTAATACAAAATACAAATTAAGATTTGGAGAGGTGTGTATGACAAAGGTTGAGTTTTTTGAATTGCCTGAAGATAAAAGGCGTGATTTGGTAGCAGATGCTTTGTGTAATCTGATAATTTTGGAAGATATGGCCCCTTCGCTCGCTTGGCAACTGTTTAAAGCTGGTAATGTTGAAGTTATAAAAATTGTTTTGGGTGCCTATATGAATGGCGTGATAAATTGAAGTTTGTCTTACAAATTTACGCTGCAGCAATTGTGATCCGCACGCAGCTCTTAAATTTTGTCTTACAGAAAGGATGTTTTTGCAGTGATAAATGCTTTTTTATCTATGTGTCTTGCTATTCTTAATTTGCTTAAGTGGCCGATTATCATTGTTCTGGTCATTATTCTGATATTCTATTTTGATTGTATGTTTTGGTATCTTGTGCGTTACATAAAGGGTGATCGTGTGCAGTGTGGCAGCGTCAGGAAGCTTCCTAAACGGTCCGCCTTTCTCCGGATCTTCTATGACGCTCCCAGGCAATATGTGGATGATATTTACAACCGGAAACCGGATTTTTTCCGTCCTCAGGGTATGGTTATCTTCACAGGACGCCAGGGAAACGGTAAAACAATTGCTATGATGCAATACGCTACAGAGCTTCATGATATGTATCCGAAGTGTAAGATTATCAGCAATACTGCTTTTGAATATCAGGACCAGGCTCTTGTTCATTGGGAACAGCTTATTAATTTTAAAAATGCACATATGGGTGTTGTGGCTTGTATTGATGAGATGCAGAACTGGTTTAGCTCAAATCAGTCCCGCAACTTTCCTCCGAAGATGCTTTCTGTTATTACTCAGAATCGAAAGAATCGTCGGCTTATTTTGGGTACCAGTCAGAATTTTTATCTTCTGGCTAAAGCTATTCGGTCCCAGTGTACAGAAGTGCGTGAATGTATTACACTTGCCGGTGTTCTTACAATCGTAGTTAAAAAGGAGCCTATCGTTGATGAAGAGGGTGATGTAAAAGAAATGAAATACAGAGGAATGTATTTCTTTACTCATTCGCCTCGGCTCCGAGACTCATACGATACCTGGGCGGTTATTGATTCCCTGACTAAGTCGGGATTTCATGATAATCCCTTCCTGAAGGACGAATCAACCGTTAAGGTAGCAGAGGGAAAATAGGCCGGAAGACTTTGTTGCGCAGCTCGCTGCGCAACTGTCTCCGGCATATTTTCCGCCCCTGACCACGTCCTGTAATACGTGGTCTCAAAAACCAAACACAAAAAGGCAAAAGTGCCCTAAAATACAGGGCAAAATGCGAATTTTAAAATTTGGCGAAATAGGGGGGTTCGCCAAATTCTTGGAGGTACAAAAATGATTGAAAAATCAAAGTACAAGTGTAGGTTGTTTGATGAGATGTCTCCTGAAGAGTTAGAGCATTGGCTCGACTACAAAAAGAGCAAATTCCTGCACAATATTGATACGTTTTACTTTTCTGTGAAGTTTAAGAATGATTTTCGTTTTGAAACTAAGGACGAGAAAGTTTTAAAGCTCCGGAGTTTCTTCAAGCTTAAGTATGATGCATTACAGAAAATGGACGATACAGACGATTTTTATATTCCGCAGCTTGGAAAGTCTTTGGTATTGAAACCGGTTACCTTCTCCCGGTTCTATAATGTATGTTTAAGTTACCCGGAGTATTTTGATATTTTCCTTGCTCCGGTAGTCCCTAAAGGCTCCGATGGTGGGGAATCCTTAACCTGTGAATGTATTGTTCAGATTCGTTCGTATATGCTTTGGCAGTATGGCGCCCGGGATTGTTTTGAAAACAGTTATCGGTATGTCAAGAAATTGGCGGAGTTCTTTGGGTTGGAAATTGATTTTGCTCAGGAGAATCGAATTGACTACTGCTGGCATACCAATTACTTAAGTAATCCGGAGGCATTTTTTGCGCCTGAAAACTTTTACAAGATGCGTGTTGACCGTTTCAAGAATGCAACTTATGTGACAAATAAGGTCGGAGCTGAGGACTATGAGATTGATTATGTGGCACTTGGTAAGCGTTCCGACAAGGTTTTTATTCGTATTTACCAGAAGACTAGGGAAGTTATTGAACAGGGTTACAAGCCGTGGTTTTTGCAGATATGGCAGATGAATGGCCTTATTAATCGTTATGATCAGTATGTTTATGAGCGGGCCTATGCAAAACGTTCCTGGCATTATCGTTTTTATGCCCGGTTAGAATTTTATCTGGAGCATGGAACTGATGAGGTGCAGCTGCAGCGTTGCCGTGATATTTTAAGCGGTGAGCTGACCATTGAGGAAAATGATTTAATTAAACTGGCCAATGAGTTGACTCCCCGGCTTAACTATGTAATTAACGTGGAGTTTCAAACCATGCGCCGACATTCTAAGTCTTATGAGCTTATTCCTTTTAAGGATCATCGTGATAAGGGAGAGGCGGAGCGTATTTATCATTATCTGGATAACCGGAAGATCATCACGGACTATCTGACTGATAAGGTGTTTCGTCTGGTGGAATATGATCCGGATGTTAAAAAGACAGACCGTGAAATGTGTTCATTTTGGCAGGCTCTGCGCCGCACAAAGTGCCTTGATGTAAGAATGACCAAAGATGAAGTGAAATTATTTAGAAATTATAACCGCCGTTTGAATCAGGAGTCTGTGAAAAAACGGTTTATTAATGCTGCCGTAACTTATGGATTGTATTGCAGAGGTGAAAACAATGATAGTCCTATTCTGGATGCTTTTGAGGCAATGATTACGCTTAATGATAATGATTTGAATGCCGCCAGAAAGTACAAGACAAAAAAACTCCGGCAGCTTAATCAGGATGAGCTTGCCGAAGTCTTTGTATCTGCTGAGACGCACCGGTTCTGTATTCTGGATGAAAACACTGGTGTCCTCTATGATTATGATACATTGATTAACCGGGGAATGCAAGAGGAATTTTATAATGACGATAGCTCAGGCATATAAATTATTTTTGCGAGACCGTGCCGGATACTGTTCAGAAAAGACTATACAGACTTACAGCGAGCATTTAAGTGTTTACTTTGATTGGTTAGAGCGTACTTATAAGACTTTGCCGGATTTGGATTTTGAGGACATTCCCCCGGATGATAATATTTTTAGTGATTACATCCTGTATTTGCGTAATAAACGTAAGGTATCAAATTCTACAATTCGCAGTTATTCCCGGTCTATTAAAGCTTTTTTGAATTACTGTTACCAGGAAGATATATGTAAGGATTATTTGAAAAAGGTGAAGCTTCCTTCTGATGATGCTGTTCCTCCGGAACCGTTGCTTCAGGATGAAGTTGTCCGATTGGATAATTGTTTTGCACTGGATACGCTTATGGGATTACGCAATTACTGTATAGTACATCTTATGCTTGATTGTGGTTTACGTACTCAGGAAGTGGTTCATTTGGAGATGCAGCATGTGGATGCAGCTCATAACTTGTTACATATACGATTATCTAAGGGCAATAAAAGCCGGGTAACACTTATACCAGATTTTTTGATTGAGGCCATTGGTAAGTATATGCAGCAGTGTGGCCGAAGCTCCGGCGTTATCTTTTACAGCTTACGAAAGGATCAGGTACTTACAGAGGAAGGTATTAAGATGGTATTTCAGGATCTGAAACATCATGCAGACATTCCCCGGCTTCATGCGCACTTGCTCCGGCACACTTTTGCAACCTCCTATCTTTGCGGTGGCGGCAATTTGGAGTTCCTTCGTGTTATGATGGGACACTCTGATTATTCTGTAACCAAGATGTACAGTTCCTTGGCTGCACAGTATAAAATGCTTGGTGTACAGTATTATAAACTTGATTTTATATTCTTTCGTGTATTGGGTTAGACACTAAAATTTGTGAATTAGGGTGTCTAGCCCTTTTTCTGGGTACAAAAAAAGTACCGACCCCCGGGCTCATATGTCCCAAAAATCAGTACTTCGAGTGGACCGCCAGGGGCTCGAACCCTGGACACCCTGATTAAGAGTCAGGTGCTCTACCAACTGAGCTAGCGGTCCATGCTTTATGTGTTTCCCACAACGCAAGAGTTATCTTACCACATCGTTTTATGAAATGCAAGCCTTTTTTATAAATTTTTTTAAAAAATTTTATTTTTTTAATTTTAGCGTCAATTAATACCTTTTTTATCGGTTCTTTCCACACTCCTTACAATAACCATACAGTTCAATTTTATGGCCGGTCACAGTAAAATCCTTGAGCGCCACATCCTCCTCATGGTGATGACCATGTTCATGGCTATGATTACAATCATGGTGGTCCGCATCTGAATGCGCTTCGTTTCCCAATGAAAAAGGGCAATTCTGCAAAGGAATTCTCTTGCGACATTCCAGACATACCGCAAAGTGTCTGTGCTCCCCCTTCTCAAGCTCATACACCACAGTGTCATCACCCATCCAAGTGGTACTGTTTACCAGTCCGTTCTCCTCAAAAGCCGCCAGAATACGATATACCGTAGAAAGGGCATAGGTATCCTCGGGAACCTTCTGAATAGCCATATTATAGATTTGATGTGCAGAAAGGGGCTCTGCAGCCTCAAAAAGGATTTCGTACACACATTTACGCTGTCTGGTCCACTTTATTCCCTTGGGATACTCCATATCCTTTCCCCCTTTCCTTCAAATCATACATCCTATATTGGAATAAATTCTATCACAATTCCAACCAAAACGCCAACAAAATATAGCATGCCCACAATTTTTAAGTTCTCCTTGCGGTGATGGTTTACACGAAACAGCACCAACAGTCCCACTCCGGCACCCACCAAAAGTCCGGACATCATAGCGCCTGCCCCGATAACACCTTCCAAAAACAGCTCTGTGATTACTACAGAAGCCGCACAGTTAGGAATCAGACCCACCAAACCTGCCAGCACAGGTCCCAGAATCGGACGATTCAAAAGAAACTCTGCTAATATCTCCGAACCGGTAATCTCAAGCACCAGATTTAATCCAAAGCTAACCAATAAAATAAATAATCCCACTTGTACAGTATGCTTCAAAGCCGACCGTAAAATACCGGATTCACAATGACAATCTTCCTGCTCACATATTTCATGAACTTGGTCTTGATTATGCTTCCTATTACGAAAAGTAAAATCAATCACAAATCCCGCTGCCATACCCACAAGGATTTTTGTTAAAAGAATCCCGCCAATCAGTTCAGCCGGTGCCTGTGCAGAAATCATTACGGGCAACATTTCATCCGATGTGGAAAGATAAATAGCAATCAAGGTTCCCACAGAAATCAGTCTTCCCGCATAGAGATTAGATGCCGCCGCAGAAAAACCACACTGAGGCACGGCACCCACCAGCGCACCGATAGCCGGTCCTGCACTGCCTGCCTTTTGTACAACCTTTTGAATCTTATTGCCTGCATGATGCTCCAGCCACTCCATTGCCAGATAGGTCAAGAACAGAATCACTATTACCCACAGACTCTCCTCCAGAGTATGTGTGACCGCATGTTCCATAGCATGCCAAACAGAAGCCTCACCCTCATGTATGTGTACACAATCATGTGTATGCAATTCTTTTTTCCTCCATATCAAACCAGATTATAATAATAGTTCTAAACGCAAATGCAAATCATTCGCATTTAGAACTATATCATAAATATCTCATTTGTCAAGAAAAATGTTATTGATTCTTACAAACATACTGAACAAGGTAAGGGCTGGCAATTATCAGAGGAAGTACCCACATAAATCTCAAAATCGCCGTATTCAATGTTAAAGTCACCATACTGTACATCATAGTAGGCAAAGGCACTGCGAGGCAGGGTGAAGCTCACAGTCTTGCTCTCGCCGGGTTGCAGGAATACCTTACTATATGCTTTAAGCTCCTTCATGGGACGTTCCACGCTACATTCACAGTCTCTCACATAGCATTGTACAACCTCTGCTCCGGCCACAGCTCCTGTATTGTGCACATCCACCTCAAATGTCACACCGTCAAGGCTCACGGAACGCAATCTACGATTCTCCAGCACAAAATTTGTATAGGACAAGCCATATCCGAAAGGAAACGCCGGCTTCACACCCTCTTTTTCATAATAGCGGTAGCCTACAAATACGCCTTCTCTGTACTCTACCACATCTTCCTTACCAAACTGACCATTCTTAAAAGTCACTGTGTCCTCATATACTGCGGGGAAGCTTTCAGGAAGCTTACCGGAAGGATTTACCTTACCAAATAAAATATCTGCCAGTGCCGTTCCGGTTTCCATGCCGGCATAATAACACCAGATAAGTCCGCGCACCTTATCTCTCCAGGGCATTTCCACAGGGGATCCGGCCACCATAACGACAACCATGTCAGGATTAATCTTAAGAAGTTCCTCAATCAACTCATCCTGACCATAAGGAAGCTTCATATCTGCGCGGTCTCTACCCTCCACGTCATAATCATGGTTCAGACCGCCCACAAAAATAACGGTATCCGCTTCTTTTGCTAACGTACAAGCTTCTTCAAGAAGCTTCTTGCGATTCTTTGCAATCTCTTTGCGAAGTGCAATCTGCTCCGGACTGTCAGGGTTTTCCTGCCCCATCACCTGGCGCTCCAGACTGGCCTCCTGCCAGTTTACCTCGTTCACGCTCTTCTTGCCGGGGATGTAATAACCCTGTGCATAAGAAATATCCGCATTACCGCCCAGCGCCATCTTAAGACCCATAAGAGGTGAAATCTCGTACAACGCCTTAATTTCCGCACTGCCACCGCCGCCGGCATGAAGATGCTCCGCATTGTGACCGATCACTGCAATTTTACCTAACTTCTTGGAATTCAACGGCAAAAGCTTCTCTCCACCCTTGCACTCTTCATTTTTTAAAAGCACCATAGACTCTCGCGCCGTATCCAGAATCTTCTGCTGATGCTCCTTCGTATTGTAAGCACCTGCTTTGCGATTCTCTTTCTCCGGGCCGATCATCTTGAGGCGGAACATCAGGCGCAAAATATTGCGCACCTTGGCATCCACCAACTCCTCGCTGACCTGGCCGCTACGCACTGCCTCAAGCAAAGGATTTGCATAATAATACTCATCAAAATTAAAGGTGACACTCATCTCCAGATCCAGAGAGGTCTCCGCCGTCTCCTTGGTAGAATGCACTGCACCCCAGTCACTTACCACAACACCGTCAAATCCCCACTCGTCCCGCAAAATATCGTCCAAAAGCACTTTGCTCTCGCTACAATACTTGCCACGGAACTTATTGTAGGCATCCATAAGGGAATAAGTCCCTGCCTCCTGCACAGCAGCCTTAAATCCGGGCAGATAAATCTCACGAAGAGTTCTTTCATCCACAAGCGTATCCACGGCCATACGGTTGGTCTCCTGATTATTCACAGCAAAATGCTTCACACAGGCAGACACATCATTTTCCTGTACACCCTTGATATAAGGAACCGCCATAGTCTGTACCAAATAGGGATCCTCACTCATATATTCAAAATTACGGCCACACAACGGGTCTCTCTTAATATTGATACCGGGGCCCAGAATCATATCCTTACCACGGCCTCTGGCCTCCTCACCCAGCACCTTACCGGTCTCATAAGCAAACTCCGGATTCCATGTTGCCGCCAGAGCAGAATTGCTGGGACCATAACTGACATAATCGTCAGAATAATTGATTGAATACCAACTGTCATCCGGGAACTCCATACGCACACCCATGGGACCATCGGAGGTCACAAGTCTGGGAATCCCTAACCGTTCCACGCCCTTAGTGCGAAACAGACCATTTCCGTGAATCATATCAATTTTCTCTTCTAAGGTCATTTGAGAAAGTAGTTCATTAATTTGTACCTCATAATTTTGCATATCTCTCACCCTATCCTTTAAAATATAAAGTTTTATTCCTCTGAAACCTGCAAATCCATCAAATACTTCAATACCTCTTCATAGTCAAACCCGTCTTTATCAATTCCCGCCTCTTGGGCAATCGCCATAGCCGCCAATACCTTTTTGGTACTGTTTTCATCCTCCTGCATGAATGAGACGTCCTTCATCTCATTATAACGCGAATCCATTTCTTCCAGATAAGCAGCATAAATACTCTCACATCTAATGGTTACTTCTTCCGGAATCTCCTCATATACAGACTCTTCAACAATCTCCTCCATAATGGCATCGCCAACTCTCATAAAGATAGTGATTTCATCATTCTCATTTACCTTATCACAAACATAATTCTTCAAGTCATTCCATGTCGAAACTTCAGGAATTCCCATTCCCGCAATTTCTTCATCTGATGGATCTACCCAATTTGCTTTCGGCTCATCCGGATTTACTTGAGTATAATAATACTGCAATGTCAATTCGCTACCACATTCCTCATCACGATAAGGAATATCTACATACCGGTCGCCTACATATACCTCCAGTCCACCATCTTTTACTTCAACTTCTTCATAATCACCCAAAGTCACATAATTTAAAGGATTTATATCCTGATTAGCAGACGCTTCTTTATCTGCATTCGATGAACATCCGGCCAACACACCCACTGACACCAATGCCAAAATCAAGCTTTTGCTTTTGATACTTGAAATTGTAATCATATCATTTTTTCTCCCCTATATGAAATCTAGTCTTACATATCCTCCAACACCTGGAAAACATAGAACTTTAAATAATACGACTGGTCTGCTGCCCACAAAATAGGGTGGTCACACCCCTGGGTACGAAACTCCACCTGACGCAAGCGTTTATGAGCTCCTACAGCCGCCTCGCGGATGGTCTTAGCAAACAAATCCGGGTCCATAAAATGGGAACAGGAGCATGTTGCCAGATAACCTCCGTTACGCACAAGCTTTAAGCCTCGTACATTAATCTCACGGTACCCCTTTACCGCATTTTTAATTGAATTGCGGGACTTGGTAAAGGCTGGCGGGTCCAAAATCACCACATCAAAAGTCTCACCCTCCGACTCCAATCTGGGAAGCAATTCAAACACATCCTCACACACAAATTTTACCGTGTCTTCTAAGCCATTTAGCTTGGCATTCTCCGTGGCCTGATCCACCGCAAGCTGGGACGCATCCACCCCAAGCACGCTCTTAGCCCCTGCAATACCTGCATTCAAGGCAAAGGAGCCTGTATGGGTAAAACAATCCAGCACCTTCTTATCCTTGCAAATCTTATGAATGGAGGCACGATTATTCTTCTGGTCCAGGAAAAATCCGGTCTTCTGGCCATCCTCCACATCTACAATATATTTTACACCATTTTCAATGATTTCCACTTTGGTATCAAAGGGTTCGCCAATAAAGCCCTTGTAGCGCTCCAACCCCTCCTGCAGACGCACCTTGGCATCGCTACGCTCGTACACGCCACGAATTAAAATGCCGTCCTCCGAAAGAACTTTTTTCAACGCCTCCACAATCACAAGCTTCCACTTATCAATACCCAAAGCCAAGGATTCCACCACCAGCACATCACTGAACTTGTCCACCACAATGCCGGGCAAAAAATCCGCCTCACCAAAAATCAGGCGGCAACTGGAAGTATCAACGGTCTCCTTGCGATAATTCCAAGCGTCACGTACACGCTTCTCCATGAATACCTCATCAATGACCGCATCCTTCTTGCGGGACAAAAGACGTATCCGAATCTTGGAATTCATATTGATATATCCATAACCCATAAAATAGCTGTCAAAATCATGAACAGCCACCACATCACCATTTTCAAAACTTCCCATAACAGAAGCTATCTCATTGTCATAGACCCACATTCCTCCGGCCTTTAACGTTCTGCCTTCGCCCTTTTTTAAGGTCACCACTGCCTGACTCATATTCATTCTCCTTGACATATACATTCTTAAGCCTATATTACCTTTTTTCTGACAGACATTCAATCTCTTTTGTATGGATTCTTGGGAAAAGTTCTGTTATAATGTGGATATTGTGAGGAGGCGTTTTACAAATGTTTAAAGACAAAAAATTTACAATTCCGTTCATTGCTGAACTAGTCATGCCCTGGCTTATATTAATACCGGGAATAATGTCTGCAGAATGTTTCTCTGCAAGCAGTCGAGCCTACAATAACGGTCACCCCACTCCCGAATACTACCGGGCAAAAGAACTGTTTGACCTGCTTTACGCCTTAGCCATGAACGGCGGCCTATTTATTATTTTTATTGAATGCACAATTGGTCTGGTGGGACTGGTATGGATGATTGTCAATATTTGCAAGAAAAATAAAGAGCCCTTTTGCGTTATCAAGCCTCTTGTTCTCTGGTTATGTCCCTTTGTGTTTAACTTCGGAACACTGCTTTTAATGCTTTTTGTTCAGGCTATCACCTACGGACAGGGCATATAATAAATTATAAATGGAGGATTTTACTATGAAACGTTTTTATGAAAGACAGGAAGGCATGGGCTATCAGAAAGTTATCACTGCTGAGGCAGGCCTGAATGTAATTGATTTTGACTTAATCCGCTTAAATCCCGGCGAGAGTGTAACGGAACAGTCCGGTGAGTACGAGCTGGGATTGGTAATTTTATCCGGCAACTGCAACGTGAAAGCAGAGGATTTTGCCGCATCCGATTTGGGTAAAAGAAGAAATGTCTTTGACGGCAAACCCACCACCATCTACATTCCCCGTGACACCGAGTACACTGTAACTGCCAATGATTTTGGCATGCTGGAGATTGGCGTGTGCAAGGTAAAGGCCGATAAAAAATATGCTCCCTTCGTAGTGCTTCCCGAAGACATTACTAAGGAGCATAGAGGAAAGCTTAACTGGCAGCGTGATGTAAACGACATTATTACTTCCAAATATGAAGGTAAGGTAGATAAAATTGTGCTGGGCGAAACCTATGGTTGTGCCGGCCAGTGGTCCAGCTACCCTTCCCACAAGCATGACACTGACAACATGCCATACGAGGTCAACATGGAAGAAATCTACCACTTCAAGGTAAATCCCGGCCAAGGCTTCGGCATTCAGGTAATGTACAATGATGATATGACTATGCGTGAGAGTTACATCGTCAAAGACGGCGACAGCATCGCCATCAAGGAAGGCTATCATCCTGTGGCTGCCGCACCCGGCTACTGCGTATACTACCTCTGGGTAATGGCAGGTACAAGCGGCCGCATACTTACCCCCTGCGATGACCCCAACCATGCATGGGTAAAGGCTGTAGAACAAATGGTATAAAATAAGGGATCGTCGCAACAGTTTCGAATTCTGTTGCGACGATCCTATTATATCTCTCTGATTAGTTCACATCTGTACTCCGTACTTCTCACACATTTCTCCCAGAAACTCCGATTGAAACAAGCGGAAAATCTCATCCTCCAACCCATCTTCTCTGAGCCGCTTTGCCAAAAGAGCTTGTATATGTAATACATCTGCTCTTCCTTCTGCTCTTCCTTCCGCTTTGCCATCCGCCACCAAATCATCTAATGCCTTACACATATCATACACCTCCTCGTCCTGTTTCTCTATATACTCCAACATCTTCTTATTATCTGTTAAAACCGCTATCACTTCTGCAGTATCACGATCCAACGTCCGGTAGTCTTCTCTTTCCATAAGGGTCTTCAGACGTTTCTTATCCTTTCTACAGGGAATAACTTCCAACATCTGGCGAAGCTCCGTCTTAAATACTGAAAAATCTTCAATCCGATTGGCACATACAAGCGTCATGCCATAGTCATGAAATAAATTCTGCCAGCCTACAGGCGCACCCTCAAAATTCATCATATCCTTCAAGGATGCCGGGCCCTCCCACTCCTCTGTGCCATGATACAAACAGAGCCCATAAACCGGTTGCAACTTGTCCTCACTATTTAAGCGGGTACTCCATGTACAAGGTTTTTTCCCTTGCTCTTTCTGCCTCATGGATTTCTCGGATTCTATCTCCTTCACTTGTTTGCGATATTCCAAAGAATCATACTCCATCATACGAAGTGGCATGGCGAAATCCACATCTTCCTGATTCTCTACCGCTACAACTGCCATATGACCGCCATATTTTAAACGCATTTTCAAATCTCGAAAAACGGCATTGTCATTTTTACCCATAATTACTCCTTCCTTGCGGAAGGTATCCGTCTCTTCCGCCTGCTTATTTAATTGTTTTCAAGTGAAAAGACGGCAGAACTGCCTGAAAAAAATGACTTGAATTTAGATGATTAGATTGTAATACACTAAAATGAGAATGTCAATAAATTACTTGACAACCAACATGTTTTTATTTATTATTTTAATGTTGGTATCGTCGCGTGGCTCAGTTTGGTAGAGCGCTGCGTTCGGGACGCAGAGGTCGCAAGTTCGAATCTTGTCGCGACGATTTCTTAAAATTCCTAGCATTTATCAATAACAATGCTTATTTAAGCAATCTTTGAATCGTTGGTTTCGAAGGTTGTTTTTTTTCGTTACCTAAAACGTTACCTAAAATTTCAGTTAAATAAATATATCCGCTGATACAAGAGAGATTTCACTCAAATCATTCTCGCTTGTATTCAGCCTTTGACAGTTAAAATGAGCATAAATATTTAATGTTGTCTGTGTATCGGTATGCCTTAACCAATACTGCAATTTCTTAATTTGCCCCGAAACCTTTGTTGACAATATCAACTCGCATAACATTTTTCTGTATGAAATCAAATCCGCATTACATAGCAATACATGTGATATTGATGATAAATCCACATTGGTTGATAGCATTTTGAACACTCCCGACATACTTATGAAAAGAAATCTGGGATATTTTAATTCTTTTTGCACAGTTGCATGATTACATTCTCATTGGAACCTAGTAATAAACAATGTTTAGTTCTTGAATACATCAAAAATCTTTTTCAAAATCCCGTATAAAATACCTAAGAGCCGGAGTTCACTTTCTCCGGCTCAAACTTATTATATGTTTTTCCAATTTTAAAAACCTGGCAATGACTTGAGTGGTAAAACATCCCATGTTAATAATATTTTCTACATAGATTCCACCACTTCAAAATACTTTATCTAAGAAGCATTCATATACACATTATTAGAATGTAGTACTCCAATATATTTCATAAGTTCCTCACTATCGTGAATAGTATGCAGTTCAGTCAAATTAAAACCGGTTATAAACTGGGTGGGGTCTCTAAACTCACCCTTATAGTATTTCCCCTCTGCTGTTTCCACAAAAAAATAGTGAATAAGTGCAGTACCTTTTTCTACATCTCCATAAATTTCCTCAGAATATCCCCATAAACTGTAATCTTCTCCACAATATGTGCTAAGAATATAGTCAACACGGGAAACCGTCTGCTCCGCAACGGCTTTTGCCGTAGTCTCATCTACACTCTGCGCTTCTATCTGCATTGCTTCCTTAGCCATTTCTTCTATGTTTTCCCTTTCTGCAATCACAAGTTCCAAATGTTCTGCATAATCTGTTACTTCATCTGCATCAACAAATAAAGGTGTACTACTCCTATCCAATACTAAAATGTGCGGTTTACTCCGTGCAGCTTCCTCAAATTCCTCTGTAGATTTATAATTTGTTGCCACAATTCGATGATTATTTACTAGACCTTCATATGCCCAACGAGCCTCATCCTTATGTACTCTAATAATTTCAGTATCATCAATCAGAAAATACATCCACGTATATCCTTCAAGTGATGGATTGTTGCTTAAAGGAGAATTCTCCGAACTTAGACTACTGTGTTCTATACCCAAACATTCCGCAGAATGACCTTCTCTCATATAACCTGTAAATCTCTCTATCTCCTTACTGAATTCCTCCTTATATTCTTCTGTAAATACAAGCTTTGGTTCCGTTTCCTTCACTTCCTCTACCGCAACAGTGCTTTCTGGTATCTTAAGTTCAACCCATTCCGATTCTGTCGTTGTAACTTCTGCCACTTCCACAGCTACGCTTTCTACACCATTCTCTCCCAAAAAATCTTCTTCAGACTCTGAACCACATCCTGTTAGCATGAACCCCAAAAGAGCCAATAACAATAAATTTTTTTTCACTTTCTTTTCCTCCATTTTTTATTAATATTTTTTTATGAATCTAAGAGGTTTACACAAAATAGTTTACACTCTTGATTATTCTGCTTGGAAAATTTATTACGAAAATCTCAGTTACCATCTATCTGTTCATATATTTCCCATATATAATCTTCTTCGGAAGAAAACGTATCCGTTACCGAATTATTAGATACCACATTACAAAACTCCTCTTCATTTGAAAAATTAAATCGTGAAGACCAGTTACTTAAAGGTTTATATGTACCCAAATCATATAAATATAGCTCTCCTGTATCTGTTTTCATTAAAATACTCAAAATTTGCGTATCATAATAACGATATCCAATCGGAGCCGCAGAATATCCTTTTTCTTCCATAAGTGTATCTACTGCACTCTGCCTTACTACCTTATCACTGGTAAAGGATTCTTTGGATGCTAACTCAGCTTCTTCCAATTCTTGCATATAAGCTGACCAATCTTTTTCTCCAAAATTATACTCCTTCCATACAATGCTACCTACCTCAGAAGATAATTTATCTATAGCGTTTAATTCATCAACATTAGAGACAAATACTCGATTATAAATGCCTGAATCCGATACAAGATAAGTAGTGTCACCAGATGTAATAGCAAAAGAATTAATCTTCTTAGAATCATCCGTTCTAACGGAATAGTATGTAATTGTATAACCATTATCAAGATAAGCGTCCACATAAGTCATGCAATCAGCAATAAATTTATCAACACTCGCATGCAAATCCTCAGAATCCTGTTGTTCAATATTATTTTCTGCTTCCTCGTTCGCTTTCGATTTAACATATCGCAAAATAGCATCTTTTGCGGCAGACGCACTATCTACAACATAATGTGAATTTGCAATACCTTCCGATATAGTAAATACATAAATACCTTCATTACTAGGTAAACAATCAACTATCTCATCCACCGTACCTTCATAAACCATTCCATTAATAGTAAGCTTATACACCGTTTCATCAACACTCGCACTCAGTTCCTGTTCAATAGAAACAGATGGTATAACTTCCTCTTCAGTCGGAAGAAATTCTTCAGATGGCGCAACAGTCTCCAACAAAACATCCTCATCCGCAACAGAAGCAATAACATTATGATTTTCTAAAACTGCTCCTGAAAACTCTAGCTCTTTGGTAGAACCACAACCCGTTATCATGAACCCCAAAAGAGCCAATAACAATAATTTTTTCCTCACTTTCTTTTCCTCCATTTTTCATTAATGTTTTTACAAAACACCATTTCTTACAAATTATAACCTTTTACGTTGCCTTTATCAACACATTTTACTTAGTTTTAAAACCTTTTAGGTAATAATACACTATACCTATAGCGTACTCTGGGAGGTGTAGAATGGACGTTTTTAGAATAGAAATGGGCAAACGAATGAAAAAACAACGTAAATTGTTGCATTTTACACAAGAATATATGGCGGAGAAACTTGATATTTCCATAAAGCACTATGGAGAAGTAGAAAGAGGTCTTGCAGGTTTATCCCTTGAAAACCTTGTAGAAGTGAGTGAGATTCTAGGTGTAGGATTAGATTATCTCGTTAAGGGTACTAAAGAAAATGACGATTGTATGCCAAGCAGAATCAAAGAGATTTATTTAAACTGTCCCTCAGATAAGAGACAATATATACTTGAATTGTTAGAGGTAGTAAATAAATTCTGAACATTGTTAACAGCTTATATCTGCCCGTGCGTTACCTAAAACGTTACCTAAAATACGAATCAGAAAAGTTTTTCACATTTTCAACACTTGTGACCTTTTCGTCCCATAATCCCTTGATTTTACTAACCTTTTAGAGCATTTGAGGAACAAGCAAAAACATTGGGAAACATCATTCGTGATTGTTCGGGACGCAGAGGTCGCAAGTTCGAATCTTGTCGCGACGATTTTTTAAGGCTTTTCAGCCGGTTTTTTCACAAATCATACTGTATCAACAATCAACCTTTGAAAACTATTTGATTGGTTTTCAGAGGTTATTTTTTGTTGTTGCCTAAAATTTCAGTTAACCCAACATACCCGCAGACCGGATCTACTTTGCAGATTTAGTGTATCCTTCTATTCACTTTTAGCGTATGGACATTGTGAGAACTTTAGGTGTATAATATTATAGACTGTTAGTAGTTATCCAATATTAATCATCTTATTCTCTAAAACAAGAAACAGTAAAACCAAAAGGAGTCAGAGAACAAATGAAAAAGAAGTTTTTAGTTGCTTGTTTTACTATACTATTGAGTGGCTTAATGTCAGGTTGTGCCAAGGAGCATGTATGGAAAGAAGCTTCTTGCACATCTCCCAAAACTTGTGTTGAATGTGGTGAAACCGAGGGAGAAGAATTAGGACATACATGGGTAGAAGCCACCTGTGCATCTCCCAAAACTTGTAGTGTATGTAATGCAACAGAGGGTGTTGCTTTAGAGCATACTCTTACGGACGCAACATATCAATCCGCATCCACATGTACTGTTTGTGGAGAAAAAGTTGGAGAGCCATTGCAGGCAGTATTTGAAGAACATGGAATAGTTTGCAATGCCGAAGAAAATGTAGAATATGATTATATATCCATTTGTAGTTCCGACCCTTCCAGAGAAACAGTTGGAACAGTTGTTTTTTCAGACTATAACACCTTTGCTTCTGATGAGAGCCACCCTGCGAAAGAGGGTTATGAATGGAAAACAGTTGTTATTACTCAAACCTTTTCTGATGACAATGCAAACAATTATGGCTGTGTTGGCTTTGCTCCAAGTTTTGACTATTATTTAGGTGTGGATTTTGAAACCATAGGAAATACTTTGACTTATAATGGTGTAGAATACTCAGAATGTGAAGTACACTGGAGTTCTCTTAAGGGAGAATGGGAAGGTCAAACTTACTGCTCTATAACACAATTTGAATTTTTAGTACCCGTTGGTTATGACGGCATCGTTATTGCTTCTATAAATTGGGCAAACTGTGCTGACAATCCTTGGGTTAATGATAGTGTACCAGCACATATTGATGATATTAACGAAGATACCATACTCTTCCGTTTGGATTAAATTACATGCACCCGTACCTAAAATACCAATCTTGTCGCAAGGAGGAACTGTATGCTGTTTAAAAGAAAAAATGTAACTACCGAAACCAAAAACGATAAAAAACTTCTTTTAGATGCAATGCATCAAGTCATTGAGGGAAACTATGCACCTGTTGATACTACTCCCTTTTCTGATCCGGAACTGGCAAATACTTTTAATGATGTAATTCTGTCCTTAAAAAAAGTAAACAACGTATCTTTGATGAAAATCAACTATGGTATGGAGCTTTGTGGCAATAATTCCTGTGTTAAAAACATGATTGAACAAGTTACGTCTCAGTCTACCGCCATTCAAAAAATGTCCTCTGCAAGCAAGGATTTTGAAGCATCCACTAACATTATCTCCAATGATGTAGAGCATATCAAAAGGGATGCACAGGAAGCAATTGAAGTTTCTCAAAACAGCATGAGCAACATGAACGAAACCATAGCTGCCGTGACAAGCTCAGTAAATGAAATTCGTAGCATTAATCAAAATGTCCAAGATTTCCATGAGAAGATTGAAGAGATTACCAATATCATTGATATGGTAAAAAAAATAGCAAGCCAAAGCGGTCTTCTGGCGCTGAATGCCTCTATCGAGGCAGCCCGCGCCGGAGAATCAGGCAAAGGCTTTGCCGTTGTTGCAACTCAGGTAAAGGAGCTTTCCAGCAATACTGCCCAATCTGCAGATACTGTTGTCAAGTATGTTACGGAACTTCGAGAAAGTATTGAAGAATTGATGACTCTTGTTAATAATACTACCGAACATCTTGAAGAGAGTAATGTTAAAGTACAGCAATCGGTTCAGGACATCAGCAATCTTAGTGAACACATGGGTCTGATTAATGACCGTATTGCAGATATTTTTGATGCAGTCAACACTCAGTCGGAAGTAACCGATGCTTTTATTCAATCCATTAATTCCATTGCAGACAGTTATAACATCCTAACAGAGGATTGTGTTACTACCGGTAATCACCTTTACAGAGTCGGCAGATACATTGACACTACACGTAACGATATGGCAAAGGGCTTCACTGCGCTCAGCATGCAGGACTGGCTCCGTGTCTTCCAGATTGACCACCATACGTTCACATGGCGTGTCTACAATAACCTTTCCGGCTTTGAACATTTAAAGATTACACAGCTTAACAATCCCAAAGGCTGTAAACTGGGCAAATGGGCCGCTTCGCAGACCGACCCTAATATCACTAATAGCAGGGAATTCAAAGATGTATTAAAATACCATGAAGATATACATACTCATGCCTGTGATTCCTGGTATGCTGCCGAGGATGGCAACCGCGAACTTGCGCTTCAGCACTTCAACCTGACCTTGGAAAGCTACAATCAGTTTTATGATGCGCTCAATAAATTCAAAAAATACTTAAAAACCATAGGATATATTGAAGAAACGAAGACCGAGTCTTTCTAGTTTCAGAACACAAAAAAGGGCTGTTAAACAGCCCTTTTTATTGCCTTATTCTCTCAGATATTTTTTTCCGTTTAGTATGGTAGTTATCGCAATAACAAGAACCAATGCATACCTTATTACAGGATGCCACAGGTATAACACCAATACAAGCGCAAGACACATCCATACAGCTACTGATAAAAGAACAATCCCTTTTATATCAAATATGTTCGTATGTAATCCATTTTCTTTGATTGTTTTTTTCATAAAAATGTAATGCGCAACTGCAAAGCCCGCATAACATACCAGCGTTGTATATGATGCCACAATATATCCGTATTTATCAATAAAAATGTAATTCAACAAAATATTTAACAGTGCAATTGTTGTTGATGCAATTGTAATATATTTATTCTTCTTAAAATAATATTCCGCCTTCATAAACAATGCTGCCAAAAGGAAAAAATAAGTTGATAATATAATTGGCGGCATTACCCATTTGGCCTCTGCATATTTTTGTGAACCGAATAATACCAATACTTCAGGTGCTACAAGCGCTACACCTACCGCAATAAGTGCATAAAACATCAGCATTAAATTTATTTTCTTGCTTACACCATTTTTTTGATTTTTAATTTCCTCATATATCTGAGGTGTAAATGCCGCATCAAGCGCAGATGTGAGCATATTCATTGCATTTGACAACTGGTACGCCAATCCATAAATTCCCGCTTCATATTGTCCACAAATCTCTTTTATCATTACTCGGTCAACCTGCCCCAACACAACATAAGACATAAAGTGTGGAATCATAGGTACACTAAAGCCTACCGCCTCTTTCCATACCTTCAGATTATACAAATTAGAACATCTTCTAATTTGCTTCATTCCACAATATACACCCATACAAAGCTGGCCACTAATATATCCGATACAAATTGCCAGGACCTTATCTGAAAGTGTGTAAATCAAGGCAAGCGACATAATGGGGGACGCCATTGCACCCACAATAGAAACCACCGCTAACTCTTTGTAACGCAATTCGTACCGTTCTCTTGCTGCCCAAAACAAAAATAGCGGTGCAAAAAACGAATGCACAAAAATTAGAAACACAAAACTTTTACCTAAGTCTATTACCATGGATAAGGGATTATAAAAAATAAAGTATGTTATTCCTACAACCAATGCGACTAACATACTTATTCCCAGCATAGCGGAGGAATATTCGTCTCTCTTTTCTTCATTCCTCGCCAGTCCGGACATATAGATTCCGCCACTCAGATTCAAGGTTGCAACAATTTGTATGACACTAAGCCAGGAAATAAATACCGTGTAACTACCGTACTCCTCTACAGATAATATGCGTGAGAAAAGAGGCAGTGTAATATACTGGATTCCCTTTTGCAAAACGTTACATATCAAAAACCACATGGCGGCCTTCACTTCAATAGACATTGCTTTATAACCGGCCAGCACTTTACCTATCATTTGTGTTCCCCTTTAAAACCGACTCTACGTCAATGCGTTCAAATTCTTCCAGTTTTCCTCCCCGAGTTGCGTTATATATCTCCACGTGATGCTCTTTCAAAAAAGAATTAGCTGACCTATAAGCAAAAGTCGTCTCCAGTATGCGGGCAGGATTCAAAAAGATATGCTTAGGATCATCAAAGCAATGCATTCTCAGTTCCTTATTTACAACCACATTATCGTTCTCATCAAACATAATCGGGAAATTATGATCCACACCGATAACGTATATCTTTTTAAATCCCATATAATAAGCTATCTGTATCATAAAATAGGTAACCGTACATCCATCATAAGCGCAATTCGCAAGATTGGATGAAAAATCATAAAGTTTATCCTTACGAATATGCATTACCAATCTGGGCAGAATCAATTTAGAACTCTTTAACACCTCCGGTGATATTTGTTTATATACATCTCTGCGAACAAACAATTTCTCACAAGACTTTGCTAACTCACCAAACATATCTGCTAATCCGTCTATCACCTGCTGATCCTGAAAAACAAGATAAGTCGGCCTCCATTTGGTCTTATCATACATCTTGAAAATATAGTTTGCCGCAAAAGAGGGAATTGGACAGTCAGCAATGCTATCTAAATCTTCCGCCGTCAAACTGGGACCATTACCAATAACAAAACATGCTTCACCCTTATGGATATCCTTTAATGCGGAAACCTTCTTATCCAATTCAGACTTCTTTCTCAACGGATACCGATTTGACTTTATATATTTATAATACAGATTCCGCAAACCAATATATTTCATATCATTAATCATAACGGCGGCTCCCTAAATCATAATTTACATCCGTGTTTCCAAAATAACTCTCAACCTACATATTACTCCATTACAAATTCTTACCATAATTTCCTGCACTTTATGAACCAATCTGCTGTTTAATAAAACATCAAAAATCATATCTGCTACAACCGCAAAAACAAAAACAGATAATCCTAAAATTGGAACAATCAGCGGATAAGCCATATCAGAAAAACAATTAAACACTTTTAAATAATATTCTGCAAGAATTGCTGAGAAAATAAAATTGGATTGCACCAGATAGCCCGCAAAAGTGTGCTTTCCTAAATAGTTTATTACTTTACTGCTTATCTCTTTCTTTTCAAAAATTAGGAACAGAGAAACAGAATTCAAAAGCTGGGGGAGTATATACATCCCTGTAAAGAAATTAGTTCCTTCTCTCAATTCCGGTATCCACGCTTCTCCTATGGTAAATACTACAGACGCCCCCCAAATCAACATCCACATGACCGGAAACACCCATGCCTTAGACAAATAATACTTTAACTTTGTATTATACTTGCGTAAGTAAGCCGCCAGCAGATACATGAAACAAAACCATGTCAGATTGTTGTTAAATGTTGTCTGTGTGGTTAATGTGGGCATGAATGTGAATAATGTCAAACTGCAAATTATCAGTGTTGTAAACTGTTGTATAGTAAATTTCTCTGCAATAAAGTTCAAAACCGGACTAAACATTATCATTCCAATATACGCAGAGACAAACCAATAAGTATTAAAGGTAATGGGAAGCAAGGACTTAATAATGTCAAACACACCCACGCCGCCATTCACCAAATATCCTATTGCCAATCCTACCAGACAGTAGGCCACGACCTTAGTATATATTTTAATAATACGTTCCATCTTAAACTTTCTTTGACTCAAAAAATACCCGCTAATTAAAACAAAACAATTTACACCGACTTTACCGCCGATATAAAAAAACTGCGCCCACATCCGAAGATACATATTGTCCGAATCAATACCTAACGTGAAAGTGATATGATGCAAGGTAATCAATATAATTGATATAATCCGCAATACTTCAAAATTACTGTTTCTCTTCTCCATTTGTTACTTTCCCATATATCTCCATCAAATGCACATAATTCATTTCTGCGCTGTAATTGCTCAAATAATACTCATACACTTTTTCATACAAATCATCTTGATTATTTTGCAAAATATGAATTGCATCTATCAACGCTTTCGAAGAATTTCTATCGAATTTTACCCCCGATATGCCTTCCCGTATCATATCTCCCACATTGCCTATATCAGAGCCTATAACCGGTGTCCCTACTGAAAATGCCTCCACAATACTCATAGGAAAGCCCTCATACCACTGAGTCGGTAAAATTAAGGCCTTAGCGGTAGCAATTAAGTTGCGTACTTCCGCATTAGAAACAGCTCCCATCAGCTTTATCTTTTCTAAGTGATTATCCGCAACAAACTGTTTGCACCACTTCCCCAACGGCCCTGTTCCACAAACCACAAGCTCCGGGGCGTCGTCTCCCATCTGTTTCCATGCTTCAAACAGTATATCCACACCTTTCAATTTATCAAGTCGTCCTGCATAAATAATTCGATTGGCCCTGTCTTTTGCAGAAACAAATCCACCACAATCGCTCACAAAATTGGGCTTAACAAAAACCCTGTCCTGTGAAATTTGTTTCAATTGCAATAATTTTCTCTTATTAAATTCGGTTAAACATATATAATTTATTTTACCGTAAATACCCGTTAATCGATGAATTGTATTACAAAACACACTGACAAATGTCTGCATTCTGCTATTTCTGTAACATTTGTTCCTGACAGCACAGATGAACCCTTTACTTACACAATCTTCGCAAATCCGGCCTTCTCTATAAAAAGTCGCCCCCGGACAAAGTAAGCGAAAATTATGTATTGTCTGAACAACCGGAACTCTACACGCCCTTGCCGCATAATATACAGACGGGCTAATCAGATTCCATGTATTATGCACATGTACAATATCAATTTCATTTTCTTTTACAATTTGCTTAATCTGACAATATGTCCGAAAATTAAAAACAGCACCAAATGGCAACAACAGCTTTTTAACCATTCTCATGTTCTTAATTTCAGAATTACTCCTGCTATATAAAAAAACCGTATGTCCATGTTGTTCAAGCAATTCTTTTTCATTTGCCACAACAACATCTTCTCCTCCGGGTATCTGATAATAATTATGAACAATCAGAACCTTGCGTTTGTACTCCATTGGTTATTTCCCTCTAATCACTACGTGCCAGATAAACTTTGTATTAGTCCTTATATATCTGCCAAATAATCGCTTTGGATCCTGCAGCAATCTGTAAAACCACTCTAAATTGCACTTCTGCATCCATTTTGGTGCCCTTTTTATATTTCCCGCCAAATAATCAAATGCTGCGCCTACACCAACCATAAATCCTTCTACCTTACCCTGATGGTCAGCCATCCACTTCTCCTGCTTGGGAGCACCCAATCCTACCCAGATAAAATCCGCTTTACTTTTATCAATGTGTTCTATTATTTGTCTGTCCTCCGCCTCTGTCAGCGGCCGAAAGGGCGGACTATACATTCCGGCAATTTCAAGCCCCGGATATTGCTTAGACAGAACCGTTTTCAATTTATCAAGAGTCTCCTTGGTACTTCCATAAAAAAAATGCCGATATCCTTTTTCAACACTGATTCTCAGGATTTCTTCCATGTAGGATGGACCCGTGGTCCGACTCATTTCCTTATGACCTCTTTTACGTCCCACCGCAGATAATGGCCCTCCATCCGGAATAGCCATAATACCATTATTCTGTACTGCTTTATATGCCTCATCTTCATATGCAGTAACAGTAGTGTGAACATTTGCTACACACATATAATCACCGGACAAAGCCTGAATATTTTTGTGTGTAAACTCCAGCAACCACTCCATATGAATAGCCGCTATATTTACACCCATAATATTACAAACAGGAATCTGAGATTTATCAACTCTATGGATATAACGCATTACTTCGATCCTCTTCCAAACAATACAACCCATACGGTCTGTAGCAAAATCTTTACATCCTGTAGCAAAGACCATTCATCAATATACTTCAAATCCAGCTTCACCACATCATCAAAATCTTTGATGTCACTTCTGCCGTTTACCTGCCACATGCCGGTCATTCCCGGTGTAATACTCAATCTTCTGCGATAATATGTATTGTATTGTTCAAACTCATCAACAGTAGGGGGTCTGGTGCCCACCAGGCTCATGTCTCCTTTTACTACATTAAAAAACTGCGGCAACTCATCCATACTGGTCTTACGAATAAAACGACCCACCTTGGTAATGCGTGGATCATTTTCCATCTTAAACATGAGTCCTGTTACCTCATTTTGCTTCACCAAATCTTTTTTCCGCTCCTCTGCATCTACATACATAGAACGAAATTTATACATTTTAAATCTTCTACCATTTTTACCGATGCGCACCTGCGTAAAAAATACCGGTCCCTTGGACTCTAACTTAATCGCCAATGCAATAAACGGCGTCATAATAAGCGTAATCAACAACCCGATACTTCCACCCAGAATGTCCATTACCCGCTTGACAAGCATACGCCTATAATCAAACTGTTTAACCGAATAGACCATAACCGGATAATCCAGAAACTTTCCCACATTGCTGCAAAAAGAATCTACACCAAACCGTTCCACACAATTATGGCACTCGATACCCATATCTATAAAAGTCTTTATAAGTTCTTCCAACACCCGGGCAGATATATTGGGACAGTGCAAAAACACCATATCCACTGCGCTCTGTCTTGCAACATCAATCACATTATGTTCGGAGGCCACCACAGGAATACCCCTGATTTCCTCGCCAATTCGGTCTGCATCCAGAATTGCCATGCTGATAATCTCATAACTCCACCCCGCATCCTTTTCCAAATGCTCCATCACCGACTCCACCTTTTCATTGGTGGTGATAATCATAATCTTGTCGCTGCTACTGCTCCTTTTATAATACCTGTGCACATATTTTTTAAATGCAATCCTTACCAAGTAAGTGAGGATTGCATTAATTACAACAAAATAACCCAAAAGCAATCGGGAAAAATCCAACTCCAGTCGGAATACATAAATATAAAAACCGGTACCCACAAACAATACCAAATTGTACCATATAACACGAATCAGCTCATTATAATATCCACGCCTGAAAAAGTGCTTGTACTCATTGGCCCAGAAATTATTTAGTAAACAAATTAACAAAAAAGGCAAATAAACCTGCAGAATCTCTCTCTTACCAAGCCCGTAATCCTCATTGCCATAACGAATAAAATAAGCAATGGCATAAGATATGGTAAGACAAATCCAATCAAGCACAAATAATCCATATATCTCTATTAATTGGTATTTTTTACTGTAACTGTTCATTACCTATTTTTTACTCTCTACCCTATCCAAATATTGTAATAACAACACCACTGACACAACCGAGGAAGGCATCATCTTGTATTCTTTTCCTTCTACCACCATTTTATCAACACAGTACGTTGCATTTCTCAACTGCTCCACCGAAAAGAAACAAACCTTATCTCCATCAGTCGTCACATCATTTTTATCCGGTTTGGAATTCTTTCCTTTCTCGATAAGCTTGCGAAGCTTATCCTCTGTGATATCCTTTAACTGCAAACAAAACAGAAACTGTGGTTTACCACCTTCCACCAAATCTCTGTAAAAAGCAAAAATACTATTCTTCACATTCTCCGGGTTTAACGCACCATCCTCCGCAATGTGAAGCTCATCCTTTATCTCACCCACAATGGCATTTCCCAACGAATCATCCGACATGGTAAAATCATGCTCATAATCCAATGCATACATGGTCTTTAGCGACGCACCTATGCTGGTAGCCCACTGATTTTTGGCAATAGATAAATTCTTTTTACGAAGGATAAAGGGAATGGTCTTCTTATCACTTGTGAGTACAAAACCATTAAATCCCAAGTGATTTGATAACTTAGACAAAGACAGTGGTTTCAAAAAAGGTCCCGGCTCATATAATTCACGAATCGTAATCTTTCTATCACTGAACACATAATCACAGGCCCGATTCGTCAATAGCGAATCAAAAAACTGCGTACGGGAAGTATGTAATATCAGCTCATTCTTATCAATGTTTTCCTCAATGTCATCCAGACGAATATTAATCTGGTTATACACCGTGGATGCACTGTGCGCCTCCATAATTTCCTTGGAATTTTCTGCTATCTGCGTAGGCAAACCGTAAAACTTTTCCGGGTTATCCTGAATTACGATTTCTTCCGTTCCCTTCCGCAACCAAAGACACTCTTCCGGGTATGCAACACCCTGATATCTTACAAGATTTGTACATTTATATTTTTTAGCCAGTTTATCATACTCATCCGTCAGTTTTGCAGAGTCTTCTGTATTCTCTGCCACCTTCCTTTGAACGAATGTGACAACACCGTCACATACTGCAAGAAGCATAAACGTAATCAGAATACTGACATCAAAAAACTGCGTCCAGTCAAACTCTCCTCCAAGCACCTGTTGCACCAGAATAAAAGCCAGCGGTACCGCCAACACTACCAGCTTTACATTTTCACTGTTTACATATTTCTTGGCCCAAAAATAAAGTTTACGCTTCACACCGGGTGCTCCTTTTTCTCTACTCGTATCTTTTACTTCTTCCGATAATATGCTACAACCTTCTTCACAGCATGGATAACATCCTCCACATCTGCATCCGTCATGCGGGGATACAAAGGGATACTCATAATCCTGCTGTATATATGCTCTGCCTTAGGGCACAAGCCTTTCTCAAATCCCAGATTCTGATAATAAGGGAACCAATACACCGGAATATAATGCACCTGGGGCTGCACATTTTCAGCGGACAATGCTTTGAAAAATTCCACTCTGCTACAATTCAATTTATCCAAATCCAACTGAATGATATACAAATGCCTGCAAGTGTCTGCCTGGGGAATCTCCTCCTGTACAATAATTTCCGGCACCTTAGCAAAAGCCTCATTGTAGCGAGCCACAATCTCCTTACGGCGGGCCACAAACTGATCCAGCTTCTTCATCTGGCTGGTAATCAGAGCCGCCTGAAAATCTGTAATACGGTAGTTATAGCCCAACATCACCTGTTCATAATACCAGATGCCCTCCGGCTCCACACTCATCGCTTCCTCATCATGAGTGATACCATGAGTACGAACAAGCATCAGCTTATCATAAAGCGCTTTATCATTCGTAAGAATAGCACCGCCTTCACCACCTGTTACCGTCTTTACCGGATGAAAACTTAAGGTCGTCATATCCGCCATGCTACCCACCTGGTCACCATTATACTTGGAGCCAATAGAATGTGCCGCATCTTCAATAAAAATCAGATTATGCTCTTCACAAATCTTACGAATCTCCTCTACCTCCACCGGCTGACCGGTGAAATCCACAGCCACAATCGCCTTGGTCTTATCCGTAATCTTTTCCCGGATACTTGCAGGGTCAATATTATAGGTATTGGGATTAATATCTGCAAATACAGGCATTGCACCACAGTACAACGCACAATTGGCGCTGGCTGCAAAGGTAATAGGGGTAGTAATCACCTCATCCCCGGGCCCGATGCCTGCTGCCATACATGCACAATGAAGGGCAGCCGTACCATTGGAAACTGCGACTGCATACTTTGCTCCGGTATACTCGCAAAGCATCGCCTCCATCTCTGCCACCTTGGGACCACAAGTAATAAAATCACTGCGGAGAGTTGCATTGACCGCTTCAATATCGTCCTCACCAATCCACTGTCTTCCATAAAAAATTTTACTGCTTCTGACGGGATATCCGCCATCGATTGCTAATTTTTCCATGAATCTCCTCCTATGGAATAAATCCATTCTAACAACTTATCGTCACGTTCTTTTGGCCTACTTTCTCCACACCATCTTATTCACGATACCTGTATAACTCTGGATAATCTTTACCACCTTGGTGCTGACATTCTCATCCACATAATCCGGAACAGGTATACCATAATCACCGTTTTGGTTCATGCCAACCGCCGTGTCCACTGCCTGCAAAAGACTTCCCGCATCAATCCCTGCCAACACAAAACATGCCTTATCAATCGCCTCCGGTCTCTCTGTGGAGGTCCGAATGCACACTGCAGGGAAAGGTTTGCCCACCGAGGTAAAGAAGCTGGACTCCTCCGGCAAAGTTCCCGAATCAGACACTACTGCAAAAGCATTCATCTGCAGACAATTATAATCATGGAAGCCCAACGGCTCGTGCTGAATCACTCTTGTATCCAACGCAAAACCGGACTCCTCCAGACGCTTTTTAGAGCGGGGATGGCAGGAGTAAAGAATGGGCATGTCATATTTCTCTGCAAGCTTATTAATGGCTGTAAACAGAGAAACAAAATTCTGCTCTGTATCAATATTCTCTTCCCTATGGGCAGACAGCAAAATGTACTTTCCCTTCTCTAACCCAAGCTTTGCATGAATGCCAGAAGCTTCTATTTTGCTCAAATTACTATGCAATACCTCCGCCATGGGAGAACCGGTTACATAAGTACGCTCCTTGGGCATACCACAATCCGCAAGATAGCGTCTTGCATGCTCTGAATAAGCCATATTTACATCCGCAATAATATCCACAATTCTGCGGTTGGTTTCTTCCGGCAAACACTCATCCTTACAGCGGTTTCCGGCCTCCATATGGAATATGGGAATATGCAACCGCTTCGCTCCGATTACAGACAGACAACTGTTGGTATCACCCAACACCAGCACCGCATCCGGCTGAATCTCCACCATCAGCTCATAAGACTTTGCAATAATATTGCCCATGGTTTCACCCAAATCCTTGCCTACGGCATTTAAGTAAACCTCCGGGTCATCCAATTCCAAATCACGGAAAAATACGCCATTTAAGTTATAGTCGTAATTTTGTCCGGTATGTGCCAGAATCGTGTCAAAATAAGTACGACATTTCTTAATTACCGCAGACAAACGAATAATCTCCGGGCGAGTACCTACAATAATCAAAAGCTTTAATTTTCCATTATTCTGAAATGAAACCATTCTAGTCCTCCTCCACCGGCTCATACACGGTATCCGGCTTATCCGGGTTAAAACATTCATTACACCACATCAATGTCACCAAATCTGTATCCCCCTCATTCACAATGGAATGAGTATATCCGGTGGGGATATCCACCACCTCTAACTTATCACCACTGACATGATACTCTATTATATCATCTTCTCCATGTTTTCGGAAGCGAATTAATCCCTTACCACTAACCACCACAAACTTCTCGTTCTTGGTGTGATGCCAGTGATTTCCCTTGGTGATTCCGGGCTTAGAAATATTAACAGACACCTGCCCTCTGTCTTTGCTTCTTAAAATCTCCGTGAAGCTTCCTCTGTCATCCTCATGCATAATTAGCGGATAAGAAAACTGATCCCTTGGCAAATAACTTAAATATGTGGCATACAGCTTCTTCACAAAACCATCTTCCGTCATATCAGGAACCATCCGGTTAACCCTGCTCTCCTTAAAGCTATAGAGCAAATCCACAATCTCGCCCAAGGTAATCTCATGCTCTACCGGCACATAGCAATAGCCATCCGCATTTACATGAGGATGGCAATCCAATGCCCGAAGCAACTCTTCCACAACATCATCAATATATACCAGATGCATGAGGGTACTTCTGTCATTTACCTGAATCGGCAAATCATGAGCAATATTATGACAAAAAGTAGCCACAGCACTATTGTAATTGGGCCTGCACCACTTACCAAACACATTGGGGAAACGATAAATATAGATGGATGCCCCCGTCTCTCTGCCATAGGCACGCATCATATCCTCTCCGGCCTTTTTACTCTTACCATATGGATTATCAAGTGCCGCCTGAATAGATGAAGAATTCATAATAGGACAGGTATTCCCATTCTTTTTCAAGGTTTCAACCAAAGTGGTGGCAAAACCAAAATTCCCCTCCATAAACTCTTCCGGATTTTCAGGACGATTCACACCGGCCAGATTATAGACAAAATCACAATCCTTACAATACTCCTCTAAAAGCTCCATAGGAGTATCAATGTCAAAAGAAAGGACGGTAACGCCTTCTTTTCTGCTTAATTCAGTTATCAGATTCTTACCAATAAAACCTCGCGCACCTGTAACCAGCACCTTCATTACTTACTTCTCCCACTTGGCGATCTCATCTCTAATGTATGACAAGGTTAACAGTTTCTCCTTTACCTGCTCCACATCCATCAGCTCGGTATTGTTAGAATTAAACTCCGAAAGCTCCGCTCTCTTCAAGTTACCGTCCGTAAAATACTTATCATAGTTCAAACCACGCTTGTCCGCAGGCACACGATAGAAATTGCCCATATCAATGGCATTTGCGCACTCCTCATTGGTAAGCAGGGTCTCATACATCTTCTCACCATGACGGATACCGATTACCTTAATCTCATTATCTGCATGGAACAGCTCCTTCACTGCCTGCGCCAGTACACCGATGGTACAAGCAGGCGCTTTCTGCACCATAATATCGCCGCTCTCAGCATTCTGGAATGCATAAACCACCAGCTCAACCGCTTCCTCCAGACTCATCACAAAACGAGTCATGGAAGGCTCTGTGATGGTCAGGGGCTTGCCCTCCTTAATCTGGCTGATAAAGAGAGGCACCACCGAACCTCTGGAACAAAGCACATTACCGTAACGGGTACAGCAAATGCTTGTCTTCTCAGGATCTATGGTACGGGACTTTGCCACGATTACCTTCTCCATCATAGCCTTAGAAGTACCCATGGCATTTACAGGATATGCCGCCTTGTCGGTGGACAGACAGATTACCTTCTTAACGCCTGCATCCACAGCACACTGCAACACATTTTCTGTGCCAAGCACATTGGTCTTCACCGCTTCAATCGGGAAAAACTCGCAAGAGGGAACCTGCTTTAATGCAGCCGCATGGAAAATATAGTCCACGCCATGCATCGCCTTTGCAATACTCTGAGGGTCTCTTACATCTCCAATATAAAATTTCAATTTATTGCTGTACTCAGGATACTCGCGCTGATAGAAGTGACGCATATCATCCTGCTTGAGCTCATCACGGGAAAAAATACGGATTTCTCCAATATCAGTTGCCAAAAATCTGTTGAGTACGGCATTACCGAAAGAACCGGTACCACCGGTGATTAATAACGTTTTACCTGCGAACATAATTTTCCTCCAATTACTTATTTTCCTTCATTCTGTTCATTAACATTTGTGATATACTCTTTACGAATATCCAAAATCACGCCTTCTTGCCTGCATTTATATAAGGCCGCACTACCTGACACCAACATCCCGCATGTGACAAAAATGCATATACACGCAATTGTAGCCTGACACCGTTCTTTATCAATTTTTACAAACAGTTTGCCAATCGCTACGATCAGATAGATTATTGGTGTTATTAACACGCGTTCCGCATATGCCGCTGTTGCCGTCATAACATAGACACCGACAAGTGCCAATAACGCAAGCAACAACGAAGTAACATTTTCTTTTAAAAATGTTTTCCATGTTTTCTCTCCCTTTACAGCAATCACTAAAAGAAAGAAAGCAAGCCACAACCACCACATATGTACAAACATATAGTAGGTTTCTCTTGCAATTCGATAACCCAAAGAAATCAACACATTATCAAATCCCAGCATTTCGTTTACCGTATCTGATCTAAGGTAATTCCCCGGTGCTGCTATCAAAACACCATACCCTATTAATGCACCGATAAAACCGGTTATCTCGTGTATATAAATCTTGTATTTCGCTACCTGCTTCAATCGAAAAACAAGAACAATACCTGCCAGAAGCATTGCTCCTCCAGCCTCAATAAAATTGCCCACAAGTACACCGCCAAGAAACATAGCCACAGCTTTTAGAATTGCCATAGGTTTGCTACTCTTTTTCGCAATGCCTTTATTCTCATAGGATTGCAAATAAACACTAAACAGTAACACAATCCCTGCGCTTCCCCAAAAATAATTACACGCTACAGTCTGCCATAAAATAACATTTCCTCTTGGCATGAAAAAACATATCGCAGAAAAAATCAACAAAAGAAGCGTATTGCTTATTCTTTTCCCACCAATTAGTTTATACAGACCTAACACAAACACTACAAATACCAATGTATTAACTACATTAAATACCTGCTTATCATAAATCAACAAATATTGATCCAGAGCATGTCCAATGATACGTCCCCCACGGACAAACCAATGTGACACGGAAGATAAGAAAACATCTTGTGCATTCTCTATCCGCTCACCCGTGGCAAAACTATACTGATACGGTATATCATCCGCATATAGAGGCGTAAATAAGTTGAACAAAAAGAAGTACACCGTTCCAATAACTATACATACTAAAAAAACAATCCTACTCTCTTCAAATTTATTCCATAAACGCCTCATACCAGCTCCTTAAACTATCATGTCCGCTTTACCATCAGTTTAGTCACTCTGCTCAATACTTCTGCCATCACAATGGCAATCAGGATACAGCTGATACAACCTATTATATCATTCATAGCTGTTGCCCTATACCATATATAATATATCAACAAATGCAATAAATAAATATTAAAAGTATTTTTATCAAAAAATTTTATTACTCCACCAATCACTTTGTTTTGCTCAAACGCAAAAGGAACAGAGGGATTCAGCAACACACATGCACTTGCCAACCCCCAACAAACATATCCGCTTTTTCCCAGTATCAACATTGCAACAAACAACAAACCATACACCATGGCAGCTTCTGACGTGCGTTTATTGCAATATGCCCATGCAGATACCATGCCGAGAACAAATAAATACAATATACTGACAGGATTCAATGTTGCAAAAGAACTGATGTCATCAAATTCTCCAACTACAGGTAATAGCACCTGTATTGCAATTTTGCCGACAAACATCAAAAGCATGGAAGAACATATTAAAACTAAGGCATTCTTCCAATTTTTTAAAATTTTGTGAATAAGAGGCGCAACCAAATAAAAGAATGGAAAACACCCCATCGTCCAAAACCCATACAAATTATTCCACTGTCCAAAATTCTCGGACGGCACAATCATATTCACAAAGAAAAAATACCGTAACCAATTTCCATTTAATTGACTACGCCAATCAGAACTATTTACAAGCGCAAAGATAATACAAATTACCAATACAATATAATACGGTGGAATAATCCGTTTTGCACGTTTTATATAATACCCCTTGATTCCTTCTTCCTTACTGCCATATTCGAGCGACATAAACGCCAAAAATCCGGAAATCACAAAAAATATTGCCACCGGTCCAACGACTCCCTTAGACAGCCATCCCGGCAAATCAAAGAGCACACTATAATGCACATGCACCACCAAAACACAGGCTAATATGCGCATGTAAGTCACAATGTTGTAACGCATTTCCCTACATCCTCCCATCAGCATTTAATACCAAAAAAACCTGATATCCTTTGAATATTAAACTTTTTTATGCACCATACTGTCATATTATAACATACCATCAAAACCAGCATCCCTATAAAAGGTTTAATACACCAGAACAAAAGCATTTTAGGAGCTCTTGTATTAAGCATGCCTATTGGGATAAAATGATAAAGATATATAAAATACGATGCTTTACCACATTTTATGAAATATTCTTTCCATCTCCTACGGTTTATATATTCTCCCAGTATCCATATTCCCAATAAGCCAACTGTAAAAATAAGAATTGTAGTAACATCACAATATCCTTTTGCCGCATCCACGGCGATAAATATAATCATCGAGATTGCGCAAGCCAATGTCACCCATATGTTTCTTGATATAGATACTCTTTGAAATATTCTTTTCTTTCGCCAAACCATACCCAGCAAAACCAAAGACCACCATGCCGGATTTAATCCAAAACGAAAGATTTCACCCAGTTTAAATATTGCGATAGTAAAATTCAAAATAAGCCCTATCGCAATAATCATATATGTTAAAAACTCAAAACATCGTCGATTACCAAAAACTTTAACAAACCAATTCACCCAAACAAAAATGACCAATAACGTAGGAATGTACCAAAATATCGATCCAAAGAGATAACTCAGTATGCTCTGATTAGTCAAATTACGGACTGTGTACACAATGTAATGCATACTTCCGGCGATTATCCACGATACGATAATGGTTCTCTTATGCCAAAGCAATTTTAGGCAATTTTCATATGCCTTAAAACAATATCCGGCAACAAAATAAAAGACAGGAACACCTAACATTCCAAGCAGTTTCAGCCCCCTGTTTATTATCTGCAAATCAACACCTAATAGGGGAACCTCTTCAGGAATCCACTGCATATGGGCACACACCACACAAAAAATTGCAATTGCCCTAAAAATATGTATTAAATCACTTTCATCTTTTTCCCAGCTTAATTCGGTCATATTACCTCTTCCGTCTTACCTTGCCAAACAAAGCAATACTCAATATCCGATTCTTTTCTAACATCCATGATAGGGCAATGGAAAGTCCAATCAATACTACGGTCTCAACAAGTATTTTCAGCATATTCCATCCAAAATCAATGCCAAAAATTGCCTTGAATTGCATATGCAAGATATATATCTCCAAAGTATATCTTCCGATATAAGCAATTGGCTTCTGCAATCCCTGCCACATCCTTGATACAAGGAAGAACAGAGTGCCGCCACCTGCTAATGCAACTATAAAATTAAAACATCTGTTTAGGTATTCCAAAGCAATCGAGGAAAATTTTCCCGGTAAAGCATCGGCGATTTCTTCGATAAAAACAGGACGTTGACCATATCTGTAAATCATAGATAATACAATGAACAATAAAACACAGCATACTTGTATTTTGACTGTAACAGGTCTTTTATATTTTGCAAGCAAATATCCCAAGCAAAAAAACGGAAAATGCCAATTACAGGCACCGATTCCCAGCATACCGGTCCAAATACTGATACCACCAATGTTTATGATTGGAAATATCATTAGTGCAATAAGCACGGTTATCGGCACCAAAACTTTCCACTCGGATACATTTATTTTCTTTGCCCAAGTCACTACAATCACCAGGATACAGCAATTCAAAAAGAGAACCCATAAAAACCACAAGCCCCCGTTGTCCGGAGAATATGCGATTGCTTTTATTTTTTGCCCGATAGACTGTCTTTCCCATTCACAATTTAACACATATCCTACAAAAATCCATGTTATAAACGGAACACCCAGTGCAATAAAACGCTTTCTTAACCACTTAAAATTTATTTCCTGTTGGGTATAAGCCGTGGTATATCCGCTAACCAACATAAAAATAGGCATATGAAAGGAATATATAATGCCAAACACAATATTCTGCGCATAATCAGGATAAATACTTTGGATTTCATGACCCACAACAACCAATATTATCAATGCCCCTCGCATTGCATCCAGAAGTACATTTCTATCTGCCTTTTCCTGCATAATCCCTATTCTCCGCCATTATTTTTCATGCAAACAGATTCCTTGCCATATAATAACGCAATGGCAGAATTCGGCCAAAGATGTGGTTCCTCCAATAACAAAAATTCTCCGAAATTAGGCACAGGTGTCGGCATATTGGTGATAACGATATTGGCTTCTTGTGAATTTTCTATTGTATCCACTATGCGCTCACACTCTTCATAATATGACGGAATCGTACCATTCAAAAGATTCTTTGCCAAATCCAAACACACAACATCTGCATTTTTATATCTTGTGGTACAAAGCAATACAACGAATAATAACACAACTGCTATTTTCCTGTAACCACTCTTCATTTTACTTACTGCCATAGCAATCAATCGTCCTATTACAAAGGCCAGGTTAAATAGAACCAACTCTACGGCTAAATCTAAAATAAACAGACATCTGTCCGGGTAATACACATCTTTACTATATGCCAACGTTACGGGAAATGCTGTTACCAAAGGCAATACCAAAGAGAAAAGACTGATTATGATATGGTTTTTCATTTTAACTTTACATAGACTACTTAAAAAGAAACCACAGAGCATTATTATTGCCATTAACAACATCATGTTTGTACTGTCAAATAGCCAATTGACTTCCTTTTCGTACTGGTACCAAGCCATTCTAAATGCTTTCATCGGATATATACCGTCATCAATAACCCCATGTCTCGTATAATTGCCGGGTGCCAATGTATTGACAAGTGCCCCTGCAAGGTAAAGACAAAACAGAATAATTGTTGAAACCGTCACCCTGTTCTTCTCCAAAAACTCTGCCAACACAATTAAAAGCAAAAGATAACAACCTGTTCCTGCAATTGTAAGGGAGCCTCCCATTGCCAAGATTCCCAGAAATCCTGCGCCCACCAATAAAGATTTTTTCTTCTGTGTGAGGTAATTTAAATAAATTGCCAAAGACATAAGCAAACAGGATATAGGCACTCCATAGGATGTTGCTCCTGAAAACCAAAAGAAAACCTCATAATAAGATCTGTAACCAAATAAGGCAAACGTAAACACCGCAATACCAAACAACTTGATTCCGGTCTTTTCTTTCATAAGAATATGAAACACCGACCAATAAAAGGCCCAGAAACCTCCCATAAAGAAAACAGCATTTAAAACCATTACCACCCTAAGCTGGGGCAAACCATAATTATTAATTGGACTAAACAACGCTTGAATAAACATGGAAAAATAAGTCCCCTGCCAAGTCATGTACATTTCATATGCATACGAAAAAGAAGCCTTAAGATACGACCAGAAATCTACATGCATTGCTTCAATGTAAAGTGCATGACTAAAATCATCCGCCGCCAGAACCGTATAGTACGCTCCACCTATATACACACATCCGATGACAGTAATGATTAATATACCTATTATTCCCGGTATCGTTTCCAGATTCAACATACTTTTTATCTTTTTCACTTGTTGAACAGCCTTCCTTTCCTGATCATTTGATATGCACTATGAAAACACATTGAAATCAAAATTGTAAATATGACATCTAATCCCGTACATATAAAAAAGCATACTGTATAATTTATCTTATCATAAATCTTTAAAAATATAGGACAAACTAATGCACAGTAGACAGGTATATGAAACAAATAAATCTCAAAGCAAATTTTACCTAACCCCTGCAATATTTTATTGGAAAACAATTCTCTCATCCGAGCGGATAATATTAACAATAGTAAAAATATGAAAGTAAAACCGACCCTTACTACTCCCCAGTATTTGGGAAATGCTGTCCTGCAATACAGCAAAACTGCTTCTGATGAAGCCAAATACAAAAATACCGGCAATAATATCACAAAAATAATGCCTGATTTACATTTTCCATCCAACCGTTGCTGACATTCATATAAGAATACTCCCATCACTGTAGCCCATATGATATAGTCGCATTTCATCCCAACAACAACCAACACAGGTAGCATAAAACAAAAAGCAATTCTGTTTCCAAGCACTTCCATTATATATGATAAAACTTTTGCAATGACGGAACCCCAAAACAAATATTTCATCATCCATAGCACACCTGTAATTTTTGCACTTCCCTGCGTCCACAATAATACAAAACTCTCCTTAAAAATGTGCTTAATGGATAAGGGTTCTTTATACCAATTACATGCGTTCCTATAGTCTCCCAAGATTGCTGCAACCTCAGCATTCCGAAATCCTACCGTTCTCTCTAATCCATAAATGACACACCCTCCTAAAAAAATCATAAGAGACCACATCAACCATCCTTTTAACAGACTACAAACTAAATCTTTTACCTTATTAACCGACTTAAACCGTGCCAACCAGCCGTTTAACATACAAAATACAAGTACCAAAAAATTGCCACTTCCTATAATACTAAGTGGCGTATTTCTCATTAAGAAAACCACCAATTCTGCTGGTTGATATTCCGGCGCCGTAGTGTTCCCATACAATGTTCCCCACATCATATGTCCAATCATAACAAACACACAGGCTACTCCCTTTAAACCATCTACATAAGATATTCTATTCTTCATTTTTTCTCCTGTCTTAGGCTTATCTGTTATCCGGAATTACTCACCCATACCCAAACAACACCGTGCGCAATATCTTAATCTTCCGTACTCCCATTGCCAGCAATATACAAACTGCCGTTACAAGTACCAGTTTTAATGAGATTTCAATTATGGCCAAATCCGTTATTTTCTGCATTACACCAAAGAAAAGTTGGGTATGCAAAATATAAATTTCCAATGTATATTGGCCTACAAAAGCAGCCATTCTTTTCAACTTTCCAGAAAACAGTGTCACCACCAGACAGGTAACGATGCTTCCCCAGACAGGAAACAGGTACAACTCTCCCATCCTTACTAACACATCTGCAATTCCTGTTCCAAAACACTTCCGCAATACTTCCGCGTACAACGGTGCATTCGCATACCGAAGAAAGCTTACTGCATACGCATACCCTGCTGTCAAAAACAATAGCGTCACCACATACAATCTGCGGCTTTGTAAAAAATTGCACAGCTTATGTATCCCTTCTCCACCATGAAGCAACCATCCGCCTGCCACAAAAGGAAAATACTGCACCATATATTTAATTCCAAATCTGTATTCTCTCCAGCCGGACAGCATCGCCACCACACAGATACCGATTAACAGCACGGTCAGTTTTCGACAATGAGCACTTTTTCGAAGCAACCATATCAGAACAGATTCCGCACATAAAATGTACAAAAACCACAACCCTCCTGTGGGATTCATCACCGCATTCCACAAAGAATGCAAAACTCCCATCACCATACCGGGAATCGTATAATTCTCCAACGGACTGGTAAGAAAGAATTTGATGACTACCCATACAAAAAAGGGTATCAACAATCTTACTACCCGTCGTTTCATCCATGTATTATCACATTTGGAATACCCCATGCTTATACCTGCCAGCATCATAAAAAAGGGCATATGAAACGCATATATGAAATTAAATGCATAGACCTGCGTATAGGAAGTCTGATAGTAATACTGCACACAGTGTCCCAAAACCACCAAAAGCGCACAGACTCCCTTTATTGCATCCAAGGTATCATTTCTTTTCTGCATAAGACCCTTTCTCATCCGCTTTGCGAAATACCACCCACCGTTGCAGACAATAGTTCACAATCGTTGCCACACCGGTTGCTATGATAAATGCATAAACCTTATTATCCAACCAATAGAATGCCAATTCATTTACTTTTACGTTTACCGAGATGTTGATAATTTGCGCAATGGCAAACAGTAAAATCTTACTCTTTTCTTTTCCCCTATCCTGAAAAGTCCATCTTTTTTGCAGTATATAGGAATAGGTACAGGAGACCAACATCGATAATAGCTTGGAATAATTTAGTGGCAGAACGTTCAACAGCAAGGCATACACACACGCATCCAAAGCTGTCGCACTGCCTCCCACAATTCCAAATCTAATTAATCTTAAAATTTTATCCTTCATGTCTAAAATCTCTCTATTTTTATCACATGTGCTCCGCTTGCCAACGCTGCCGATAATCCGGTTTCCGAATCCTCAAAAATATAGGTTTCATCCGGTGTTACACCAAGCATCTCCATGGCTTTACGGTACGCCTCCGGATCCGGCTTTGTATGCACAACATCCTCTTGGCAAACCAGCACATCAAACAGCGCTTCCCGTCCAAAATAAGCAAGAATCTCCCTTGTATTCTTTCCCGAAGCCGTAGTTACCAATCCAATATGGCTTTCCGCCTTCATTCTCTCTATCATATCAAAAAGAAAAACATTCTCTCTTGCATTTACCAGACATTCCGCATACAAAGCTTTCTTCCGCTCATGAACTGCCTTAACCTTATCCGCCAAAACCAATTGCGGTAAAAAGTCCCGATAGCTTCTTCCGTCACAGCACTCCTTATAGTAGGCCCTGTCGATATCACAACCCACTTCGTTTAATGCCTTTTTATAGGCAGCATAGTTTACATCCGTTGTGTCAAACAACGTTCCATCCAAATCAAAAAGCATTGCTCTTTTTTTCATATTATTCACCAAAACGCTTCATTACATCATCCATAACCATAATCAACCCGGCAAAGAAAATCACTGCGGTCTGTTCATTCTTACGAATTTTGTAGGGCATCAGTCTCAACCAATGTATTATCTCATGATAATAAATACTGCGCACTTCTTCCCTCGTAAATAATTCACTCAGCATGGCATCATATCTTTCATACAGATACGAATAATTCTGAGATTTTGTAACTGCAAAGCTGATTCTGTTTTCTTCCACCGTAACATTCTTCACCAGCATCAAAAACTCATATCCGCCATGCAATGACTGCAACAGTTTCGCATAATCTATAAATGCCGTATTCAGCCGATTTCCTGTATTGGGATCAATGATATAAAAGTCCTCTTCTCCGTTGTTTTTGCAACATACTATGTTCTCTATGGTCAAGTCTCCATGAATATCGGTTATGGTATCCTTGGCAAAAACAGCCGACAACTTATGCGGCTTAAGTCTATCCGCAAAATACCCGAAGCCTTGATACTCTGTACCGTTTATGATGACCGTATCATACTCCAACAGCCCCTTGATATACCTTCCTCCGTTACGGATAACCTCAATATTCTTTTCTACCTTCTCGGTAATATAGTCGTCAATTTCCTGTTGTGTCGCAGGTCTTTTGGCCTGATATAAGCTTGTCCGAAGTGTGTGCAACACATTCTCCAGCATCCTCCATGTGGCCTCTCTCGGCATAGAGTGAATGTAGTTAAAATATCCCACTGCATCGGAACGGTATTTCATATCATATGCAAAATATCCTCTTCCGTCACTTACATTACTTATCTCCGCCAAGGGCAGGGAAGCTTTGTGCTGATTTATCCATTCATACTGTTCCTTTAATTTCGCCGCCTCTCCTGAAAAGGCATACTTTCTGTAGCAGAATTCATTTTCTGCTTTTACGCCCAAAACAGTCGTTGCATTGGAGCCGGCTGATAAATCATTCAAAATACTGATATCCTGATTAATATTCAGAAACATATCAATACTCTCAATATTTTCGTCCGCAAAGTACATTTCCAAAAATGCCAGTTTATCATTTTCACTCAAATGAGGTAATATGTTCTTGGCTCCACTCTGCATTGTTTGTACGCTCATATGACTTCCAAACAAGCGCTTATATAATAACGAGTACATTCCTACCAAAACCAGCGGAAGCAACATATATACCATAACATTCAGTGCAAAATAAGCGTTCTCCGCCAGTGTCCCTGCTACTATTTGCTGAATCAATGTAGTGGCACAATTCTCTGAAAAAACAAAGGTAAAAATATCTGATATATCGTATATCTGTTTACCGTAATTTGTTAAGGCCGCTGCAAATAATCCATACGACAACAGATACATTCCCCACATCTCCACTGTATACAGCAGAAATTTCTTCTTATCCAGCTTCCTGACAATATCCTTAAAGCAGGCAATTACCGCATAGGACACATACAACAGACTCAATTCTATTTTTTCATTAAAAATCGATGCTACAAACGAAATTACTTTCTTTATCCGTTTGCGCAGGTATACGCCAAGCAAAGTTGCTGCAAACAGACCTAATAAAATCACAAGATATACTCTGGAAACAGCTATCAATCGTTCATTTCCAAGTAAGGAAAGTCCCTGAAAGATCAGTCCCGCAGTAATCACATCCAAATACAAATCCACTACTACCGTTGCAATGGATAAGGTATATCCGTTTTTTAAGTATTTTGAAGCCCGCCATACCCGGAAGAAATCTCCTATACGAAACGGCAAAATTGCATTAAAAGAATGCGAAACAGAGAGTGTTTTTAGCAATGCACTCTCGTCCGCCGGTTCATATACTTTTATAAATTGGGCCCAACGCTTTGTTTTTGCAATATGTCCAATCACCATGGCCAAAATTGCCAAAACATACCACAGGTTTATCATAACAGTTCCTTAAACCTCTCTGACTCCTTTGCGATTTCGTACTCCTCAGGCACACCATAGGGTACATGAAAATCGGTTCGGAATCTTATGAGTTTTTTCCCTTCATCAGCCATCACATTGTAAACACCGCTCAAAAAGAATTCCTTATACGCACACTGCTGTAAATACTTTTCTACGGCACTTTTAAACAAATCTGCATTTCGGAAATAGTAGGCTCCGCAGATTGCATCGTTGCTTACCACGACTTTCTCTGCAGTGCCAATTACGTTTTCTTCCGCATCCAGCTTCACATAGCCGTATTTATCCTCATCAGATTCAAAAGTCAGCAATGCTCCATCGATTCCTGTAAAATCAGCCTTTTTGCAAAAATCGTTAAAAGCTGTACTTTTAAACATATGATCACAGTCATTGAATAAAATAGGGGCTTCATCCTCAATACACGCTAAAGCCTCCTGTGCCGTCAATACTGCGCCATTTAAAACCTCAGGAATAATACGGATTTTGGCCTGCGGATAATACTCCCGTATCACCTTATCAATACAAAACTTCTCCACATGCTCTCTAAGCACCACAAAAATAATATCCTGCACATCCACAAATTTTTCGATAGAACGCACCGACCACCAAAAGAACGGATAGCCATTTATCTGAATCAACGGCTTCGGATATTCAAATCCCACATTTGAAAATCGGGAACCTTTTCCGCCCATCGGCATAATAAGATGTATTTTCTCTGACATACTACTTCTCCAAGTTTCTAAATAATTCAAATTCGTAAGCAACCACCCGGCTCAAGCCTTCTCTAATGTCTATTTTAGGAGACCAACCGTATTTTTCAAGTGCATACGTATTGTCGCACAAGGTATATTTGTTAATTTCATGGGCGAGAATTTCATCCTTAATCTTGTATACTCCGTTATATAAATCAGGATACTTCTCCCAATAATGACTGTCACTTGCATATTCAGCCGTAATATTTTTCCCCACAATGTCACATGCGATTTCATACATTTCATTCACAGAGTAATTTTCATTGGAGGACACATTCACACAATCAAAGCCTTCTGTACTCTGCACCCTGATTGCCAAATCAATCAGGTCATCAATATAAATATAGTCACGCCTCTGGGTTCCATCTGAATGGAATATGGGCGTTCTGTCATAAAACAGTTCCCGTATCATATAGCCTACAAAGGGAGGCTGCTTTCTCAGACAATCAATATGCGGACCGTACACGTTAGCAAAACGCAGACAAGTGACACTCATTCCATAGGTCTTACAAAAAGATTCCGCAAACCGCTCCGCCGCATACTTTGTGTTCGGATAAATCAGCGAGGGAAGGGCAAAGGTTTCCTCCGTTGTAGGAAAGCTTGTCTCGTTCTCATACATTGCATTGGTGCTGGCCTGAATTACCTTCTTCACTCCATACTTTCTTGCATTCTCCAGAATATTTACCAGACCGATTACATTTACATCAATGGCGTTCTGGGGGTTCACCTGACAATCCGGCAAGGGAGCGATTCCTGCGATATTGTAAATATAATCGACGTCGCCTGCTTCCAAAAGCGAAGCAATTCCTTCCCTGTCGCGGATATCCATTTTAACAATATCCTGATTAAAATCATGCTCCGGAAAAACCAGATTATCTATTTTACCGTAGGAAAAATTATCTATGAGAATTAATTCCTCTCCCTTTTTCCACAGCGCATACGCAAGCTGGGAACCAATGAATCCGGCGGCTCCGGTAATTAAAATTTTCATTCTGTCACCTCTCAAAATCCTACAATTGCCACACTTATTTCATCGCCTATGGGCATAATTCTTAAATCCCTTTCCTGCAGAAATTCACGAACTGCCTTTTCCACTCCGTGATAATGAGAAAAGTAGTCATGCACCAGAATTACTCCGTTTCGTGTCATTTTATCACAGAAGAATTTCAACCCCTCCAATGTAGGCTGATACAAATCCATATCCAAGTTTACAAAACAAAACTTTTCCTCTATCCCATATGCAGTGTCCGGAAAGAACCCTTTTCTGATAATACAGTTTTCAGGATACTCCATTTTTCCCAGCACAATTTCCTCAGACGTCAGACTATACTGCCCGCTCTTGGCCGGTGAAAGGTTATTTTCTTCCTCAACACTTACATCCTTTTCTGAGAATCCCTCAAATGTATCAAACAAATAAAGCTTCCTGTCAGGGAAAAACTTATTAATATACTGTGCAAATTCACCTTGAAAAACACCCGCCTCAGCACAGCAGCCGTCAATATTTCCCTTTGCCAGCTTCGCAAAATTTTCCAAAAATTTGATTCTGCTTACCACCCGTCTCTCTACATACTTATCTTCTATCACATTTTCATCCAGCCCCATATCGATAAGCTGTTGGCGCATACTGGGATAACATGCCCCCAATATGATTTTGTCCACGTCACATCCCATACTGATTTCAGGCTTACAAATGGGTACATCATTATATTGGGCGCCTTCCTCTGCGGCGTTGTCCCAAAATGCTACCACCTGCATGCGATTGCAGATTTCATTATAAATTTCCTTTCCCATTCCGCCTGCACCAAATATGATTACCTTTTTCATTTCTGTCCTCCCTATGCAGGCCTACATTACCTGCTGTCCTCTTTTTATTTTGAAGCTGTCACGGATGATTCGTTTGCTCCAGAAAATTTTTGACTTCAGACCCTTGTTCCAAGAAGATTTCCCACGTTTACGATTCTCCAGTTGCACATCAAATCGCTTAACAGAATACCCATTTCGCTTTGCTTGCAAATATACATACAGCTCAATAGCAAAATCATAGGGCAACTTATCACAGCAATCTAATAACTGTCTTGAAAACAATGTGGGAATTGCTCCTATATCATATAATCGTGTTCTAAACAACATGGTTTCAAACACCGACATTCCAGCCGTAAAAAATGTGTCAAACAAACTACGATTGCTTCTCTTCCCTTTCAAAAAAAGCAATGCTCCTTCTCCCTGTTGCTTTGCATATTCAAATAATGGTATCAACTCAGTTGGACGTAACTGCAAATCCGCATGAATCCAGCCTATATAATCGCCTGTACAAGCCTTTAACCCCTGCTGCACACCATACCCATAACCCTTGTTTTCATCTACATATACCTTGACAATAGACGGATGCTGTAATTCAGGCAGGGTCTCAAACTTCTTTCGGCTATCATCCTTAGAGCCATTCTCCACGAGCACATATTCCAAATCGTACTGCTCCGTCAGGGGCATAATACTCTGCACCAGATATTGCAGATTCTCACTTTCATTATAACAGGGAATTACAATTGAGAACTTCATACAATCCTTCCTTTATTGACCATTTACTACTTCCAAATCCAATTCTTATCTGCCATATGCACCTCTACAACAGTACTTTTCCAACCTTTGTTTTCTTTAGTAACACAGTACACAACAGCGAACAAGTAAATACCAGCGTGGCTCCCAAAAGTCCTGCCCATACTCCACTGTCTCTTATACTGATTCCATATTGATTAAAGAATTTCAGAAAAATTTCTCCCCATATCCTATGGAAAAAAAGAACTCCCAGAGTATTTCTGCCAGCTATATTTAGTATCCTATGTGTCCATTTCGGAAATTGTAGCAACTCAGACAATAAAATAATTCCTACCACCACCAGCAAAACAAACACTTGATTATATCCGCCAAAGTATAAATAGTGCTTTGCATCAGAAGTGTATTTAGCCATTGTATAACATGCCCAAATATACACTATTCCACCTAGCCAAACACTTCCCCCCCCTAGTAAAATGCGGGTTTTCGGGGTTTTTACAACAGAGAACAATTTTGTTCCAAGCACATAATACACTAACGTCCATGCATACCACCCATAAAAGAAATTGGGACCATTAAAAAAATTTTTATCCGTATAAAGAGGCTGTGGGTTATTCAAATAATAGTTTATAATATTAGCTCCTAAATTCAAAGCCGCATTACCGAATGTAAATAGAAAAAGCATTGCAAAATAAAATACTTTTATCTTCTTGTTTTTGGAACGATAAATCAAATTAACAAAAGGATAGATTAAGTAAAGCACCAACAATGTAAACAGAAACCATAAGTGCTGTACACCATTCCCCTGCCAGTTCCATGATCTGTTTAGCAACTCACCTACAGACAGAATCCTTCCTTCAGAAAGAAAGGCATAAACAAAAGCGGTAATGGGAATCCAAAACATAAGCTTCCCTAAAAGCTGTTTCGCTTTACCCAAAATTTGTTCTATACTATAGTTCTTTTCTAAACTAAGATACCCGTTAATACAAAAGAATATAGGTACCGCTGTTGTAGCAAGCAAACGAAGCAATATTTTAACTACCCCTGTAAAAGACATATCCGTACTATCCACAATATAGTGCCCATAATGAAAATAACACACTAAAAATATTGATATTGTCTTTAGAAAATCAATTCTTATACTCTTGTTCATATTCACTTTCTACCTTTTAGGAGACGCAATAACAACTGCGGACGTGCCACATAATACAATACAATTCCACTGACAACAATCAATGCAAACGTGATAAGAATGTCTAATGGCAAGAATCCTGTCAAAAATACCGTCGACAGCATACCTTTTACAAAAACCATATGAGAAATATAAATGTCATAAGAATATTTATCTGACCAATCCAGTATTTTGACAGTCGTCTTCTTCTGCATTACCTTATGTAGCAGTTTGTAAACTCCCACAAAAATGAGAACTGCCAACAAAACCTGCACCCAGTTATAGCATTCTTGCAGAATTACTCCATATATGCCTCCCCAAGTCGGCTTTACATAATAGAACAAATATATTTTTATGGTATTTCCCACGATACATAAGGCACAACCCAGAAGATAGTACCCTCTTTTCCATATTGCAGACTTCTTTAATCGTGGGATAAAAAAGCCTATCACATAACAGCAGATCCACGCAGGTGCAAAGTAAGACTTGTAGGATAAAAACAACAACTCAATCAGCACCAACAATGTCGCTACGCCCCAGACCACATTCTTTTTGCATATCCATTCCCGAATGTCGTACAACATCGGTGTAATCAGGTAGCAAAACAAAATATATGGAATAAACCAAAGCTGAAGTTCTCCACCAAATGTACGCCAGGCTGTTATTGCACCCCACACAGCCTCTACTGTCATCGACGGATTATGCAATAAAAAACATAGCGGTATTGTGACAATTAGATAATGAACATAGTAATCCTTCAATATTTTCCAGAAATTCTTCAACACAAACGTAACTCTGGAGGTACTGTCACTAAACAATTTCTCTTTGCTACCATACAAATATCCGGATATCAACAGAAATATCTGCACACCAACAGCAAAATAGTTTCCCACTATTCTCACTATTAACGGATAAATTTCTCCTTTTACATATATCCATTCCAACAGATGGCATCCGATTACCAGTGTTAGTGACATGGCACGCATCGCGCTGATGGCATAATCCTTTTTTCCTGCAGTCGCCATACTCCTTATTTCCTTCTCTTACTGTTTCGCTTTTCCCAAAAAAGTTCTAACGGCTCCTTCAAAATCAGCCACAACGCCAGATAAGATATCATCAATGTTCTAAACTCAATTCCCACATGTGTTACATGTCCTTTAAAAACAATGTACCATACCAACGGAGCACAACCCACTATCGCTAACATAATATTCCTGCTTCTGAGCTGTTTCATCCACAAGATGACAATTAAACAAATCACAGCTCCACAGCATGCAAGCAATAGTCTTTCTGAGTTTCCATGTATAAAGTTAAAAGGAAAAACACAATGGAAAAGATTTAATACCGCCCTTCCCCATTCCCTTAAGGTCATGGAATGTGCAGAGTCAGCCGTCAGACGCTCCATAAAATACTTCCACGCATCATTCCCGATGACTGTCATGGCCGCAATATTTTTGGCTACAATCATAAGGCCGTAGCCTAAACACCAGCCGATTCCGCTTTGCCATACACAGTTAAACAAATCGGGGAGTTTATTTTCACCGCTTTCGCTCTTCTTTACCAAAGCAATCAGCACCGGCAACCCGAATGTAACTAACGGTATGCTGAGCCATTCAAAATAGGCTGTTAAGATTCCTACTACAAACATAAAATACAGATAGGAAATTTTCTTCTCTGCATACAAAATATATGCAATTGCTGCAAACGCAACCAACACGCAGAAAATTCCCAGTGTATACTGAAGGGACAACACGTAGTAATGGAAAATCGTCATTATCGTGCCAAATCCTACGGCAGTATACCAGTTCAGCTTCTTGCCGATGATTCCCACCATAAGCATTAATACCGCATAAGAAATTACATTCAACAACATTCTGCAGCGGGAGTAGTCAAACACGCATAACAGGGGGCGCAGGAAAATGCTATAGCCCAGCCAGTAGCTTGAACGAGGCAACAGCTTGTCGGAGCTTGCCCAATATTTATCCTGCGTAACTCCTACCAGACGGTCCACTCCTGTACTATTCTCCGGTCTGTATTCTGTTGCAACAAATGCACTGTATACAGGATGTTCACTGTCTGCCGTATAATAAATGTCAAGCAGTACTGCCTCTGTCCAGTTGTCCGCTGCATAGGCAGTTTCCTGTACACCCATATAGGGATAATTCCCCTGTATTTCAAAAAAGGGAACACTGTTAAATATGCTCGCCCGAATGCGTTCACTTGGTAACAGATTTACCAAAATCAGTAGCAAGCATCCGCAAAGAAACATTACCAGAAATGTCAATAGCAACTTCATCGGTTTGCATTCTATTTTAAAATATGCTTTCAACGACTGTTTCATTTTTCCAAGCCTCTCTATCAAATTATATCTTGTTACTTGGTAATCTTATTTTTTAATGCGCCCAGAACACTTCTCATACCCTTTTTCGACCTCTGCGGCTCCAAGTACAACTTCTTCATCGTATTCTGATAGGTTTCACCACACAAGATATTACTTCTTCGCATTGCCTTATCCGGAGTCTGCGAACATATCGTTACAATGAATTCCTCATACTCACTCAATGGATTTTCAGGGAATTGTCCCTCCTTTACCATTGGCTCCGAGAGATATTCTCTTAACAGCGCATCGTCAGCGTCAATTTGCTTAACACGTTCTACTACTTCCTCAAAGCTTTTATAATTGTGACAGTTTATAAATGCTTTTTCATTAAATGTCTTCCCTACATTGGGGTCTCCCCAATATATCGGGATGGTACCGGCAGAAAAGGCCTGTAAAATTTTCTCTGTGGTATAGCCGCTCATAGATGAATTTTCAAAAGCAATTGAAAACTTATATCCCTTCTGAAATTCATACTTGTCCGCCACCGGACCACCAATATTATTCATATATCTTCCCCCGGAATCCACCTGTTTGTATTCCGAAAGAAGATTAAAAAACTGCGCTCTCTCAGGGCTTGCATTCTGATTGGAATAAACAAAATTACAAAAGCCATGTTTTGCTGAAATTTCAGTCTCAGAAATCAGATGCTTCTTCATGGCCTTTTCGTAATCCTGCTCATAAAAGAAATAGAGCGGAATTCTTCTGTAACGATCCTCAAAAGTTATATGTCCGAATCCAATGGCATAATCGCACAAATTGAAATCCGGCTGTATATTTTCACCTGTCCAAAAGATTCTTACACAATCATATTTAAGATGCTCATATCCAAACACAGAATAGAAAAGAAAATCCGGATTTTCGCTCTCTACAACCTCTTTAAAATGCTTTCGCAATATGGCCAGTGTTTTATTTTTTATAGCGTCCGATGAAAAATCAACAAACTTTACCTTTAGCATTGTTGTCTTACACTCCTATAAAGTGACGTGCTGTCAAAAACTCTATTTTTATCTCCTTGGAATACTGTTCGATGAGATAGCTCATTCCTTTATTCATCTGCAAAATCACTTCTTTTTGTGAATTCAGAATATATTTATCACTGGAATAGTTTTGCTCTGCATCCAAACTATATCCGTCCATTCCGGCAAGATAAACCCCTTCAATTGGCATCTGGGTCAGGAAACGCAACAACATCATTCCGGCATTGTCCCTTACTCCCTCACAATTATTTAACAGGTTCGGGTATCGAAGAACTACATCCGCATGTTCACTTTTTATGTTTGAGGTCACGATAATTTTGGTATTTGCAGGCAAATCGTTACTTTTAAAACGACGAATATTACTGAAAAACACGTAATCTGCATCATAAAACTCATATAGATGATTCACGGAAATTGTCACACAATCAGCTTGTTTTGCAAATTCCTGAATTGTTTCCTTTTCCGTTACAGAACTTCTTCCGGGGGCAATTACCAGAATTTTCTTCCCCCTAAGCGCCTGCATAATCTCACCCAGACCGCTTTCTGCAACACTCTGTGACATAAATTCTACATATAAGGTTTCAATGTAATCTGCATCAAACTCAATTTTTTTCTCCTCTGAAAGCATTCTCAGAAGCGTGTTAATTTCATCTACAGTGAGATTGTTTTTCTTGGACAGATAAGATGCATAGTTCGGATGACATTGGTTCACTGCTGAAACGTAATATGCCAGCGAATATCCCCAATATTGCTTCGCATAAATCGCACCAAGAACCTTGTCCGAAATCTGCAACAGAGGCTGAATTTCATAAGTGCCCCATCCTGCATCATTCAAATATTCCGCAAACAATTCCGTATTCAGATTACCTGCACCGCGCCCCATACCCATCACTGATGCATCAATGATTATAGCACGACCGGCATTCGCCTCTACAAGTGCCTGTGCATTGGAATAGGCCAACTGCATATTGTTGTGGGAATGGTATCCTATGAGAACATCTTCACTTAAGTTATTCTTCACCATCTCAAACAAGTGCAGTAAATCTCTCTTCTTCATGACTCCGAAGCTGTCCACAATATAAAAGGCATCCGGTCTCACCTCGTTTGCCTCGCGAACCAATTCCAGAAATTCTGCCTCTGAATAACACATAGATACCATAGGCTGTAAAAATACTTTATAACCCTTTTCACGGATTATCTGGACAGCCTCTAAAGCCTTCTTTGCATCCTTTTTGTGAAACGCCAAACGAATAATACGGATAGGACCACCTGTATACTGCGGCAGATTCTCTATCCGATACTTGCCAAAATCAATCATAACAGCGAACTCTGTTTTGCAGGCTCCGGCTTCACCAATCAGAGCCTCCATTCGCGACATATCAGGAAACATGGTCCTGCCACCGTCAGGCTCCACTCCATCCGCCAGATATCCGCACTCCACAATATCTACACCGGATGCAATCAGCCCACGCAAAACAGAGCGAATATTATATTCGCCAAATTTCCAATCATTCACATAGCCGCCGTCACGCAAGGTACAATCCAGCATAGTAATTTTCATGTGACACTATCTCCTATTGTTCTATTCCTTTATTGCATAACATATAGTTTCTTGTGCTGAAAACTGTCTGTAATGTCGCAAATACAATTTATATTCCGGACACATTTCATGGATTAGAAGCGGAATCTCAAAAATATCCTCCGGATTATGATATACCGAAATTGCAAGTAGCGGCTTCTGTGAGGTAATCAATTCCCTTGCACCTTTGAGAGCCTCTATCTCAGCACCCTCAATATCCATCTTAACGAAATCAACCTTTTCCTGTGCCAACACACGATCTAACGCATCAACATCTAATGATATCGTTCCCGCATCCGATATACGCCCGCTTCCGGAACCAATAGCATCAAACTTAAGCTCTGTCTTCTCACTCCACAGTCCTAATGCATAAATATCCGCACGCTCAATATTCCACTCTGCAAAATTCTGCCTTATGGTATTTACATTGTTTTCATCAGCCTCGAAACAAATCACTTTTCCATATTTTCCGCCGCACCTCTGCATATATTCCTTTACGGTTAGTCCATCATATGTACCCGCATCCACAAAAACACAATTCTCCATCTTTCCCGAAAAATCTACAAGATCCGGTGCAAAGTACTGCTCTTCATCCTCTTCATATATGTCCTGCAATTCTGCAAAGTCCAAGGTTAAACGATAATTCAGCAACGACATCAAAACCTTTTTTGAGTACTCATCCTGTAGCAATGAAAAGAGCTGAGATATTTCCTGCTCATGATCTTGTAAAAACTTTTGGTTATCTTCTGTATGCATGATTTGTGATGTATCAAAAATAGAAATATCCTCTTGCGAAATCCCCAGCGCCAACAATTGACGCATCATGACTGTTCCCTCTCCCGCAGTAATCACTACATGCATCTCTCCGCCTTTGCGATATCGTTCTGCCAACGCTGCAGGTGCAATCACTTTCTTATCGCAAAAAACAGTGCCCTGTTTCTGTTTATTGTTATCTACAAAAGTGATGTTTTCTATTTTCCGCTCGTTCAGAATACGGCTCGTTCTGCTACCGCCGACCCCTGCACCAAACAAGTACACCTCTTTACCATTAACTTTTTCCAACAATGCGTTAATATATTCTTCTCTGCTGATCGGTGCCTTTAATTGCTTCTTCCACATATACCAATCTCCCTGTTACTCCTTAAAATGGTAATTGTAAATTGCATCTGCAATCTCAAAGTCTTCCTTTTCGTCAATATCAATACTTTCTATTTCACTTACTTCCACCATATATGGCTTATCACCGATTCGTCTGCCCAACTCATTTATCACCTTGGCTGAATAAATATAGAAACCGCTTGTTTCTTCGTAAAGAGGCTCCAAATCTTGCGTTCTGGGAATACTGTCCAACTGATAATTGAAAGGCTTTCCATTCTTCCACAGAAAATCCTGAAGTTTTTTTACAGCCAGTGCGGAATCATATTCTCCGCTCAAGACCGCTTCCAATCCTTTTTCAATACTCTCCGTCGTAACAAAGGGTGCCGTTGTATGGGTCATTACATATACATCTGCAGGAACATCCTTTGCGAAACAACTGAGTACTTCGTTCATTTTGGTGGTATCCTGATCCAGGGTCGCACTACGTTGCAGGTACTTCACACCTTCCGGAATGTACTCTGTAATCTCCGGATTACTACAATATACATATACTTCTTCAATCCTCTCCACCTTGAGAAGTGTGGATAAAATATAGTGGCACAAAGGCTTGCCATTGGTAAACGCCTTTGTGTTTTTATTGGGCAAACGTCGGTTATTAAGTTTCATGGGTACAATCGCAACTACTTTCATATGATTATGTCCTTTCCGTCAAATAAGTCTGCAGTTCTTCCAACGTTTTCGGAACAAAAAACATATCCGGTTTTTTCTCATATATGTTTCTTTCCAACCATCTGTGATATTCATTTAAATCAACATTCCCTATACCAAACAGCAGCTTATGCAACGGCACAGCCTGCACCGATTCCCCAAACAGACTGTTCCCTGTAGAGATGCTTCCGGAAGAAATTGACAAAAGAACATGTTCACACATCTCCTTCTCATTCATCCAAACCAGTTCCCACGGAATCGCTGTGTTTTGATTTACAGCGTACCCCAATTCTTCAAACAATTTACATCCGCTTCTCGGATGTGTCTTAACGATAATATTTTCTTTTCCTACCCAGGAAGCGACCATTTCCACCAACAAAACATCCGGTAAAACCATTCCTTCCCTACGATAACTCTCTTCAAAGAAAATGAACTTTGCCCGATAATCATCTTTGTTTTTCTCGTATGCAAAGATGGTATTTAATACTCTGCGAAGTTCCTCATCTGACGAATTCAATGCCGGCATCTGCTCCAACGGAAAGTTTAATTTCCACTCCATGTTCGACGGAGAGTATAGAAAAAGCTTATCTATATGAAGTGCAGCTCTCTTTCTTCCGAAAAGACGAAGCACTTTCATCACTGTGCGATGTTCCTGTACGTTTTTAATGTACTCAATGGATTTGCCATAATATACATAAGTGCCGTAACCGTCTTCAAAGGCATAGACCTGAAGATTTTTGTTAAGCTGTACACATCGCTCATATACTCTGTCCGCAAAGGGGTCTACATTGCTAAGCAGCAATACGTCGTAGCGCTGTTGCAAATCCAGCATTTCTTTCAGAATACGATTGCCGAAGCCAATACGATAGCGCAGAGAAGCATACTGTCCCTGTCTTCGACAGTACCCAAAGCTCTCTACCACAAAAACATTCCGAAATAGTGCTGTAGATTTTATATTCTCTTCCAGCGACCGTACATTGTTCATATGGTCAGACAGAATAATATCCATCTCGTCATCCGCAAATTTGGTTTGTCTTAAATTTACGGCGCAGATAATCTGATAAGGCGTATTACAAATCGCCAGAATCTTCAACTTTATTTCCACCTTTCTCCATCACTTCCACCTTTAAGTCCGGAAGACGAACACTGCCGAAATATCTACGACGCCATTGAATTCCCGGTTTTTCCGTATCTTCCTCTACTTCAAAATATATCTTCTGCAAAGGATGATCTATTGAAAAGAATGTCCCGTATTGGTTGCCGTAAAAAACGTCTAAATAGAAATAATATCTGCCCGGTACAATCCCGGCAAGACTCATGGTGACATTACAACTCTTTTCTTCACCGGCACGTATATTTCCCAGCGACATCGTCTGTGTTGTTCCTACAACACTGGAATCCTCATACTGCACCGTGTAATAAATCCCCAGCCCTTCGTAATCTTGCGTAGCAGAATAAGTCATGTGAAACTTCAATTCTTCTCCGATTTTGTATGTCGGCACCTCTCTGTCACTAATCGTTAAATTGCGTACGACAAAATTCATTCCATGGTCCTTCGAGGGTCTGGCAACCTCGCTTAAATCATACTGCTGTTTTAGGCTTCCCCTGTCAAAGTCCATATAAATCGCAATGGCATCCTCCACACCGCCGTCAAAAACAACCTGTCCGTGATTTAGGACAATGCATCGCGTACAAAGCTGACGAATGGTGCTCATATTATGACTTACATAAAGAACGGTCTTACCCTCTTCATTAGCCGCTGTTCCCATTCTGCCCAGGCACTTCTTTTGGAACTTTACATCTCCTACCGCAAGCACCTCATCCATAATCAATATTTCTGCATCCAGATGTGCAGCTACTGCAAATGCCAGCTTTACATACATACCTGACGAATATCTCTTTACAGGAGTATCGATAAACTGGCGACATTCAGAGAAATCTATAATTTCCTCAATTTTGGCGTCCACTTCCTTACGGCTCATTCCAAGAATTGCACCGTTCATATAAATGTTCTCCCGTCCGGTCAGCTCCGGATGGAATCCTGTGCCCACCTCCAGCATACTGGAGACACGACCTTTCATCCGTACCGTACCTTCTGTAGGTGCCGTCACACGGGAAAGAATTTTTAAGAGCGTGGATTTACCTGCTCCGTTATGGCCGATAATACCAACTGCCTCACCCTTTTTTACCTCCAGGTTGATGCCATTTAACGCCCAGAATTTCTCCCCGTACCGGGAGGTATCCTCACCTATGGTTGCATTAGGGTTTTCCTTTCCGCGAACCTTTGCCCACCAGGTCTGTAAGTCCGCTGAAAGCGTACCCCCACCAATGGTTCCCAATTTATATTGTTTTTTTAAGCCTTCAATCTTGATTGCTGTATCTGACATACACTACCTCTTACACTGTATCCATAAAGGTCTTTTCAATACGATTAAACAGTACAACGCCCACCCCTAAAAGCACAAATGTAACAATAGCACTGATTCCCCAATAAAAGGTTTCAAAGCTTCCACATCCCAACATAACATAGCGGAAGTTGGTAATGATGGGGGTCATGGGATTTAACATAAGAATTGTGCGGGCCTTGTCTGACATCCCTGTAACCGTATATACTACCGGTGTTGCGTACATCCAAAGCTGCACACCGAAAGAAACCAACACCGTCAAATCTCTATACTTTGTAGTCAATGAAGAGATAATAATTCCAAGCCCCAGTCCCAAAAGAGCTGTTTGAGCAACCAGCACGGGAACCAGCAAAACGCCCCAATTGGGCTGCACATTTTCACCTGTTACCAAATAGAAAAGAATCACTAACACCGCCATACCAAACACTACAATAAAATTGACTAATGAAAAAATGACGGTGGATATCGGCATGGTAATTCTGGGAAAATACACTTTACCAAAGATTGCCGCATTTCCCGTAAAGGTGGTCGATGTCTGGGTCAGGCAGGTTGAAAAATACTGCCAGATAGCATTACTACACAAATAAAACACAAACTGTGGAACCCCGTCCGTAGACAATCCCGCAATTTGCCCAAAAATCACCGTGAATACCAATGTTGTCAAAATAGGATTAATAATGAACCATAAAGGTCCCAAAATCGTCTGCTTGTACTGCACTGCAAAGCTTCTCTTAACAAACAGCCAAATCAAATCCCTATACTGTATTAATTCTTTAAAATTTATTTCAAACCAGCCTGTTTTCGGCTTAATGACAGTTGTCCACTTTTCTTCCATCAGATAACCTTTCTGCCAATAATTCGTCTCTTTATTTTCCCTAACCACAAATAGAGCCGATACAAAATTATACTGTGTCCATATAACACCTGAATAAATGGTATCGGCAAATCTCTATATTTTATGATAACATTTCGCATATTGCCACGCAACCTCTTTTTTTGGTCACGGCTTGCTGTATCTTGCATTTTCAGGCTCATGGAATACATATAATTCACAAAAATCAGTACAGTGGATTTTCTTGCAGCCTCCCACTTCATTTCCTCGGCAAAACTGAGTCTTTCCTCAAACGCACCCATGGCATCCTCCAGTTTTTGCCAATTGATATCTGATGTGATAGAACCACTCCTTTGAACATAATAGTATAACTGCGCATCCACTGAAACGATTGTCTCAGACGCATACAGCAGTTTGTGAATCATATATTCATCCTCGTGATATTTTCCTCTCGGATACCTAAGCTCACCAAACAGCTCCGCCCGATACAGTTTACAACAGGCAATTACATAAATCTCATCCAGATTGCTTATCGCCTCATCCCTGTTATAAACCTGTGTCTTTATATCACCCGGCAGTTCTTCATACGAAACCTTCTCTTCCTCCGAAACCATCCGAAACCGACAGCTAACAATGTCTGCATTCTGTCTGTTTAAAGTCTCCCATAAAAGCTCCAGCATTTGGGGATGGATATAATCATCTCCGTCAATAAAGGTTATTTGCTGCCCCCTCGCCACATCAAGAGCCACATTTCTAGCATCAGACAGTCCGCCGTTTTTCTTATGTATCACCCGGATTCGTTCGTCCATCTGCGCATACTTATCGCAAATTTTGCCACTTGCGTCAGTGGAGCCGTCATCTACAAGAATAATTTCTATATCCCGATAGGTCTGGGCCATAATCGACTCAACACATTTTGCTATATAGTTTTCCACATTATAAACAGGAACTACTACACTTATCACTTGCCAAACCTCAATAACATTCTCTTTATTTTTCTTAACCTGCTATATACCTTATTGCCAAACACATACTCACGGCTGCTTTTGATTTCTCCCACACTTTTGTCTGCTCCGATATTTCCGTGCTCCACCAGCAGTTGTAGCATCTGGCGGTCAACCTCTTCGGAAAAGTGCTTTTGTGTATACCGCTTGCCGTTTGCCATATCGTCAAAAATATTCTTCCAACATCCTGCAAGGTCATAGCGATAAATCTCTTCAAAGGAATCATGAGCAGCCTTACCATATTCTGCGCAAAGTTCCCTGTCTGAAAAAAGCCTGACAATCTCTGCCGCTGCAGCCTCTATGTCCCCCTGCTTTACTGCACATAAGCCGCCTGAATTCTGTGCTAAATACAAATACGGCAATTCATACATCACACAGGGAACACCATGCGCCTTGCTCTCAAGCAAAGTCATGGAATATCCTTCAAAAACCGATGTCATTACCATCACTGAGGATTCCTCATAATAGGGAGCAGTATCCAGCTGATAACCGCAGAAAGTTACCGCCTCTTCCATGCCATATTCCCTGCATTTCTCCTGCATTTTATCCAACAGCAACCGTTGACCGTCACCCACTACCAACATCCTGGCATCCGGCACTTCTTCCCGCACACGCTTCAATATGTCAATTCCGTCCAGCGGTTTTTTCTCTTCAGAAATTCTTCCAATCCATAATAGGGTATGATTATCCGCCTTAGTCTTGCGAACCTTTGTCAAGTCCTCGCTAACCGGATTATGTGTATAATAAGAGTTACAACCCATACACTCATAAAATCGGGCACTGACTTTTGTTAAGGAAATCACACCATCGCTCTTTGTAAATACTTCCGGCCAAATATTGGTTTCCGGCATTCTGCCGTGGTAAATAGTAGAGAAAACACCATGGGTATAAACAAGAAAAGGAACTTTTTGATCTTGTACGGCACACATATCGTAAGGTAACATGGGACTCATCCAGGCATGATATACCAGTACATCTATGCCGGTCTCCCTAATATAGCTTCCCCACTCTTTTGCTCTGGCAGAAATCGTTTCCTCATCCATATCGGATTTGTGTTTAAAAACAATCCGTTCTACTCCGTCATACTTCCAAAAATAGTCTTCTTGCGTACTATCCTCATCCGTAAAAAGAACTACTTCATATCCCATGTTCACCCACATTGGAATCAATAACGACAGCACCTTTTCCGTTCCGCCGTTCCTCATCTGTGTGTGAAAGGTTCCAATTTTATGAATAACATGTGTTTCATCGACCATGTATTATCTCTCCCAATTGTCCCGTCAATCTTTTCACCTGCGGATAGCATTTCGCAGAAAAATTACGCAACCTGTCTCCGATTTTACGTCCGATGCTTCTTTTTCTTACATCTTCCGATACAACCGCTTTAATTTTATCTACTTCAATTACCTTGGACTTATCCAAACCCAGAATCTTACATTCCGCTTCCTTCTCCCAACCTTCCGGATAACAGTAAAGCGTAGAAAGCACTCTGTAATTGCTCCGCTTCTGCACATAGCAATTGATATAGGATTCGTCGTGGCACTTTGGTATCAGTCCGCTTTTCAAATCATTGACAGCATCCCGGTTCAATTCCTCAATCATATCCATATATGCCTTTGCCGTGCCGCCATTCATGGCACCAAAAACATATCTTGTTCCCTTGTGATACGGAATATAAGCCAGACACTGCTTTCTTCTTTCATAGGGAAAATATACCGGATTCGTATTTTCATACCCCGGATGCTGTGTAAACATCAGCGTCTCTCCCATTTCCGCTCTGGGGAGATAATCAGCCTCATACACAAAATCCTGACACACCACATTAGAATTCATCAGACAAATATAGTCGTACCCCAACAGCTCTTCCTTAATAGAGGAGAAAAACCAAAATCGCAACAAGGTTGGCAAGGGCCATGGCAAATGCTCAATTCTATGTTTATGGATTCGGGGATTTTCATTTTCCTGATACAGTACCTGCTCGTCACCAAATACATAATAATGCTTCTCTGTCATGGGTAAAAAATAACGCTCAAACGATGTGTAAAATTTTTCCCAGAAAGCAGTATATTTACCTGTACAGATATATAAAATCGCTATTTTTTGCATTTATCGTTCTCCCATCAGAAAAAGTGCTTTATGTGTATTAACACATCCTTTAATTTCAATACTTTCCACCACAAAGGACGCAAAAACAGTAGTTTCTCCTTCCAGCGCGGTCTCTGAACCAAGGTTTGCGCCGGATTTAAAAGCTCTGCTAATTCCTCCTCCGTCATAGTCGGTCTATTGGATAGGTCAATTTCCAACTGATACTTCTCCACAAAATAATTGATCAGCGGCAAATACCATTTCCCTCGAAACAACACCAAGCCGCCGTAATTTCTATTATTCGCCTCAAACAAATAGGGGATGATAGGGGGCGCAGAAGCTGTTTTCGCATAAAACTTTCGATGCGGCATCCGATAGCTTCTCCAGTTTCCGTATACCTCCCATTCCCACGGAGACTCTCCGTTGCGCAGATACTGCATCAAGTGCTTGCGACGCCAGATTCCCGCCTGACAGTTAAATTTGTATTCAGCAATCAGCTTTCTTCTCTCAAATCCGGGATATTTCTTATCGTCATATTTATCCGCAAAGGTTTCCATAAATGAAAATACGGATATGGACATATCCTCATCCATCCAGCGAATGCAGTCAGCGAGCTTGTCCTTATCTACCCAGCCGTCAATAAAAAAATCATCCAGCAGAAACAACACATACTCCGTGTCGATTTGTCCGAGGACCTGCTTGAGTCGCCCACCCCAGTTTTGCTTTCCATCAGTTGCGTTCGGATGCAGACATCTGACCATCAGCGCATCGTCCACATAATTCTTACTTTCCGTATTCAACACAATAGGACAGGGAATGTCCGGCCATGAAAGCTTCAACAGTTTGAAAAAGGGCTTCCACAACTCCTCATACTTGTCGCACGAAGACACCACTATTGTACATTTTTCCAGATTACTTTGTCTTTTCTCTTCCACACTGCACTCCCAATCATTTGCTTAATTGTCTTTTCAGCTTTACCATCCATACATAAATCGGAATAGAGTAATTGGCAATCTGCATTCGGATTCCACCTGTCTTACGGGAATTTTTACTGCAGTACTTCCTCATCCAACGCTTATGGCTCTTGTATTCCTCCACCAACAGGTTCTGTTGACGGCGGTATTCTTCTTTTCCATAAATAGTAACAATACAATTCAGGCACTCTCGCAGATAGTTATAACGACTTCTCTCACCAAGCTCCGGGTGTCCCTCCCGCAAAAGATATTCTGCCCGCTCTTTCATCTGAGGCAGTAAATCTTCCATGATATCATCACTAAAACAATCCATTGCCTTTACACCTTTGCCCATAATACTGTCATCACGGATGGTGTAGTGATATACCTTTGCATCCAGATATCCACACCGTTTGGCCCGCAAAAATACTTGCGTGGTAAAACAGATATCTTCATATTTACGACCTACCGGAAAGCTAATTCCATCCAATAATTCACGACGATACAGTCGGTCCCAGACAGAATTGGTAACCACATAGGGAGCATCTCCAAAAATATTTAACCCAAGCAACTCTATGCCGTCCAGCTCCAGAAATTCACCCGTAAAAGCAGTCTCCTTGTCTACACCCATAACAGTTTCACAGAACCGTGCAGCTACAATATCCAACTCATTGTCCCGGCACAATTTATAAAGCCGTTCGTACATATCCGGCTCAATCCAGTCATCACTGTCCACAAACCCTATATAATCTCCTGTGGCAATTTCTAATCCTGCATTTCTTGCGTCTGACAGGCCTCCATTTTCTTTATGAATGACTATTACTCTATTGTCTTTTTTAGCATATTCATCACATATTTTGCCGGATAAATCTGTAGCACCGTCGTCCACAAGGATTATTTCTAAATTCTGATATGTTTGTCCCAACACAGAATCCACACATTTCCTTATGTAGTTCTCTACATTATAGACCGGAATAATTACACTAATCTTTTTTTCCATTAACTTTCAAAATTACTCCCTTCACAAACTGTTTAAAGGAAATAAATCTTACTCTTGCCCGAATCTTACAAGCATTTAACCAACTTGGGTTATTTAGATATGCTACTATCTGATTCGTTGGACGAGGGTACAATCTGCTCTTATACAATGTCATTACATATTCCCAGGCAATATTCTTCCGGACATGTTCTAACAATTCCTTCACTCTTTGAGCATCCCGTTCCTTGCCATATTCAAAGAAATTGAGTAGCAGCTCTTCAAGAACAGCCGCAGAATAAAATCCATATTGTGTATCTAAGCCCTCATAATCATATTTTCCAAAGGCTTCTCCAAGATGCGTCAATAATGTCATCCGCTCCTGAATATTTAATTCACGTTTTTTATGCGTCATAGATTTATCATGCACTCTGTAGTGATATGCACAACAATCTTCCAAATAAACAATTTTCTGAGCCTGTAACATGCAAGGGTACGTACATGCTGCGTCCTCCCCTCCCTTAATCATCTCATTAACAGCAAACTGGAAAGGGGTTACCAAAGTCCGTTTAAAAATCTTCGTACATAAAGAAGGGGATACCCCCAGTTTATATAATTCTTTGGCAAAAGCCATATTGGGGTATACCAACTGGATTAACTTGGTTTTGTCATACACTCCGCAGGGAATTCCCTGCCTGATAGCCAGACTATGTGTGGAAAAATCCACTATATTATCGCTGATTACAATGTCTGCCTGTGTTGCAACTGCACTTTTACACAGCTTTTCATACATATCATCGTCAATCCAGTCATCACCATCAACAAAACCTACATATTCACCCACAGCTTGTTGTAAGCCCGCTTTCTTAGCACTGATAAGACCACCATTGGGCTTATTAATGACTTTCACTCTGCGGTCTTTCTTACGATAATCCTCACATATTTTCAGTGATGCATCCGTGCTTCCGTCATTTACCAAAAGCACTTCAAAATCAGCAAATTTCTGCTTTAGTATGCTATCCACACACTGGGGCAAATACGCTTCAACATTATATATCGGCACTATAATACTTAATAAAATCTTCTCACTCATTTACATTCACACTCTTATTGTATTACTCAAAAGGTCTTTCCCGATTTGTTCATTCATTTTTGCATCCACATACCAATTCTTAGGAGCTATCACTATTTTTTCTTTGTTTTCCGCCAACCATGACGCCCACCAGCTAAATGTGCTGTTTGCTATAATAAAATGCTTGCACGACTTCATAATAACAAAATCGTTCACATCCGACTCACTGTATTGCGCATCAATATAATACATGTTTTCCTCATGCAAATTCTTTTTACACCATTCAATATCATTAGAAAACACAATAAAAACCGGATTTACCACTTTTTGCTTCACATACCCGAAGGCTTGTCTGTAATATTCTTCGTCACATTTCGCATACATGTCTTGATTATTTCCTTGTAAATAATCTCCTCTTCTCACATGCACTGCAATTGCATTGGATGCCTCGATAATACCTAATATTTCTTTTGATTTCTCAAAATTACATTTGCACTGATACTGCTTTTGCAGCTCCTTTTTTATCTCCGAAAAATTCTGCTCGTTCTGCCAATATCCTACCAAATAGCGATAATCAGGCCTATCCGTATACAGTCCTGCTTCTCCGTCTTCACGTAAGATTCTTAATTTTGAATCCCATTTTTTTGCATTCCCTGTCTTCAGACTAATCCTCGCTAACACATACCATACCAACATGGAAATTTTTCTTGTATTTCCCAAACCGTTAATGTGGAATTGGTCTAACTGACACTTTCGCTTCTTGTCTCTAATATATGAAAAGGTTTCATATTCCACCTTTTTTCCGGTCTTTATTCGAATGGATTCTCCCAAGGCGTACTGAAATAGTTGATTTCCTAATCCACCATTTATTCTAATTAACATTACTGCCTCCAAACTGATACAACAACTTAAACATACTATTTCGATACAATTCGCCCAATAAAAGTTTATCGTTCCAAACAGTTCGAACCACCTTACCTATTTTTCGGTTCTTTATCGCCTGAACATATTCTTTGTAATTCTCAATCTTGCTTTCCGAAAGACATTCTTTTCGCTTAGCTGATTCACCGTAGCGGTATAAATCATAGGCATATTTTTTCCCTAGTAACATTTCATAGGATCTGCTGATACTGATTCCTGTTTTGCGTACCCTGTACTTTATTAATCTATCGCTAAGGTTGGCAAATCCTTCTCCATTTTTCAGGAAACGCAAGTACAAATCATAGTCTTCCGCAGCAACAATATCTCTATATCCTCCCACCTTTTCTAAAGCCTCTCTTCGCATCATAATAGAGGGGTGGGTAAAGGGTACTCCATAGCGTAGTATTTTCTTTATTTGTTTGTCCTTTTCTATCACGCGTCGCTCGTGGTGAATTACATTGCTTTCTTCATCAATATCTATACGATTGCAGCCCAACACCGCACATTCCGGATGCATTTCCATATACTGCACCTGCTTCTCTAAGCGGGTCGCAACACTTATGTCATCGGCATCCATTCTGGCCAACAATTCGCCTTGTGACACGGCAAATGCATCATTAAGACTCTGCACCAACCCTTTGTTTTCCTGATGCTCTACAACCCGCACTTTTCCGTTTGTTTTTACAGCCATATCTTTAACCCACTGATTCACATGCTCGTTAAGAGGGTTGTCCAACACAATAATGAGTTCCATATCTTGATAAGTCTGGTTCAGCATGGATTCAACAGAAGCGGTCACTTCTTCAATGGTCTCATTATACGTGCTCATTAATATACTTACCATTACTCTTCCTCAATTTCTTTCAAGCAGGCTATACGCTTGTATAGTTCTACATATTCTGCATATTTTTCCTGCTTATTGAACATTCTCCCTCTTCGTACACATTCCGTAACCGGCTTTTCCTGCTCACACCATTTTCTGATGCTTTCAGCCATTTTATCTGTATTGCCTTTTTCTACAACCGCACCACACTTTTCGTCGATTATCTCCGGACTTCCGCCGGTTTGGTAGGTCAACACCGGTGTTCCACACGCCAGTGCTTCAATATTTGTAGTGGGAAAAGTGTCCTCATAGGTCATATTAACAAACACATCCGCCAAGGAATAACAGGATGCCAGTTCTTCAATACTTTCTGTCCGTTTTATTCCGATAATTCCTTGCGGTAATGCATTCATTTGGGCATCATTTAAACCAACCATACAGATCAGATAGTTATCATCCAACTTCTTTCTCAGTTCCAGAAAATCATAAAACCCTTTGTTCTGTGTCCATATACTAGCCACGCCTAATACAAGCTTTCTATTTTCCGGACACAGCTTGCTTTTAAGCTCTAAATCTTGTCTTACTGTAAACTTTTCTAAATCAATACCGTTATATATAACTGCGCAGTTTACATGTTTCAAAAAAGAATTTGCTACTTGCTCTTTTAACCACACCGAAGGCGTTACAAGCGTCATATTGTTTATTCCCAAAAAGCTTTGTTGCTTTTTCTCAAAATTGAAAACAGCCCTTTTTCCATGTAACGCAGTTGGATATAAATTGTAATGTGTACATTCGCTACATTTTGTCTTCCACTTCGAGCATCCAACAGCATCAAAATGGGCGCAGTGACCTGTAAAAGCCCAACAATCATGCAAGGTCCACACTACGGGCTTGTCATATTTTTTAAGAAATGCAAACAGCATTTCGTAATTTACATAATATCCGTGAATGTTATGTAAATGAATGATATCCGGGTTATACTGCTGTATATCCTTTATCAATTTTTTAGTTGCGGTCTTTGAAAACAGTCCATGTCGATCCGTCAGTCGTGTCATCATTGCATGCCGGTACAAATCAAGTTTGTTGGATATCCTGACGGCATCCACATTTGCAGGCGCATCACCTCTTCCATATGCAATTCTGCACGCTCCGCCTGCAGACTCAATTGCACGGCTTAAATCTACAGCAATTCTTCCCGTGCTTCCGCTCCCACAGACAACATTAATTTGATAAATTCTCATACAGTCTCTATTCTTTCTAAATCGAGCACATGCTCTATTTCATTCAGCAATATGGTCTTGTTATAATGTAACTCACAATATGATTTTGCCGACTGTCCCAAACTATATAACTGTTCTTTTTTAAGCCTCATCGTTTTAATCGCTTCGGCTAGTTTTACTGCATCGTGTTCCGAAACACACACACCACATTGAGCATCTGTAATCACCCGCTTTGTCTCCCCACTTGCCACCGCAAGTATTGGCATACCGCATGCCATATAGGATTGCAGTTTTGCCGGAATGGTCATTTCAAATAATGGATTGTCCGCAAATGAAATAAATGCCACATCACACCACGCTAAATAATATGGTATTTCCTTCGGCTTCTTCCTGCCCGGCAACACAAACATATCAGCCACATCATATCGGGCAATTTCTTTTTCAAACTCCTCACGGTATCTGCCATCCCCAATAACAACAAATCCACAATCCACCTTGTCCGCCTTTAGCAATGCCGCAGTTTTGGGCAGGATATCCAATCCTTGTGCATAGCCGATGTTACCCGTAAATGCAATCTGAAATTTATCGTTTTGGGGTATATCTGACAGTTCTTTTTTTTCTGCCGGTTTATAAAAATCCTCTGCATATTGCGGCCAGTATACTACTTTGCTTTCTTCCTGTTTCCACGTGCTTTGACGTTCTTCTAATTTTTGTGCAAAGCTGGGAGAAGTCGCAAGTATTTTATCGCACTTTTTATAAATGTAATCCACCATTTTATCAATGGCGCCTATAACTTGCTTGTTGTGAATCCCCGTCACAATCTCTACATTCTCAGGCCATAAATCCTGCACATAGATAAAACAGGGAACCTTGCGTTTCAAGGCATACCATACCCCCACCAACGCCTGGGTCATTGGCGAGACCTCAAAGATGAATACCTTATCTGCCTTTACTCGTGTAAACAGTTTCCAAAAGAAACCGGATACCACAAAAGACATGTAATTAAACATCAGCATAATTGCATTTTTGCCCCGCGGAATAATAGGTAATCGAATGATGTGTATTCCTTCGTATTCTTCCCGTGTCCTCTTGAACCATCCATATCCTTTATAAAATTTGCCTTCCGGATAGTTAGGCATTCCCGTTACTACCGTAACTTCATAACCCCTTTTTATCCATTCCTTACAAATATCGTTAATCCGAAACTCTTCAGGATAGAAGTACTGAGAAATCACCAGTATATGTTGTTTCATCTTAGCCCTCTGTTAAATGAATTGACGCTTCCAGGTTATAAATTCTGTACTCTTCACCATATTCACTCATACTCTTCTCGTACACCATATTGCCAAATGCCTTATTTACAAGGCCGCCAAGCTTGCCGCCCATATGCCCAAACAGTCGAAGAGTCGGATTAAATATCTTCGTCATGCGCATTTTCTTGCCATGAGCCTTTGCAATTGCCTGTACCATCTCACTTGTTCTCACATATTCTGCATTCTGTGGGAAGAAAATGCCATTTTCCTCATTTTCTATCATGAGGCTGATAAATTTGCACAAATTTCCTACATACAGCATACTTCTTTGATTCTCCACATTTGGAAAGAAAGGAAGCTTCTTAGCCATCTTGGCAAGCAGGGGGTAATTGCCCTTAGAGCCACTGCCATATATCATAGGCGGTCTGAGAATCACCACATGAAAGTTATCATCCATCAAAGGCTGTAGCCCTTCCTCCGCCTTTACCTTACTGTCTCCGTAAAAATTAGCGGGTGCAAGAGGGGTATCCTTGGTAATAATACGGGTTTTACCAATACCTGCACTCTCTCCATACACGATGATGCTACTCATAAAAATAAATTGCTTTACACCTTCCGCTTTTGCCTTCTTGGCACATTCTATGGTCAAATCAGCATTCACTTTATAGTATAAAGCTTGTTGCTCTTTCGTCACCTTGCCTACATCCGCATGGGCAATTCCTGCTACATGAAAAATAGCGTCATACCCGGAAAAATCCTTTTCTTTCCAGGATGCATTCTTCATATCCAGCGTATCGGTAACAATCTCTGCATTGTTTTCCTTTACCCAACTTACAAAGGTGGTTCCGATATAGCTGTTGGCACCGGTAATCAATACTTTCTTCATGTTTTATTCCTTATCCTGTTTCTGTTCGAGAGCACCCGTTCCGCCTTCTACCACACCGTCCTGCTTTACAACGGATACTACAGTTCCCAAAATACATTTCATATCCATCACAAAACCTTGTTTCTTGACATATTCGCCGTCAAGTCTTGCTTTTACATCTATGGGAAGCTCATCCCGACCGTTAATTTGCGCCCAACCGGTAAGCCCCGGCAAAATATCATTGGCTCCGTACTTATCGCGCTCCTCAATCAAATCATACTGATTCCAAAGCGCCGGTCTGGGGCCTACAATTGCCATGTCTCCCTTTAGGATATTTATAATCTGTGGAAGCTCGTCCAAACTGGTCTTACGAAGAAATTTGCCCACCTTTGTAATGTATTGTTCCGGATTTTGCAACAAATGTGTAGGGGTATCCTTGGGTGTATCTATGCGCATGGTTCGAAACTTCAATATATGAAAATGACTTTTGTGAATGCCGACTCTTTTTTGCTTGAACAGAATAGGCCCTCTGGAATCTATCTTAATCGCAATAATCAATATTAAAAATACCGGCGACAATACAATGAGACCAATAAATGCCCAAATTTTATCCATAATTTTTTTAATGACAGTATACATAATTTATACCTCAAATGCCTATAAAATGCGTATTTTACAATCATTTAATTGTACCACTCATTGCATTGTTATGCAATGCAAAACTTTGATTTTACCATAATGCTCTGGCGATAAAAACTAAGACACCCGGATTTCCCATATAGGAATATCTGAGTGTCTCTGCTCTTTCGTATATTTAACCAGCACCTTTATGCCCGGCGCTGTGACTTTTTCTTCATCTTACGCATTTCACTGTCAATGTAATTTACCCGAATAGCAAGTTTTTCCCGCTCTTTATCAAACTCCAGTACATGATCCATCTTCCTGTGCAGATCAAGATGGCCTTCTGCTATGCGCATAATACTGGGACGAACTTCATTCTCAAGAGTAATTTTTACAATCGACATGTCTGTCTTAAGTTCGTTTACATCGACTTTGAGTTCGTTTACATCGGCTTTGAGTTCGTTTATGTCAGCTTTCACCTCAATCATGTCTGTCTTGAGCTTGCTCACATCCGACTTGAGTTCGCTTACGTCAGCTTTTACCTCAGCTAAACTTGCCTCTACCACATCAAATCTTTTGTTTAACCCATTAATTGCGTCAAGAATCTCTTTGTCCATGCTTTTCTCCTTTCCTTTAATATTTCTCGGACGACACCTCTACCACTATGTATTTGTATTACGTTTGAATAAATGGCAGAAGCGCCGAATTTTGATGTGAATCAATCAAGAATGTTCGAGATATTTTAATTATACTAAAATGAAAAACTGTGGTCAAGGGGTTGTTAGAAATATTATAACCCCTTGACCACAGCCTATACATTTTCCTGATACTGATATGTGGGAACGATTTCTTTTACAACCCTTCTTACATCTGCATTTTCAGAAATCGCTTCTTCCTCAAGCCTCTTTAACTGTTCTTTAAACTTTTCCTCATCCAACTCAATGGGTTTGCCAATATAAATCATCTTGTTGGCAGTCTTCTTAAGTCCTTCTTCATTCATAAGAAGCTCTTCGTACATCTTCTCACCGGGACGAAGACCGGTAAACTGAATTTCGATATCTTCACCCACTCTGTAACCGGAAAGCTTAATCAGATTTGTAGCTAAATCTACAATCTTCACGGGTTCACCCATATCAAGTACAAATATTTCCCCACCCTTTGCATAGGCACCTGCCTGAAGTACCAACGATACTGCCTCCGGAATTGTCATGAAATATCGGATAATCTCAGGATGGGTAACCGTTACCGGACCACCTTCTGCAATCTGCTGTTTAAACAAGGGAATGACACTTCCATTGCTCCCCAACACATTTCCAAATCGCACCGCTACAAAATTGGTCCGGGACTTATGATTCATCATTTGAATGATCATTTCGCATATTCGCTTAGATGCTCCCATTACATTAGTGGGATTTACCGCTTTATCCGTAGATATTAATACGAACTTATCTGTACCATACTTAGCTGCTGCCATAGCTGTTTTGTATGTACCCATAACATTATTTTTAATTGCCTCATTCGGGCTTGTCTCCATTAAAGGTACATGCTTGTGTGCAGCCGCATGATATACGATGCTTGGCCTGTATTGTTCAAATATTAATTCCATCCTTTTGGTATTTCTTACAGATGCAATCAACACTACCAAATCTAATTTCGGATACTTACGGATTAATTCCTGCTGTATCTCATAGGCACTGTTTTCATATATATCAACTACAATCAACTGTTTTGGATTATGCCCGGCAATTTGCCTGCATAATTCACTGCCAATGGAACCACCGCCACCGGTTACCATGACCACCTTACCGCTAACATACTCAAACACTTCTTCTGTGTTAATTTGTATCGGCTCTCTGCCAAGCAAGTCCTCAATTTCAACTTCCTTCAGCTTTGCTACTGAAACATCTCCGTTTATCAGTTGATACATACCCGGTAAGGTCAATAATTTACATCCGGTTTCCTTACAAATATCCAGTATTTCTTTCTTAGTCTTAGTTGAAGAAGATGGAATTGCATAGATAATTTCATCAATTCCGTATTGTGATACAGCATCTGCAATTCTGTCTCTTCCACCTAAAATAGGAACACCTCTAAGCAGTTTTCCGTGGCAGCCCTCGTGATCGTCAATGATACATCTCACTCTCATGTTAATATATTGATTATTTTCAATTTCTTTCAATATAGCATTAGCCGCCGCTCCGGCACCAATCAACAAAACATTTATATTTTTCTTATTCTCCGTTAAACTGGTGCGCTTTGCATTAATAATACGCAAAATGCGATAACTGAAACGAATTCCACAAGTCAGCACAGAAAGCAAAAACCAATAAATGGCGTAATAGCTTCTGGGCATGTTAAGTCCTAATACCTGACAGACAATAATTTGTACAATTGCATTAGTGGTAGTTGCAAATACAATATTTACCAGCTCTGTTGCACTGGCATATCTCCATACGCTCTTATAAAGCTTCCACAAAGTAAAGAAAAGCAATGTCGTAACGATATTATAAGGCATCAGTTTTTCAACCATCTCCATATAAACTCTGGGAATTGCAGAAAAACTAAAATCAAATCTGACGTAAATTGCCAAAAAGGAAACGCCAATGACTACCATAATATCCGCCAGCACAAGTGCAAATATTCTGCTAAGCGGTATTTTCAGAAAAAAATTATCCCTCTTCATTACAAACAACCTTTCCCCAAGCTACAAAGAGTAATAAAATTGTAATACTTCCCACACCCCAAGAGTATTCTAATATACCGAAAACGGATGGCACCAAGATAAACAACAGCCTTCCCACTTCCACTTCAGAACACTGTTTAACAATTCTACCTGTAAGCAATACAATAGACCACACGATCAGTGCCATAAATAACAGCATAACAATAATACCGAAATCTGTTCCATACTGTAAGTAAATGTTATGTGCATGTCCTATCCAATAATACGGACCTAATTGGAAGCCTTGTTCTTCATAAGGGTGGCCCCACAAATTCAATTCACTAGCGTAGTGTTGGTATATGGTTTTTCTTACCAAAAAACCATCTTTGCTTTCTTCATTTGTCAATACCGCCTTTTCTGCCCGGTCATCCATTTCTGCTGCATATGTCTTCATTGTCATAGGTGAGTGCGCAAATATTTGACCGACACTTTCAAAAACTCTTCCTACAGCCGCATCCATAAATTCGTCAAAATCAACATACTTAGGGGAATCTACCGGATCCCAGGAATGTACATTTTCCTCACTCCATTCACCCCAAAACCATACGGGATGGTGAAACATGGGGGGAAAATATCGTACCGCAGTAAAGCACAACGGGAACATTAAGCATGTACATAAAATTAATATAAGCCCATTTAAAACAAATCTTTTTTTCTTTTGCACTAATTTTAAACATGCCAGAAAAACCAACCCTATTGCAAAAGCTGTCAGCCATGCCGTTCTTCCTATCGTCATAAAAAGAAATGCCATTACCACACCGGCTCCCAGCCAATAATAGAGTTTTATCCATTTACCGGCATTAATCCGATTCACGTAAATAATCTTAGAAAACACTGCCATCAATACAACCAAGTAAAAAAGCGCATTAAGATTGCTGTTACTGTAAACACCAACGTACCTGCAACCCGAATTATCAAAGGGTCTGAATACAAAGCACCATCCCTGCATAAGGAAGAATGCCAAAATGATACCGTCTAACATCCCTTGTGATAAGGCTTCTCTATCTTCTCTCGCATAATTGGTCAGGTAAAAACATCCAAACATCACAAGATAGCAAAACGGCCAAATGTAGTCGCTTCTGGAACAAAGCATCAGTATCATCATAACCAACCAGACTAATGCAAACTTTTTATTTAGCTTTGGATATTTCTTTTCAATAACAACACTGATAAATGTGTGGATCAGTATATATCCATATAAAATAACATCAACTATAACTACAATCCATGCATTCAGAAATGGTCTGTTACTCATCCCCCAGATAAGTGCAACGCCACCGCCCACGAAAGACATTACGCTCCACATAATGTAGGGCAGTTTTCTTTTACGGAAATCTTCCCATTTATATCCGGACATGATAATGACAGCCATAACCACACCGGTTAAATCACGGAAAGTCTCAATCCAACCATCAAGTCCTGTTCCTGTTTTAATTCTTTGATCAATCACACAGAACATGCAAAAACACAACGCATATAATAGTCTTTTCCAAGAATAACTGTATATTACTTTTCCCTTGATTCTTAGTTGCATGCATGTCCCTCCTTCGCATAGTATATCAATTTATTTTACCACCGGAAAACAGCGAATGCAATAAAAACGTTACCTCCCCTTTCTTAAGCTCATATAACTCTCCCTAATCAATACAAATCCCAGCGGCCCTTTGATAATCCCTGCCACGCCAAATAACTGTATTCCCACATACAAAGACACCAACACGGCAATGGGCGGCACTCCCATACGATTTCCTATCAGACGGGGTTCCAACAGCTCCCGAAGCAAAATACACAATCCATATAATCCCAGACAAACCAACGCCCTGCCATAGCTCCCCTGAATAACCTGCACAATCGCCAGCGGTATCAGCACGATACTGGTACCGATAAACGGCAATGCATCCAGCACTCCGGCCAGCAACCCCCACAGCGCTCCATTTGGAATACGTGCCACCCACAGTACCACTGCTGCCACCAGACCGATAATTGCCATAATCATAGCCTGCGCCTTCACAAAGGTGGCAATATAACGGATAACGCCACAGATGACCTCCAACACCACATGACATTCCTCCCTCTCCAGCATGCGATTCATAATATCATCATAGTCCTTGGCCAAAAGTACAGTCGAAATTATAAACGTGGCCAGAAAACCACCTACTACCCCCAATAATTTTACATATTCCAACGATTGGGAAAGCACTCCGGGCATCGTATATTTTCCCAACATCCCCCATCCGTCGTCCAAATGCCCCATAATGGTTGTCTCCAAATAGATGCTGTCCACACCAACCAGACGTCCCACGGTTCCACAACCCTTCTGCACCAGAATTTCCACCTCTGTTTTAACCTGCCCCAAACCATCTACCCATTCCGGCAAACTTCCTACAATAAAAGAGAGCAAAATCCACGCCAGACAAGTCACAAAAGCTCCTGCAAAAACCAAAAGAATTACAGCCCCAACCTGACGATGAATACGAAATCTGTCTTGCAGTTTCTTAAGAAATGGCCCGAAGATGGTCACAAACAACATAGCAATCAGCACAGGTCCCACCAGCGGCGAAATATATTGCAAAAAAAACCAGACCACTCCTGTCAACGAAAGTAACAGTAATGGTCTGCTTTGTCTGATTTTCTCCCACATATTAATCCCTCTCTTCCACACTTTAGCAAATCTTGTTTCATTCTACTTGTAGTATGGAAAAATTATGGGAAATTATCCGAAAACAGTTCCTTTCGGTTTTGTCTGAAACGAAAGATTTTCCCCACTTACGGGATGCTTCAGTACAATTTCACAGGCACACAGGGCTACATTTCTAACACCCAGCTTACGGCTTAGCTCACTTGATTGCTCTGTACCGTATTTGGCATCACCCAAAAGAGGCATACCTGCATGAGCCATCTGAGCACGAATCTGATGAAAACGACCTGTCTCAATGTGAATATCTGCAAGAAAGACATTCTCGGAAATTTTTTTTACAATCCGATAATTCAAAATTGCTTTTTTGGGTGCATTGCCCGCAGATATGTCTTGTTCTACCACCTGCGCCATATTATCCGGTGTCTTAATCAAATAATCCACAAGTAATCCTTCCACCTCTTGCGGTTGTCCACAAATCACAGCCTGATAATGTTTATTTAACAGCCCTTTTGTAAGCTGGGCTGAAAGAGACGCCGTCGCCTCCTTGGTCTTACCGAATACCAAAAGCCCTTCCACGGGTTGATCCAATCTGTGTACCACTCCTACATAACCACCTTTTAAGTAGTTTTTTAACTCACTGACTGCATCAGGTTGTCCTACCTTGGCAGTCTGAGTTGCCAGACCGGCAGGCTTATAAATCACTATGATATGTCTGTCTTCATATTGAATGCTTATGCGCATAAAAATCTCCTAATTCTTCCGAAGTCCCTTGGGATAATGATTTTTCATAATCCCACCTGCAAGCTTGCCCCAGCCTAAGCTGTATCCGTCCACCGCAATCAGGTACCATCCCTTCTCTCCCTCATAGCTAAAGGTCTGACCATTTAAATATGATGCAGTCACATCATCTGCGGCAGATAAATGACACACATGTCGCACATCCTCTGGTGTTAGTGTCAGCGCCAGTGCATGGGAGGGTTCAAACCGATTCTTTTTGATGGTTCCCAGATGGAGACCGGGACGCAGAACTTTCATGCCCTTCAATGCAGGAAGTTCTTCCGGTGCTGTATATAACTCGTCGCCAAACCTAAGAAATATGCGATTTTCAAACTCCAAACCACACGCAGAAGCAGCCAATTCCTTCCAAAAATCCCACCATACTTCCAATTCTTTGTCTTTCCCAGGGCAACCTTTCTCCGTTCCCCCGACTGCAAAGGTTTCTATCGCATCCATTCCCGGGTCAACTGCAACCTCCATTTGGAGTACTGCCGCAAAATGACCCTCACCCTTCACAATATGGGGCCATAGTCTTATAGATTTGTGCAGGACAAACTCGGGATGTCTGTCTAAAAATCGACTGACACTTCCCTCATTTTCCGCAGTGGAAAAAGTACATGTGGAGTATACAATTCTCCCTCCAGGACGAAGCATTCTGGCTGCGCAGTCCAAAATTTCATCCTGCCTTTTAGCACACAGCTCCACATTTTCAGTACTCCATTCCTCACAGGCGACTTCGTTTTTACGAAACATTCCCTCACCGGAGCAGGGTGCATCCACCAAAATGCGATCAAAATATCCGGGGAACTTTTCTGACAATCGTGTCGGTGTCTCATTGGTGACACAGGCGTTCCTCACGCCCATGCGCTCTATGTTCTCGGAAAGAATCTTAGCTCTTGCAGGGTGAATCTCATTGCAGACAAGCAGACCCTCTCCTTGCAAATATGCTGCAATCTGAGTGCTTTTACCACCGGGTGCAGCGCATAAATCCAGTATTTTTTCTCCGGGCTGTACTTCAAGAAGCGGCACTACTGCCATAGCACTGGGCTCCTGAATATAATAAGCTCCGGCTCCATGGTACGGGTGCTTACCGGGGTGACTTTCACTTGTATAGTAGTATCCGTTACTCTCCCATGACACAGGTGTCAGTTCAAAACAGGCATGTATCTTTTCTGTATTCTTATTTTTCAGAGGGTTGATGCGAAGAGCCTGATATTTCTCTTGTTCAAAGCTTTGGATAAAGGCCTCATACTCCGCTCCCAACATTTCTTTCATTCTAATTCTAAACTGTTCAGGTAACATGGTTGCCTCCTTTATTTGTGAAATAATCATATCACAACGTAAAGTTCCTTGCAATTCTTGGCAATTCCATCTATACTATTTTTATTAATACAAGTCTATACCAGGGGGATAAAGGAATGAAATTCAAAAGACGAATTTTATCTATTCTATTATGTACGGCAATTTTAGCCGGATGCGGAGGAGGAAATATGAGTGATCAGGATATTGCAGCAATGGAATCCATTGCAGAATCAGTAGCAGAATCTGTGGCAGCGTCTATGATGGCCGAAGATAATGGTGTACAGGCAAACGCCGATGCCACACAGGCAACGCAGGAGTCTCAGGCTTCTCAGGCAACACAAGAGTCTCAGGCTTCTCAAGAGTCTCAGGCTTCTCAACAGTCTCAGGCAAGCCAAGCGTCTCAGACTTCTCAAGCAAGCCAGCAGTCTCAAGCTTCTCAGGAATCCCAAGCCACTTCTGCTCCCATAGGCGACGGTTTTGCAGCAGAACATGGTGCATTAAGAGTAGATGGCGCCCAGCTTGTAGATCAAAATGGTGATCCCATCCAGCTTTACGGTATGTCCACTCATGGCATTGCTTGGTTCCCTCAATTTGTAAACTATGATTCCTTTAAGACTCTGCGCGACGACTGGAATACCAACTGTGTGCGTCTGGCAATGTACACTCATGAGTATAACGGCTATTGTTCCGGCGGTGATCAGGAATATCTGAAATCTCTGGTTCGCACAGGCGTCGATGCGGCAACTGATCTTGGCATGTATGTCATTATTGACTGGCATGTATTACAGGATCAGGATCCCAATGTATATAAGGAACAGTCCAAGGCATTCTTCAAGGAAATGTCTGAAACCTACGCAAACCATACCAATGTTATCTACGAGATTTGTAATGAACCCAATGGTTATGCAACATGGGATAGTGTAAAATCCTATGCAGAAGAGGTAATTCCTGTCATTCGTGCAAATGATCCTGACGCTGTTATCATCGTAGGAACCCCTACCTGGAGCCAGGATATCGATAAAGCCCAGGCAAATCCTCTGGATGCAGAAAATATCCTCTACGCACTGCACTTCTACGCAGGCACCCATAAGGATGTTCTCTGGAACCGTCTGGACAGCTGTATACAAAATGGCTTGCCCGTAATTGTCAGCGAATTCGGTATGTGTGATGCATCCGGAAATGGTGCAAATGACTTCCAGTCTGCCCAGAGCTGGATGGATGTCATCGAAAAGCACAATGTAAGCTTCTTCTGCTGGAATTTGGCCAACAAGAACGAGTCCAGTAGTGTATTTAAAGAATCATGTACCAAGACCAGCGATTGGACCGAGGATGATATGAATGAGTCAGGTAAATGGATTCGTAATTACTTCCGAAGCAAATAATTGAAGATATACAAATTATGCAAAAATAAAGCCCCTCAGGTTGACCTGGGGGGCTTATCTTAACTAATGGTCACTTATTCAACTTCTCTCAGGATTAAGGGCGCTGTCCCAGTCCACCCTCCAGAGTCAATGTCTCACCTGTCATATACTTGAAGTCAGGATTTGCCAACTGTACGCACACACGACCGATTTCCAGCTCTGCATCACCGAAGTGACCTGCAGGGGGAGTGTGAACATTCTTCTCAAATGCATCAGGATATGCATTCTGGAACTGTTCAAGCTGCGCAGTCCATGCAAGAGGGCATACAATATTAACATTGATACCGTCCTTTGCCCACTCAGTAGCAGCCACACGGGTAAGACCTCTGATACCTTCCTTGGCAGCTGCATATGCACACTGACCAAAGTTACCGAACAACCCGGCACCGGATGCGAAGTTTACAACACTTCCCTTAGTTTCCTTCAAATAAGGATAGCAAGCCTTCATGTAGTAGAATGCAGCATACAAACCGGAGTACATAGCCAAATCAAACTGCTCTGTAGTATGGTCTGCCAAAGTTACACCTGAAGCAGAAGCCTGTGCATTGTTAATCAATACATCGATTCTGCCAAAGGTATCCATAGCCTGTTTTACAACATTGTTGACAACCGTTTCATTGTCTGCACCTGCATTTACATCAGCCTGAACAATTAACACTTTGATACCATAAAGTCTTTCAAGCTCCTCCTTGGCATCCTCAAGCTTCTTCACATTACGTCCGGTAATTACCAGATTAGCTCCTTCTTTTGCATAAGCAGTAGCAATACCATAACCGATGGAGCCACATCTGCCGTCACTTAAAACTGCACGTCCTGCACCTGTGATAATTGCTGTTTTACCTGTTAAAAAACCCATATCATTATTCCTCCCTTAAAATATACTTGCCTGTTACTCATTCAACACTGCAAACGCATCTAAAAATGCATCTCGATCATTTTCAAAAATTTGTGCATAGTAAATATCTATGTGTACAAATCTGTCCTTAATATATGCTCCATACAATTCTTGTACTACAACTGCCCCATCTACTTTATAATATATAGGGGTTTTCAAGTACTCTACGCCGGCAATCTCTACCGTTTCCGTTTCTCCCACTTCATAATTGTACTGTGTGTCAGATGTTATTTGATCAACCAAATCATTTAATGCATCTTCCGCTTCACGTGGCTTGGCCTCTGTGGGTTCCAATACCATGGTTAATGAAGAATAAGTATCTTCATGTTCCGCATGAATTTGTACCAGTTGCATTTGTGATGCCAATATTTCAATAAGAAAAAGTCCATCCTCAGACGCCCACTCTTCTCGAACTCCCGATAATGTTAGTAACTCTTCCACATTAGAAAGCTTACATCTTTTCGGAGTAGTAAATCTCAGATTTAAATACTCCGATTCATAGCCGGTATCTGTAAATGTACCAAAGGTATATTCGGACAGCTCTACTTCTAATGCTTCACTTGTTGCATCTGCACTTTCATTGGTTTCTACGGAATTCTCTGCTACGGAACTTGCTACTACAGAACTCGCTGCCTCAGAACTTTCCTCAGCCTCTGTACTTTTAGCTTCCTCTGAACTCTCGGTTTCTTCCATACTCTGAGATTCCTCTACACTTTCAGGTTCTTTAGATTCCTCAGATTCCTTGGACTCCTTATCCTTATCATCATCTTCGTCCTCATCATCTTGATTGGAGTTTGCCAACTCAGCAAAGAAAGCCTCGGTGAAAGCAGTCATTACGCCGCATCCTGTGCATGACAAAACAAGAGTGCCTGCCAATAAAATCAATGCAAGTTTCTTTTTCATAATCTTTTCCCCTCATGTATTTTAATAATTTGCATGACATTAAAAAACGTTTCATACACCATACCATAAATTATATTACTTGACAAGAGAAGGGCATAAAAGGATGGCATGAAAGACTTCTATACCTTAAAGCGATACCCCACACCCCATATAGTCTCAATATATTCAGGCTTAGCGGTATCTTTCTCCACTTTCTCGCGAATCTTTTTGATATGAACCGTTACGGTAGCAATATCGCCGATGGACTCCATATCCCAGATTTCTCTAAACAGTTCTTCTTTGGTAAATACATGGTTAGGATTCTCTGCAAGGAATGTAAGCAAATCAAACTCCTTGGTGGTAAATGCCCGTTCCTCTCCATCTACATAAACCCTTCTGGCAGTTTTGTCAATCCTGATACCACGAATCTCCACGATATCATTCTGAGGCTTAGTATTCACGCCTACCAGACGTTCATATCTGGCCAGATGAGCCTTCACACGAGCCACAAGCTCACTGGGGCTGAAAGGCTTTGTCATATAGTCATCTGCACCCAGACCAAGACCACGGATTTTGTCAATATCATCCTTTTTCGCAGAAACCATCAAAATCGGAATATTTTTCTCCTCCCGGATATTCTTACACACTTCAAAGCCATCCATACCCGGAAGCATCAAATCCAAAACAATGAGATCATAGTCACTTTTTAGCGCAGCCTTAAGACCCTCATCTCCGGAATTGCAGATATCCACCTCAAAATCACTAAGTTCCAAATAGTCTTTCTCTAAATCCGCAATGGCTACTTCGTCTTCAATAATTAATATCTTGCTCATTTTTACTCCTTTCAATTACCGGGCTGCAATTCAATATATTTACGCAACACAAAATGCATACAGGTTCCTTCACCCTCTCTACTGGTTGCCCAGATATAACCGCCATGATCTTCTATAATCTTTTTAACGATAGATAAGCCGATACCACTTCCGCCCTGTGAAGAATTTCTGGAAGCATCCGTGCGATAAAACCGCTCGAAAATATTCTGCAAATCCTTTTGGGCGATTCCTTTACCGTTATCCTCAATCTCCACCCGGATGGAATCCGACTCATCCAGAACACGAATATCGATAATACCTTGTGGTTTGTCCATATATTTCACACTATTGCTAATAATATTATTGATAACCTTCTTCATCTGTTCCGGGTCCGCAATAACAATTACATCAGGGTCCACCATATTAGAATAATTCAGCCGGATATTCATGGAATCCAAATCAAGTCCTACTTCCTCTACACAGTCTTCAAAGTAATCTACTACATTAATCCGATGAAAATTGTAAGGAATCCGGTTGTTATCAATATTTGAGTAAACTGCCAGCTCATTAATCAGTTTATCCATGTCGTTGGCTTTATTATAGATGGTCTTAATATATTTATCCACCTTTTGGGGCGTGTCCGCCACACCGTCAATAATGCCCTCCACATACCCC
>JAZQLH010000078.1:0-34221 GCA_045542555.1 Acetatifactor sp. | reverse complement strand
TGAAGACATGGAAGTGTCTGATGAGATAAATGCCTGTTCAATCATTGTTCCTGTTGAGATTGACGGTAAAACAGAAGAATGGCTTGTATTCTTCAAGAACGAAACACATAATCATCCAACAGAAATTGAGCCGTTTGGTGGGGCTGCAACATGTCTTGGTGGAGCAATTCGTGATCCGCTTTCAGGACGTGGTTATGTATACCAGGCAATGCGTGTTACCGGTGCTGCTGACCCTACAGTATCACTTAAAGATACACTTGAAGGAAAACTTTCACAGAGAAAGATTACAACAGGTGCTGCAAGCGGTTACAGTTCATATGGTAACCAGATTGGTCTTGCAACAGGTCTTGTAAATGAAATTTATCACCCAAATTATGTTGCAAAGAGAATGGAGATTGGTGCCGTTATGGGTGCTGCTCCCCGTAAAAATGTTAAGCGTGAGACTTCCGATCCCGGTGATGTGATCATCCTGTTGGGTGGACGTACCGGACGTGATGGTTGTGGTGGTGCTACCGGTTCCTCCAAGGTTCACACAGAGGAGTCTATTGAGACCTGTGGAGCTGAGGTTCAGAAGGGTAATGCTCCTACTGAGAGAAAAATCCAGAGACTGTTCCGTCGTGCGGAGGTTAGTCGTCTGATTAAGAAGTGTAATGACTTTGGTGCCGGCGGCGTATCCGTTGCAATCGGTGAGTTGGCAGATGGTCTCTCTGTTGATTTGGACAAGGTTCCCAAGAAGTATGCAGGTCTGGATGGAACAGAGCTTGCTATTTCTGAGTCCCAGGAGCGTATGGCTGTAGTGATTGATCCCAAGGATGTTGCAGAGTTCATGGGTTATGCATCCGAGGAGAATCTGGAGGCTGTTGAGGTTGCGGTGGTAACTGAGGAGCCCAGACTGGTTCTGAACTGGAGAGGCAATAAGATTGTTGATTTGAAGAGAGCTTTCCTTGACACCAACGGTGCTCATCAGGAGACTTCTGTTAAAGTAGATATTCCTGTACAGGAAGAGAATTATTTTGATAAATGGGCAGTTCCTGCAGTAGAGCAGAAGCTGGAAGAGGGCGATGTAAAGGGCGCTTGGCTTGCACTTTTGAATGATTTGAATGTATGCTCCCAGAAGGGTCTGGTGGAGATGTTTGACGCATCCATCGGTGCAGGAAGCGTACTTATGCCTTATGGTGGTAAGCATCAGCTTACCGAGACTCAGTCCATGATTGCCAAGCTTCCTGTTTTGCAGGGCAAGACTGATACTGTTACCATGATGGCACACGGTTTTGATCCTTATTTGTCCAGCTGGAGCCCCTACCATGGTGCAATCTATGCAGTGCTCGAGTCCATGGCTAAGATTGTGGCATCCGGCGGTGATTACAAGAAGATCCGTTTCACTTTCCAGGAGTACTTCCGTAGAATGACAAGCGATCCTTCCCGTTGGAGTCAGCCTTTTGCAGCACTCCTTGGTGCATATGACGTTCAGATGGGCTTTGGCCTTCCTTCCATCGGCGGTAAGGACAGCATGTCCGGTACCTTCAATGATATTGATGTACCTCCCACACTGGTTTCCTTTGCAGTAGATGTGGCTAAGAGCGGTAATGTGATTACTCCTGAGCTTAAGAAGGCCGGCAATAAGCTGGTTCGCTTCTACATTGACAAGGATGAGTACGATGTTCCCGTATATGAGGATGTAGCTGAGATGTATGATTATATCAGCCACCTTATGGATGAGAAGATGATTGTCTCCGCTTATGCGCTGGATGCAAGAGGTGCGGCAGCAGCTGTATCTAAGATGGCATTTGGTAATAAGCTGGGTGTAGCGGTTGATGAGGATGTTACCACAGATGATTTGTTTGGCAATGGTCTGGGTGATATCGTTGTGGAGGTAGTGGCAGACAAGGTATCTGCAGTAACTGCATCCGGATATGATGTAAAGGTTATCGGTACTGTTACCGAGGAGCCTGTATTCGTTTACGGCGGTGTGAATATCTCCATGGAGGAGGCTTTAAATGCATGGACCTCCAAGCTTGAGAAGGTATTCCCCACCAAGGCAGAAAAAGGCACCGACAAGGTGGCAAGCGATGTTTATAAGGCTGACAGCATCTATGTGTGCAAGAACAAGATTGCCAAGCCCACTGTATTTATCCCTGTATTCCCCGGTACCAACTGTGAGTACGATTCCACCAAGGCTTTCGAGCGTGCAGGTGCAAATGTAATCACTAAGGTATTTAAGAATATGACTGCAGAGGACATCAGAGCTTCTGTGGAAGAGTTTGAGAAGTCTATCGCACAGGCTCAGATTATTATGTTCCCCGGCGGCTTCTCCGCTGGTGATGAACCTGACGGAAGTGCGAAGTTCTTTGCAACTGCATTCCAGAATGAGAAGATGAAGGAAGCAGTTATGAAGCTCCTTAATGAAAGAGACGGTCTTGCACTGGGTATCTGTAACGGATTCCAGGCGCTGATTAAGTTAGGTCTGGTGCCTCACGGCGAAATCGTAGGACAGGATGCAAATTCACCTACCTTGACCTTCAACACCATCAACCGTCATATCTCCAAGATGGCTTATACCAAGGTGGTTTCCAATAAGTCTCCTTGGCTTCAGGGCGCAGAACTTGGCGCAACCTATTGTAATCCTGCTTCCCATGGTGAGGGACGTTTCGTAGCTCCCAAGGAGTGGCTTGATAAGCTTTTTGCAAACGGTCAGGTTGCTACCCAGTATGCTGATCCCGAGGGCAATGTGAGCATGGACGAGGAGTACAACATCAACGGTTCCTACTGTGCAATCGAGGGTATTACTTCCCCTGATGGACGTTGCTTTGGTAAGATGGCACATTCCGAGAGACGTGCCGAGGCTGTTGCCATGAATATTTATGGTGAGCAGGATATGAAGATTTTTGAGTCAGGTGTTGCTTACTTTAAATAAGATGTATATTACTGATAGCTGGTAGTTAAAAAAGGACGATGGATATATAGTCGCGGAGGTGGCACAATGCTTTTAACATTAATTCCTTTATTTGATGAAAATATGACGGTTAGTGCATATTCTATTTTTGCTCAAAAGCATAATTATTTTTTGAATCCCATGCTTTTAGGAACAGGCCAGAATGATGGTGCAGTTCGTGTGGAAGGTTTGGAACTGATTCAAAATGTAGGCATTGAGACCTTGTCAGATGGTAAGGAAATTTTTGTGCCTGTGAACAATATGTCTATTTTTGCTGATTTGGAAAGCCAGTGCGATGAATCTCCTGAGAGAATAGTATTTTTAATTGATAATACATTCCCGCCCGTTGAAATGTATATTAATCGCCTGAAAGAGCTGAAGGATAATGGCTACAAGCTGGCTATACGCAAGCTGGCAGTGTCTGAGTTTGAGAATTATAAAGCAATTCTTTCGCTGGTAGATTATGTGCTTTTGAACAACCGCAAAATTGCTATTGATAAGGCTAAGATTTACTTTGGAACGCTCTATCCCAACGCAAAGCTTTGTGCGGGTAATATTTCCGAGATGGAGACCTTTGAAAATCTGAAGGAGGATGGCGGATACAGTCTTTATGAGGGTAGCTTTTACCGCATGCCGTTGACGAAGGGCAGTAATAAAGTGGCGCCTCTTAAGATGAACTACATTCAACTTTTGAATGTGGTGAATGAGGGCGACTTCGACTTGCAGAAGGCAGCAGATATTATTGGACGGGATACGGCACTTACTATTTCCCTTCTTAAGATTGTAAATCGAATGACCGTCAATTCCGGTATCACAAGCATTCGTCATGCAGCGGCAATGCTTGGCCAGAAAGAATTAAAGAAATGGATTAATACCGCTGTGGCAGGACAGCTTTACGCAGATAAGCCCAGTGAGGTTACCAGACTGTCCCTGCTTCGTGCAAAGTTTGCGGAGAGTCTGGCGGAGAGCTTCGGTATTGCCGTGAAGAAGGATGAATTGTTCCTTATGGGACTGTTCTCTGTATTGGATGTTATTTTGGAATGCACCATGGCAGAGGCTCTGGAGATGATGAAGGTCACCGGAGATATCAGGAAGGCTTTGGTAGAAAGAACCGGACCCTTATCACCGATACTGGATTTTGTAATGCAGTATGAGGATGCCAACTGGCAGGAGGTATCCAGACAGATGCTTCTGGGGAACATCTCAATGGAGACTGTTCAGAAGGCATATATAGATACACTGCTCTGGTACAGAGACCTGACCACAGATAAATAATTTGGCAAACAGGACGTAAAAAAGTTTCAAAAAGGAAAAACCTGCATATACTACCAACAGATTCCGCCTGAATTTATGCGAAGCTGTGGCGGTTGTGCAGGTTTTTGTGAAGAAAAGGCAAACCTGCCGATTTTATTGAGGAAAGAGAGGATATTTTATGAGTCCTGAGGTTTACCCTTTTGTAGTACGTCCCCTGCCCTATGAGTATAATGCACTTCTTCCTGTGTTGGATGAGGAGACATTACATTTTCACCATGATAAGCATTATAAAACTTATGTGGATAATCTGAATAACGCATTGTCTGATTATCCGCAACTGCAGAAGCTCAGTTTGACAGAACTTTTGACTACCGGGGATGATCAGCCCATGGCAGTGCGAACTGCTATCCGCAACAATGGTGGTGGTGTGTATAATCATGAATTGTATTTTGATTCCATGAAAAGCTGCAATGACCAGGAGCCTACCGGTGCTTTGGCGGAAGCAATCAATCGTGATTTCGGTTCGCTGAAACAGTGGAAGGAGCAGATGAAGCAGGCCGGTGTGTCCAAATTTGGTTCCGGCTGGGCGTGGCTTATTGCAGATTCTGATGGGAGCTTATCCATTGTACAGACAGCCAATCAGGATGTGCCGGATTTGTTGCTTTACACACCGCTTCTTTTGGTGGATGTATGGGAACATGCGTATTATTTGCAATATCAGAACCGTCGTGCAGATTATGTGGAATGCTGGTTTGATTTGATTAACTGGCGTAAGGTTATGAAACGCTACGAAGAGCGCAAGCGAGGATAAAATGAATCAGGTAAACTACCAAAAAGAATTGGAGAAAATACTGAATACAACTGTGGCGGGGGCAAATCCCCCCCGCCTTTTTTTGCATAGCTGTTGCGCACCATGCAGCAGTTATTGTCTGGAATATCTGTGTACATATTTTGCAATCACAGTGTTCTACTATAATCCGAACATTTCCATTGATTCTGAATACAGACATAGAGTAGAGGAGCAAAAGCGACTGATAAAGGCTTATAATGAGGAGAAGAAGGGATATCCCATTGAGATTATGGAAGGAGATTATGACCCCGGCCTCTTTTTTGAAATTGCAAAAGGTTATGAGAACTGTCCGGAAGGCGGAGAGCGATGCTTTCGATGCTTTGATATGCGCTTAAGGGAGACTGCAAGACTGGCCAAAGAAGGCAAATTTGACTATTTTGCCACAACCCTTACAATCAGTCCTTTAAAGAACGTTGTAAAAATAAATGAAATCGGACAGGCTCTTGCCAGAGAATTTGATGTGTCATGGCTTCCTTCTGATTTTAAGAAAAAGGATGGCTACAAGCGTTCTATTGAATTGTCGAAGGAGTATGATTTATATCGTCAGGATTTCTGTGGCTGTGCTTATTCAAAGGCAGAACGAGACAGCAGATTGCGGGCCGAAATAGAGGGAAAATAAGGTTGCAGGATTTGGAAAATTACGTTATAGTAGATTTTATTGGAAAGGAAGGATAAAGTATGAAAAAGATATTGGATTTACTTTCAGAAAAAATGGGTGAGGCGTTTGCGGAAGCAGGCTATGATGCAGCACTTGGCAGAGTAACCATCTCCAATCGTCCGGACCTTTGTGAATATCAGTGTAATGGTGCCATGGCAGGTGCTAAGCAGTATAAGAAGGCTCCCATTATGATTGCAAATGAAGTAGCTGAGAAGCTTCAAGGGAATGATGCTTTCAAAGAAGTAGTAGCAGTAGCTCCCGGTTTCCTGAATCTGAAGCTTTCAGAGGAGTTTTTGTTGGAGTATATTAAGGGTATGAAGGCTGACGCCAAGTTTGGTCTGGAAATACCTGAAAATCCTAAAAAAATAATCATCGATTACGGCGGAGCAAATGTGGCCAAGCCTCTTCACGTGGGACATATCCGTTCTGCGGTAATCGGCGAGAGCATCAAGCGAATCAGCCGTTATGTGGGACATGAGGTGATTGGTGATGTACATCTGGGTGACTGGGGACTTCAGATGGGGCTGGTAATTACCGGTGTGCAGGACCGTCAGCCCAAGCTTCCCTATTTTGATGAAAATTATGAGGGTGAATATCCCAAGGAAGCACCCTTTACCATGGCAGAGCTGGAGGAGATTTATCCGGCAGCGAGTGCCCGTTCCAAGGAAGATGCCGAGTACAAGGCAAGAGCTATGGAAGCTACCTTTAAACTTCAAAACGGTGTGCGTGGTTACAGAGCGCTTTGGAAGCATATTTTAGATGTTTCTGTTGCAGACCTTAAGGTAAACTATGGCAATTTGAATGTGGAATTCGACCTGTGGAAGGGCGAGAGTGATGTGCATGATCTGATTCCTGAAATGGTAAAATACATGAAAGAAGAGGGCTATGCTTATGTCAGTGACGGCGCTCTTGTAGTGGATGTCAAGGAAGAGACCGACACCAAGGAAATGCCTCCCTGCATGATTTTGAAGTCAGATGGTGCAGCTTTATACAACACCACTGATCTTGCTACCATTATGGAACGTATGGATTTGTACAAGCCTGACATGATGATTTATCTTACGGATAAGCGCCAGGACTTGTATTTTGAGCAGGTATTCCGCTGCGCACGCAAGACCAAGCTGGTAACACCTGAGACTGTTCTTAAGTGGATTGGCTTTGGCACCATGAACGGCAAGGATGGTAAGCCCTTCAAGACCCGTGACGGCGGTGTTATGCGTCTTGAGACCTTGATTGCTGATACCAAGGCTGAGATGTTAAGAAAGATTAAAGAGGGCAGAGAGATGTCTGATGAGGAAGCAATGCAGATTGCAGATATCGTGGCGGTAGCGGCACTGAAATACGGCGATTTGTCCAATCAGGCTTCCAAGGATTATGTGTTTGATATTGACCGTTTTACCTCTTCGGAGGGAGATACCGGTCCCTATATTCTTTATACCATTGTTCGTATTAAGTCTATTTTAGCAAAGTATAAGGAGCAGGGCGGTAATTATGAGGCAGCACAGTTGCAGGCAGCACAGGATGATTCTGCGAAAGCACTGATGATGCAGCTTACCCAGTTCAATGCCATGATGGACAATGCATTTGAAGAAATTGCACCCCACAAGGTATGTGCATACATTTATGATCTGGCGAATGCATTCAACCGTTTCTACCATGACAACAAGATTCTGGTAGAAACAGACGAAGAGAAAAAAGCAGGTTGGATTGCACTTTTGGTACTTACCAAAGATGTGCTGGAAACCTGCATCGACGTCCTCGGATTCTCCGCCCCCGAGAAGATGTAGAGGGCACACCGGTTTGGCCATGCAACCGCAGATTTGGGCGGATGGGCGGCGTGCTTGCACGCAGAGCCCGACGGACAAAGCTGTGGTTATAGGGCGGAACGCCCGATACGAAATAAAAAAGCGATAGCCGTGTCCGGCTGTTTACAGACTGGACCGAGAGGCTGTCGCTTTTTTATGAGTAGCATGGCCAAAAGGGCCATAGCGATTCAGTAGCATGGCCCTTTTGGCAAGTTGTCAAAAATTTCTGCAAAAATCTGTTGACAAAACAATTATCTCATTGTATACTAATCAAGTCGGTTGCAGACAGCCGACAAATGGAAGTTTAGCTCAGCTGGGAGAGCATCTGCCTTACAAGCAGAGGGTCACAGGTTCGAGCCCTGTAACTTCCATTGTGGCGAGATAGCTCAGTTGGCTAGAGCACGCGGTTCATACCCGCGGTGTCGGGGGTTCAAATCCCTTTCTCGCTACTAAGTAAAGCCTTGAAAGTTTTATGCTTTCAAGGCTTTTTTAATATTATTTGATATTGTGAGAGAATTAGTTACTTTCTCCACCGGGGCCATCTTTTCTGGGAACCTCGTCAGGAATAATGTCCTGTGGCAAATCTACTTTGGGAATATTGTCGTCATCATAGGTATCTACGGTTTTCAGATTATCGGGTGTTGTGATTTTGTCTTTTTCCATAATTTACACCATCCTTTCGGTAAGAGGATGAACGGTAGAATGAAAAATATACAGGATGATAATTAAAACATAATATGAGGGGGGATGTAAATGAAAAAAGCAAGCAAAGTATTTAAAATCGTAACATGTATTGTCGCATTGGGAATAATTTTGTTTTGTGTCTTGATTGCATATGTATTGTTTGGCACCGCAACAAAGTCAACAGATGATATTTCCTATTATTTTGCCATGACAGGAGAAGAAAAGGGGCATGCGAGCCTGCCGTTTCTTGGTGAAAGGGCAGAAATCAGTTGTCCGTATGATATGCCCACACAGGCTGATTTGGATGTCTGTCAGAGCTATCGTTTTGATTATACCGCAAAGCGAGTATCAATTTTTGAGAGCCATGCCTATATTCTGGTGTGTAAGTATTCTGATGATTCCTATACGATGCAAAAGGAATCTGTAAACGGAAAATATCAGCAGTTTACAGGGGAGATTCCCGGAGACGGGACCACTTTAGAAAATGAATTTGAATTGGATGGCTTTTCTTTTTGTGCAGTAGAGGGTGGGAATTATCCCAAGAGAATGTTATTTGTCGGTTGTTCAGACAGCACCAATGAGATTGCATATATTTATTTTTATGATATGGATCTGGATTATATTTCTGAGACTGTTTCGGAATTTATATTGGAAGATACAGGATGGGGACGCATGTAAGCGTCCCCGTTTTTTGCTTTAATGAAGTTCGATTTCGCTGATGCATGTATCACTGTATTTGGTACCTTCACATGCAGAGGTTATGGTTATGGTTATGGTATCTGTCATCATGGGATATCCGAGACCAATCCGATGGGGATAACAATCTGTAAGCTCGGCATCGTCAGCACCATAATAGTCATACGGGTACAGGTCTGTTTCTACAGAATATCCGTTGCAGAAATCAACACTGACTTTTGTGACTTTACCATTTGTGTCATATAGATGTTTGGTGTCAAGATAGCCATTATACAGAAGGATATCCTGCACGGGTTGTGCAGAATCCAGATGCAGTGTTATTACCTGACCGGCGCCTGTGTCGGGCTCATTTTCAACCCAGACAGTTTTATAATTCTTATCAATCAGATTTTCAGGACCGTAGCTTTTTGAATCGGAATCCGGTAACTGTGAGGTGGCTTCTGCTGAGGTAATGGCAATGGAATGAGTGTACGCATTGGCATATACCATTTGCAAGCCGAAAATGCTGTCCTCGGTTTTACGGAACAGAATGTTGACATGATACATGTAAACATTTTCGGCTCCACCATTATCACCATAGTAGCAGGGCGCATTGAGTAAGACATAACCTGCATCTTCTTTAATGCTGAATCCGTCAATCAGAATCCAGGGGTCGCCATCACCGAGCATGGTATATACCATGCCATCCCGTTCGACAAATGTATTGCCGTCAATATACAGTTCCCCGTCATGTTGATAGAAGGAGTGCAGAATGTTTTCCAAATCATCTTTGTAAAATCCTGCGCCGGAGTCATCCTGGGTAAAATCAGGAAACTCTATGTCAGGATAGTAATTATAACAGATTTCCTTCATGATTTTATAATTCAGACTCATGACTTCAGGTGATGACGGCGTATGAAAGTCAAATGCTTTTCCGGCTTCTAACTGCTTGGTTCCTACCAGTGTGTTAGCCATTGTGAAAGCAGTGCGTGCATAGGAAGAGTTAAAAGCCTCTTCGTATGCACTCATAGTTACTATCATTTGCTCATAGTCGATATCTACTGTTTCCTCTGACTGCTTAGTACTTTGTACCTCCGTTGACGTTGAGGATACAGATGCCTCCCCGCCGCAGGCTGTCAGAGCTAGCGAAAGTAATGTAGATATTAATAAAAGCTTCTTTTTCATGGTTCATTTCCTCCCCCTCATATTGCTCAATACAGTATACATTTTTTCAGGGAAGAAAACAAGAAAATTTTATCTTGTGAAAAGCTGGCACCAGTAATCGGTTCCGCGTGCATTCTCATAATAGCCCACGCCAATGGTGGTGAAGCCTGCGTTCATGATATTGGCGCGGTGACCGGGACTGTTCATCCATGCGTTTACAACCTCTTTCGGGGTTTTCTGTCCCCAGGCAATATTTTCACCGGCACTTTTGTAAGAAACATTCTGCTCCTTCAGTGCAGTGGCGAAGGATGTTCCATTGGGGCGGGTGTGGGAGAAGAGCTGCTCGCATTCCTTTGCACGCACCTGGGCGGCAGCCTGAACCTTGGCGTCAATAGCCAAGGGTGCAAGACCTTCCTTGGCACGCTCGGCATTTACAAGGTCTACAACCTCCTTAATATAGGCATGCTCATCTGAGGGACTCTCAGTCTCAGGCTGTTCGATTTCAGGCAGAGAAACATTGGGAAAGCAGTCTTTTAAGTTGTTTAAAATATCCTGAATGCTTTGATTACAGTCAGAACCATAGCCGATGATGATGTGGTTGCCGTTTCCTCCGGAGATTACATGAAAATTATTTCCGGGTGCCGCAGAAGCGGTGAGAGACTGTCCGCCCATACCAAGTACGGTAAGTGTAGTGATTGCAAGTAATGTTTTTTTCTTCATAAATTCTCCTTTCATGTGTTTCCCGAAAAATAGAGGGTAAATTATGCGGAAAACGAAAATGTTACAAAATTGTTACAAAACAATCATAATATATTTTTCTGTGTTTTTATCAGGTAATGTTTTCCTTTTGCTTGCCGGCATAAAGTGGTATAATAAAATTAGTTATATATCCTGTGTTTTGAAGGAGGCGTATGCTTATGAAAAAAATAGCAGAATTAGATTATACACAGTTGAAAAACAGTTGTTTTCCTGATGAGTTTTCTTTTAAGACAACAGCGGATTTAGAGCCCGGGGAGGGGATTATCGGGCAGGAACGTGCGGTGAAGGCTTTTGATTTTGGCCTTGCTGTCAAAATGAAGGGATATAATATTTATATGTCCGGGCCTTCCGGTACAGGTAAGACGACCTATGCCCGTCACAGTACAGAGAAAATGGCGGCTACAGAGCCGGTCCCCAAGGATTGGTGTTATGTTTACAACTTTCAGAATCCGAAAAAGCCCATTGCGATAAGCTTTGAGGCCGGAGTGGGCAAGCATTTCAAGGAGGATATGGAGGAACTGGTTGCGCTGTTTAAGAAGGAGTTACAAAAAGCGTTCCTCAGTGATGAATACGAAGAGCAAAAAGGTGAAATTATACATAGTTTTCAAGAACGTCAGGATGCGCTTATCGATGAGATGAGTGCCACGGCGGCAGAACATGATTTTCAATTAAAAAGTACTAAGTCCGGCGTGTATTTTCTGCCGATAGTGAATGGTGAACCTTTGGAGGAGGAGAACTATGATACTTTGTCCGAAGAGCAGATAAATCTGATTGAGAAAAAGACACAGCTTATTCAGGAAAAAGCCACAGGCTTCATGCGGGAAATGAATGAATTGGAGAAGGCCTGCGATAAGCAGGTAGAAACTCTGGATCACAAGGTGGGTCTTTTTGCCATTGGTCATCATGTGTCGGATTTTTTGGGAAAATATAAATCCTATGATTCGGTAAAAGCCTATATTAAGGCAGTTGAAGAAGATGTGTTGGATAATCTGGATCAGTTTGTGGAGACTGATGCCCCGGAGGAGGAAGGTTTATCCGCATTACTCCCCTTGCTTAATAAGAAGCCGGAAGAAGATATCATGCAAAGATACGGCGTGAATCTGATAGTGGATCATTCTGAAACAAAGGGGGCCCCGGTAGTGGTCACCTTTAATCCTACCTATACAAATCTGATGGGAGAGATAGAATATGACAGTGAGTTCGGCAGCCTGACTACCGATTTTATGAAGATTAAAGCAGGGCTTTTTCATCAGGCAAACGGCGGATATCTCATTGTGCAGGCACAGGATATTTTGACCACACCCCATGCATGGGAGGCGTTGCGTCGTGTAATCAAGACCAAGGAAATTGATATGGATTCCATCAGAGAATTGCTTGGAACCACAACGGCTCCCACACTGAAGCCCGAGCCCATTCCGGCGCAGTTGAAGGTCATTATGGTGGGCAGTGACCACTTTTATGAGCTGTTGAATGAATGTGATGAGGAATTTGATAAATTTTTCAAAATAAGGGCGGACTTTGATTATGAAATGCCAAGGACCAATGAAAACAATTTAAAGATTGCCCAATTCATCAAAGGATTTGTAGAGCGGGAGCACACACTGGATTTTGATGTCAGTGCGGTTTGTGCCATTATCGAACATTCATCACGTCTGGCAGAACGTCAGGATAAATTATCTACACGGTTTAATTATCTGTCAGAGATTTTAGGAGAAGCATTCACCTGGGCACGACTTGAGAATGCTTCTGTTATCACCGCAGAACACATTCAAAAGACCATTTATGAAAAAGAACAGCGGATGAAGCTTTATGAAGAGAAGCTGGACGAAATGATGGATGAAGATGTGATTATGATTGATACGGAAGGTGCCGAAATCGGTCAGATTAACGGTCTGGCCGTGCTGGATATGGGGAATTATGCCTTTGGTAAGCCGTCACGCATCACGGCAACCACCTATGTTGGAAAGTCCGGCATCGTAAATATCGAGAAGGAAGCACGCTTAAGCGGACAGACTCACGACAAGGGTGTACAGATTATAACAGGATTTCTGGGTCAGACTTATGCGCAGCAATTTCCAATGTCTCTATCCTGTCGTGTGTGTTTTGAGCAAAATTACAATGGAATTGATGGAGATAGTGCGTCCAGTACAGAGCTTTACTGTATTATTTCGTCCTTGGCCGAATTGCCAATCAGTCAGGAACTGGCGGTAACGGGTTCTGTCAACCAGAAGGGTGAAATTCAGGCAATCGGAGGCGTGACACATAAAATTGAAGGCTTCTTCGATTTGTGTAAGAAGAGGGGCTTAACCGGCAAACAGGGAGTGCTGATTCCTGTTTCCAATGTAAAAGAGCTTGTGCTTAAGGATGAAGTGGTAAACGCAGTAAAGGAGGGCGTTTTCCATATTTATCCCATTTCACATATTGATGAGGGAATTGAACTCCTTATGGGCCATGAAGCCGGACAGCGGGATGAATCAGGAATGTTCCCGCCGGATAGTGTGCATAGCAGGGTATATGAGAAGTTAAAAGCCTTCGCTAAGGCGTCAAAAGAAGAATAGTACAATAATAAAACAACTGTCCGTCTACAGACGGGCAGTTGTTTTTGTAGGTTATTATTGATCTTCGCCAAATTCTGCAATATAAGCTTCGATGAGTTTCTCAGGCCAGTCGGATACAGGCTCTAACTTACCTGTGAAGAAACGTAAGGTTTTGGGCTCGTGTACGAAGCGTAAGCCGCCGATTAATTCTCTGTGGTCATACAGCCATTTTACACGGTCGATAACATACTCGGTCTGGGAGAGGGTGAACACTCTGCGAGGGAATGCCAGTCGAACCATTTCCACAGATGCGATGTGTTCGGAACCGTCAGCGTTACGCTCCTCGGACAGGGTACCGCGCTCCATGCCGCGGATACCGCCGCACAGATACAGGGCAGCTACCAAAGAGCCTGCCGGGTACTGTTCAGCAGGAATGTGGCTTACCACTTCTCTTGCATTGATATGGGCACCAAGGCCGCCGCCGGGGGTAACCATGGGAACACCGTACTTGTCCAGTTCGTCTACGCAGTGTTTGATGAACTGGGGGCCCTGAGAAATGACATCCAAATCCAGAGTCTCTTCAAAACCAATAATCAAAGCTTCCATTTCTTTTACGGACATACCGCCGTAGGTTAAGAAGCCTTCGAACATAGTAATATAGTCCTCCAGCTCATGGAACAGCTTCTCATCACGAACCAGAATTCCGCCACCGCGGCCGAAACCGAATTTGCGGGCGGAGAAATAAATAATATCAAATAAATCTGCAATCATTCTTAAGATTTCTGCAACGGACTTATCCTTTAAAGACTCCTCGCGGATTTTATTAAAGTACAGGTTGTCCTGAAGCAGGGAGGCATCCAAAACCGTAATGATGCCATGCTCCTTGGCAAGGTCTGTAGCTTCCTTCATGTTCTCGTAGGAGATGGGCTGGCCGCCGATTAAGTTGGTGCCGGCCTCCAGACGCATGTAAGCGATGTTGTCTGCGCCTTCCTTGGCGATGCAGGCTTTTACCTTGTCCAAGTCAATATTACCCTTGAAAGGCAGGGTGCTCTTGGTAACAAGACCTTCATCCTTTACCAACTCTTCCACATGGCCGCCCAAACGGGTAACATGTGCCTTGGAAGTGGTGAAGTGATAGTTCATGATAACGCAGTTGCCGGGCTTTACGAAGTGTTGTGCGATGATGTGCTCGCAGGCACGGCCCTGATGGGTAGGCAAAAGATACTTAATGCCAAACAACTCCTCCAGCTTGTCTCTCATACGATAGAAGGTCTCGCTTCCGGCGTAGGCGTCATCCGCACGAAGCATTGCGGACTGCATATTGTCACTCATGGCATTTACACCGGAGTCGGTGAGCATATCCATGAAAATGTCTCCATTATGTAACATAAAGGTGTTGAATCCGGCTTCCTTCATTTTGGCAAGTCTTTCTCTGGCGGGAAGCAGGTTCAGTTTCTGTACGATTTTTACCTTGTGCATCTCCATGGGAATGGGAGCACGGTTGTAAAACTTAATTTCAGGCATTTGTAATCTCCTCCAAAAATATGAATTGTCTTTTGCTGATACCTATTATATAATAAATCCAATATTTAATAAAATTGATTGTTTAGATAGGAGCAATCGAAAAAATCGATAATACATAAGGATAAGAGTCTTGGAGGAATGTGAGGATGGAAATACGGAATCTGATTTCTTTTGTACATGTAGCGGAATTAAACAGCTTTACCAAGGCGGCGAAGGTGCTGGGGTATTCTCAGTCTACGATTTCCTTCCAGATTAAGCAGCTGGAAAAGGAGTTAAACTGCCTTTTGTTTGAGCGAATCAATCACACTGTCAGCTTGACGGAGAAGGGGCAGGAACTTTTGGTTTATGCGCAACAGGTCAGCCATCTGACGGATGAATTTAGGGAAAATATAACAAAACCCGGTGTGATTGCAGGGCATGTACATATTGTGACGCCGGACTCTATTTGTGAGATGATGATGTCCAGAAACTATGCCGATTTTTATAAGCATTATCCTGACATTACTCTAAAGTTTTCTACAGCAGATACAGATGATATGTTCCGCATTTTGGACCATAATGAGGCAGATGTGATATTTACCTTAGACAGCCATATTTATCAGCAGGATTATATTACAGCCAAGGAGGAGCGGATTAGTACGCATTTTGTGACAGGGGCAGATTCGCCGTTAGCGGGGAAGAAGCTTCGTCTGGAAGATATTGTGGACCAGCCCTTTATTTTGACGGAGAAGCGAATCGGGTATCGACGCATTTTTGATGAGGAGCTGGCAAAACGTTCCCTGGAGATTTCGCCGGTTCTGGAAATTGGCAGAACGGATTTGATTACCCATTCTCTGGAGCAGGGGGTGGGGATTTCCTTTTTGCCGGATTTTGTTACGGAGAAAAAGGTGGCGGAAGGCAAACTTGTTTATCTGAATGTGACGGATTGTGAGATTGATATCTGGAAACAGCTGATTTATCACAGAAATAAGTGGATGTCCAAGCATTTGGAGGCATTTATCCAATATGTCATGCGGATGGAGTTTTCGGAGTAATGGAACTATTTTCTATTTTGTTTGCTTTTTCTTAGTTGGCTTGCTAAAATGTTTGTAGGATAATGTTGATAAGTATCGCCTTGTAGGCTTAAGTTGCAAAGGAGAGATTTATGGTACCTTATGTAAAATTAGACGAAATTATAAAGAGAGACGGAATGCGTGTGGGTTACACCTTGCTTGATGAGAATCAGGGTTGTGTAAACGGTTGTCGTATGGGTATTTCTTTTTATAGTATGGACGAATACGGAAAAGCTACGGCACATGATGATCAGGAGGGCTTCTTTGTGTTAGAGGGTAAAGGTCGTGCGCTGATTGGCGGCGAGGAGATTATCATGGAGCCCGGTGTGGCATTTATGGTGCCGGCAGGTGTGGAGCATGTGATGAAGCGGGAACCGGGATACGATTACTGCAAGGTTCTGTGGTTCCACGGGGCCGTATAGACAAATTACTATGAAAAAGACACTGATATTGTGGGGGTGGTCTATACTTTCCCTGTTTGGCGTATCTAAACGGACAGTGGAGGCCAACCATATAACAAATAAAGAAGTATTTACAAAGGAAAAACTATGGCCTCAGGGCGGGTATATCGAAAGGCAGTCGGAGCTTACTGCACTACGGTTCGGCAAGGCATATACCATAGCATACGGAGGTTGTGGTTTGATTGCGCTTTATAATACCCTTGTGGCATTGGGAGAGAAGCCCTCCCATGATATTTTCCTGGAGCTGGCAAAAGATTTGCAGCGCCGGGGTGTTGCATGGGGTGGAAAGTATGGCATTCATCCCGCAGTCATCAGACGTTGGTTTGCCCGTCATGGATACGGGGTGCGACGGATTCCTGTGTCAGAGGAATCTTTTGCCCAAAATGAAGCAGACTATAAAGTGTTTGTGGTGACTGTGTTAAACGGCGCCGGATTAAAAAACTGGTTGCATACGGTGTGCATTACCAAAGAAGAATCCGGGTTCGTGGTGCATAATGCTTGCTACAGCGATGCTTTTGCCACGCTTTCGGAGGCTGTTCGTAAAAGCTCCAGACAGGGCGCAACGCCGATTTATGCCATGGGGGTAGGAGAGCGGCAAGTTTGAGGTTGTTGTGTTTCTTTGTGAGGGTGTGACTTAGTTTTGGGTCTATGTGAAATTTTTACTTTATGAGACCCTAAAGCAGGGGAAATACCAAGGCTTTTAAGTATATTTTAGCAGCGTATGGGTCTATACAGAAAAATCGTCTGGTGAGACCCGGAAAATTAATAGTTAGCGGGTCTTGGGTGTGAATTTTTGTGCATAGACCCGCAGGGGCTGTTTTGCACAATGTTTTTTGCTTGGTTTAGGGGGATTTCGGGTCTCACGATTCGGTTTTTCTGTATAGACCCGTGCGAAGATTTCCGTGAGCTCGCACAACTCCCAATTTGTGAGGAACCGAAACTTTCAGTTTGTTTGACAGATAAAACCTAACTTATTGTAGAATTATAGAAAGGGAATTTAGAAATAAATTATGGATATGAATACGCAAATCAACGAATCCGGCTTGCAAGAGACCGGAATTCAGGATATAGAGCCTATGCTTGATGCCCGGATTATCAGAGCTATCCGGGAGATGGGATTTGAGAAGTTAAGTCCTATCCAGCAACAGGCAATCCCTTCTCTTTTAAACGGGGAGGATATCATCGGACAGGCGCAGACCGGTACGGGTAAGACGGCGGCTTTTGGTATTCCGGTGATTCAAAAATGTGACCCTGAATTAAAGAAGCTTCAGACCATCATCCTTTGTCCTACCAGAGAACTGGCTATTCAGGCGGCAGAAGAGCTTAGAAAACTGGCAAAATACATGCACGGAATCAAGGTGTTGCCTGTTTATGGTGGTCAGGATATCGGAAGACAGATTGCAGGACTTCGTGGAACCCAGATTATTGTGGGTACGCCGGGACGTGTAATGGACCATATGCGTCGCCACACCATCAAGACCGATTATGTGAATATGGTGGTTTTGGACGAGGCGGACGAGATGTTGAATATGGGCTTTAGAGAGGATATGGAGACCATCATGGGGCAGATTCCCGGAGAGCATCAGACAGTGCTTTTCTCTGCGACTATGCCCAAGCCGATTTTGGAAATTACCGGGCAGTTCCAAAAGGATGCCCGCATGATAAAGGTGGCAGCAAAAGAGCTTACGATTCCCTTGGTAAGCCAGAAATTTTACCGCATCAAAAGTCAGGACAAGGATGCAGCCTGTGTAAGACTCCTTGAGTATTATCAGCCCAAGCTTTGTCTGATTTTCTGTAACACCAAGAAAAAGGTGGAGGAGCTTGCTGAAGTAATCAAGAAGGCGGGCTATCAGGCAGAAGGGTTGCACGGAGATTTGGCCCAGCATCAGCGTGATGTGGTGATGGGGCGTTTTAGAAACGGTAGCACCAATATTTTGATTGCTACAGATGTGGCAGCCAGAGGAATTGATGTGGATGACGTGGAAGCTGTTATCAACTACGACATCCCCCAGGATATTGAATATTATGTGCATCGAATCGGCAGAACCGGACGTGCCGGTAGAAGCGGACGTTCTTTTACCTTTGTAAGCGGCAAAGAGATTTTTAAAATTCGTGAAATCGAGAAAATCTGTAAAACTTCCGTGGAGGAGAAAAAGCTTCCCGGAGCAGGTAAGGTTTTGAAGGCTAAGGCGGATAAGTATCTGAATCAGGCATGGGAGCTTCATGAGCATGAGGATATGGAGCTGATGAAGAGCTTTTTGCAGCGCAAGCTTGACGAAGAGGCCTGTGATGTGATGGAGCTTGCGGCGGCTATGTTAAAGTTTCAGGTAGGTGACCGTGGAGATGAGATAGAGGCGGATGTGTTCCGCACCAGACGAGAGGAAGGCCGTGGCCGGGATGGCAGAGGAAGAGACGGCAGAGGCCGTAATGAGTTTGACAGACGTGGGCGAGACGAAAATAGCCGCAGAGATTCTGACAGACGTTTTGGCCGAGGCGAACGTGGTCGCAGCGATTTGGATAAACATAGTCGTGGTGAGCGCAGCCGATTCGGCAGTCGTAAAGGCGAAGACAATAAGCGCCAAGGCAGAGAAGAACGCAGAGGCAGCGAGCGCAGGTTTGACCGTAAGGGCAATGACAAGCGCAGTAAAAGTAGCGACTTTGGTTTCAGACCGCCCAAGCGCAAGCGTACGAATGAACAGGCAGAGTAATCAATTTGCCGGATGAAAGGAGCATTCTTGAAATTGAAAGCAAAGATTTCAAAAGTTGGCCCTTATATGATATTGGGAGCAAGTTTTTTGCTGGTGGTATTTTTAAATGTGGTTTGTCATGACCACTGGTTGGATTCGGATATGGCAGCAGAGATGATGTTCTCCAAGCTTTTAGCACAGGAGGGACGTCTGTTTGCTACGCCCGACTGGTACTATTCCACGGAATTTAGATTCCTGTATACCCATTGGATAATGGGACCTCTTTTTAGAATTTGTGACAATTGGCATGTAATTCGTGCCATCACTAATATTGTGTCCTATGTGCTCATGCTGGCATCCTATTTTTATTGCATGAAGCCGTTAAAAGTGAGAAAAGGTCTTGTGATTACCACTGCGGCGCTTTTGCTTTTGCCCTTTTCGGAGACTATGATGACTCATATGGTCATGGGTAACACTTACATGTTCCATGTTATCATCGTGTTCTGGTTCTTCGGTCTGTATTTAAGACTGGCTGAAGGTGGTTGTAAGAAACTGTTTTTGGTTGAGTTGGGACTGTTTGTTGCGCTATCACTTGTTTGTGGTGTGTCCGGTGTGAGATACTTATTGGCTTTGCAGTGTCCGCTGGTGTTGGCGGCATTTGTGTATCTGCTGAAATCAGAGGAGTTTAAAGTATTCCGTCAGAATATGACCGGACAAAATGCGGTGGCAGAATTTAAAAAGTTGTGGAAATGTCCCTCCATGAGATACCTTTTATACGGTATCCTCGGTGCAGTGGGCAGTGTGGCAGGGTATGGTATCAATGTACTTTATGTCAGCAAAAATTATGTATTCCAAACCTATGATGCAACCAACTTTATTGCGGTATATCAGGGTGTGTTTTTTGAGAGATTGCAAAATGCGTTGGGCAGCCTTTTGATGCTCTTTGGCTACATTCCTGACAGGGGCGTAATTTCCTTAAGAGGTGTTGTGACGCTGGCGGCTTTTGCCATGATTGCGGTGTTTTTCTATGTGAGTGTGAAGGCTTGTAAGAAGAGTTCGGGACAGCGTCAGTTTGTAAGCCTGTTTTTGGCGGTGAGCTTTGTGTTGAATGTGTTTGTATTTGTGTTCACCACCAGCACTATGGTGCCCAGATATTATCTCACTATTTTTATTTTCGTACTGCCTGTATTGTGCTTTTATATGGAGCAGGAAAAATTGTATTTTGACAGGGCTGTAGTAACACTGCTTTTGACAGGTTGTATTCTTCTTGCTACGGGTAAGACCGTGCTGTCCTTTATGACAGTGGACAAGAATGCGGACAAGCGTGTTGTGGCGAAGTTTTTGCAGACAAACGGATATGACTTTGGCTATGCAAGCTACTGGAATGCCAATATTATTACGGAGCTTACCGACGGGCAGGTGGAGGTTGCCAATGTGTTAGACCCCACAGGTCTGGAGTATTTTAAGTGGTCTTCGCCTATGAAATATTATGAGGAGAGTTATGTTGATGGCGAGGTGTTCCTGCTTTTGACAGCCGAGGAGGCTTTTGAGGCGACGGAGAGTGACGCAGTACAGGCCGGAACCGTGGTCTATGAGGATGGTGCTTACACCGTGCTTGTGTATGAGTCGGTTGAGGAGCTTATGAGCTGTGCTCAGTAATGAGTATGCAGGATAATATGTAAATGTTTAGGAGAAATAATTATGAGAATCGGAATGGGTTATGATGTCCACAAGCTTGTGGAGGGCAGAGATTTAATTATTGGTGGTGTGAAAATCCCTTATGAAAAAGGACTTTTAGGACACTCAGATGCGGATGTGCTTTTGCATGCAATCTCTGATTCGCTGCTTGGAGCTGCGGCTCTGGGCGACATTGGCAAGCATTTTCCTGATACAGATGAAGCTTTTAAGGGAGCAGATTCCCTGGTGCTTCTTCAAAAGGTGGGTGAGCTTCTGGAGCAGGAGGGCTTCTTAATTGAGAACATTGATGCAACAATCATTGCACAGGCGCCCAAGATGCGTCCTCATATCGACAAGATGCGCGAGAACATCGCAAGCGCTTTGAACATTGAAGTGAATCAGGTAAATGTAAAGGCCACCACAGAAGAAGGTCTTGGCTTTACCGGAAGCGGTGAGGGCATTTCCTCCCAGTCCATTTGCATGCTTACCAGTCCATTCAATCTTACCGCCAGAGAAGTGTCCGGCGGATGTGAGGGATGCAGCGGTTGCAAAAAATAATAAAAATATTGGAAAATCATAATGAGTTGACAAAGAAAGACAAACGCGATATACTAATAACGCAAAAGATGACAAAAACCAGAGTGGTTTAATGGAAGTGTATTATTAGTGTAAGGGAGAACCTAACAATGAGCGGGCAGGCAGAGCGTGATTTTCGACTAAGTTATTCTGTATTTGAAAAAACAATAGAAAATTATCAGGATATTGAAAACACACTCGAGCAAGAACGAGAGACACAACTGGAAAATATTGCAACAATGACAGAACAATGGCATGGAATAACTGCGGAGACGCTTCGGGCAGAGGGGATTCACTTTTTTGAGAATGGGCAGTATGAAACGGTCTGTAATAAGATTACAAAGATGCGAGGATGTTTGGAAGGGTATATGCCTCAAATAAATAAACTTAGGGCAAGATGTTCTGGGTTTGTGGAACAGTTGCAGTCTGATGATTATGTAGAGCCCTTTCCGGGAGATGTACTGCGGTGTGGAGATGTTTTGTCTATTAATTATGGACAAGTTGCGCAGATTACAAAAATGTGCGATGAGATTATTGCAGAAAATGAGGCCATTACAGATGGAATGGCAGATATTATTCGCAAATGTAGTGACCTGATAAGCGGGACTGATGAGCGTTTGGAAAGATTGTATGCAGCCTCACGGAAGGTGAATAGAATTAATAATTATAAGTATTCTTTGGAGCTGTATGAATGGGGGATGCGGGAATTAGAGGCGAACATGGCGATAGATTTTGCTATGATTGCAGGTTGTGGAAAAGAAAGTAGGTTCAGAAAGCCGGACAATGCTATTAAGTGCGTTGAAAATTCTGAATTTAATATTTTATGCCTTACGAAAAAAGAATGTTGTAATAGTAAGTCTTTAAAGGATATTGATTATAATGTAATAGAAGAGTTTGAAAGAACTTATGGATTTACAGAAGAGGAAGCATTTTTATTGTATGAAGCAATTGAAAAATTGGGTGAAAGTTGTAGTTATGAAAGAGATACTGCAGCATATATAAATTATGTATATGGAACCCTTAGTGCTTTGTGTATAAGTTATGATGCAAAGAGATGGAGAATGACGGCATCAACACCTAATTTGGCTGATGCAAAAGAAAGATTGGATGAAGCGGGGCTTAGCTCACAACAAATTCTAGATTTACAAGTATTAATTAATTTGCAACATGGTGACTTTTCGGACGAGACTTTATGTAAAAAAGGGATTGATATCAAAAAAAGCACGTTTTGCAATGAGACGCATGCTGACATGATGGATCGTTGTGCTGATAAAAATAATGATTTTTCACACCAGACAATTCAGATTGCAGCGTTTGCGAGTGAGGATATGATGTTGAAAGAGTATCATATATTACCAGGGACATGGATAATTGGTTTGTTTAATTCCCCTGATCTTCAACATTCGTATACGAAATATGAAATTAGTTTTAAAGGAGATATAGATTCGGGGAGGTATAGTGAAGCGGATTTTCAGTCAGATGTAGATGCGATTAATATATATAATAGAATGCGAAAAGATACAGGGGCATCACTGAATAAAATCTGGACAGAGTATTATGGAGAAATAGAATCGGGAGACACGAATAGGGCAGAAGAGTTTTTCTGTAATTTAGGTAATGGAGAAGTGGGTATTGGAATTATTGAGTTGGACTACATTCTTAAAAGGGAAACAATTGGAAGTACTTATATTCAAAGTGGAAATGATATGAGTAAAGAAGACATTGATAAGGCTAACAGTATATTTGTTCAGTGGATTTTTTCCGAGTATTATGGATATGAGTATGAGTTCCCAGAATAGATTTAAAATCCCAAAGTACAATGTGTGACAAAGGTTTAAAAATATTATAACAGGAAGCGTTTGAATGAAAAGAAGGAATAGAATAGCAACATTAATAATGTGTGTCGCTGCAATTATATTATGTGGCTGTGGGAAAGACACTCCCACCACTGAATTCAGCTCGGATAACTGGCTCTCTATAGAACCAAAGCAACGCTATCATATGCTGGAGGATTTATATAGAGAGGTTGAATTAGAGGGAATGTCGTCAGATGAGGTCGAGGAATTGTTAGGAACCTATTCCATCAGTCATGGTCCCTATTTGAGCGATGAAGGAAGGTATGATTATCATTGGGGATATACAATCAGGTATGACCAGTGGGAAGGGTATGAATATTTACTGATAAATTTTAAAGACGATATAGTGGTGGACTATGAGCTCGAATATGGAAGTGAGCTTTAAAAATGCTCAAAAAAAGCACAAAAACAGTTGACATTTCCTGATTTTGGGTCTATACTTCAATATAGCATAAAGGTAGATTTCGGAAAGAGTGGACATGCGCCACTCTTTCTTGTTTATTTATTTCTACCTCTGATTGTGGGTAAAGGAGGATTGGAATGTCAAAACGAGAGACCTATGAGGCCCGTACAGAAGAACTGCTTGCTCCCATTGCTGAATCCAATGGTGTGGAGATTTATGATGTGGAGTATGTAAAGGAAGGCAGTGAATATTACCTGAGAGCATACATCGATAAGCCGGAGGGCGTAAACATTATCGATTGCGAGAATGTGAGCAGGGCACTGTCGGATGCGCTGGATAAGGAAGATTTTATTCCTGATGCCTATATTCTTGAGGTGTCAAGCCCCGGTTTGGGACGTACTCTTAAAAAGGATAAGCATCTGGCTAAGAGTATCAATCAGGAAGTTGAGGTAAAGCTGTTTAAGGCCATTGATAAGTGTAAGGAGTTTGTAGGCGTACTTGCAGGATTTGACGCAGATACACTGACCATCAGAGAGGCTAAAGGAGAGCGAACCTTTAATCGTTCAGACATTGCACTCATTCGTCTGACCATAGATTTTTAGGCAAATAAAGCAGATAAATAGTAAAAACGAAAAGAACAAGGCGCAAGCCGGAAACGGAGGAAACAATGAACAAAGAATTAATGGAGGCACTGGATATTCTGGAGAAGGAGAAAGAGATTAGCAAAGAGACTCTCTTTGAGGCTATCGAGAATTCCCTGCTTACCGCATGTAAGAACCATTTTGGTAAGGCTGACAACGTAAAGGTTGAGATTGACCGTGAGACCTGTGACTTCATGGTATATGCAGAGAAGGAAGTTGTGGAGACTAAGGATGATGTAGAGGACGATTGCGTGCAGATTGCCCTTGAGGATGCAAAGGTACTTTCCAAGAAGGTAAAGGTTGGCGATGTGCTGAACGTGGAGATTAAATCCAAGGAGTTCGGACGTATCGCAACTCAGAATGCGAAGAATGTAATTTTGCAGAAGATTCGTGAGGAAGAAAGAAGCGTTATCTACAATCAGTATTATGAGAAAGAGAAGGATGTGGTTACCGGTGTGGTACAGCGTAACATCGGCAGAAACATCAGCATTAATTTAGGTAAGGCAGATGCAATGCTTGCAGAGAGCGAGCAGGTAAAGGGCGAGGTATTTAAGCCCACCGAGCGTATCAAGGTTTATATTCTGGAAGTAAAAAATACCTCCAAGGGTCCCCGCATCAGCGTAAGCCGTACTCATCCGGAGCTTGTAAAGAGACTGTTTGAGTCTGAGGTTACCGAGATTAAGGACGGTACAGTTGAAATTATGAGCATTGCAAGAGAAGCAGGCAGCCGTACCAAGATTGCTGTATGGAGCAATAACCCTAATGTTGATGCAGTAGGTGCTTGTGTAGGTATGAACGGTGCTCGTGTAAATGCTATCGTTGAGGAACTTCGCGGCGAGAAGATTGATATTGTTCCCTGGGATGAGAACCCCGGTAATCTGATCCAGAATGCACTGTCTCCCGCTAAGGTGGTTGCAGTATTTGCAGATCCCGATGAGAAGACTGCAAAGGTAGTTGTTCCTGATTACCAGTTGTCTCTTGCTATCGGTAAAGAAGGTCAGAACGCAAGACTGGCTGCAAGACTTACCGGTTATAAGATTGACATTAAGTCTGAGACTCAGGCTAAGGATGCACCCGGCTTCCGTTATGAGGACTACATGTACGATGAGGAAGAGTACGATGAGGAGTACGAGGGAGAATATACAGAAGGCGACTACGAGACCGGTGAGGAGGCGTAATTGTTTTCATGGCTAAGAAAATCCCGTTGAGACAATGTGTCGGCTGTGGTGAGATGTGCAGTAAAAAAGAAATGCTGCGTGTGCTTAAGTCGACAGAGGATGATACATTTTGTTTGGATGTTACAGGCAAAAAGAACGGAAGAGGCGCATATGTTTGTAAGAACAGAGATTGTCTTACAAAGGCTCGCAAGTCAAAGGGTCTGGAACGTTCTTTTAAAATGAGTATTCCAAATGAAGTGTATGACGCTTTAGAAAAGGAGTTTGATGAACTTGAAGCAGAATAAGGTTTTGTCGTTACTTGGACTTGCAATGAGAGGACGTAATCTGGTAAGTGGAGAATTTCAGACGCTGGAAGCAGTGAAAAACGGTTCCGCCATGCTGGTAATCATTGCAGAGGATGCGTCGGCGAATACCAAGAAGTTATTTGCAAATAAGTGCGCATTTTATGAGATTCCGGTCTATGAATTCGGTACCAAGGAGGAATTGGGCCGGGCAATTGGAAAAGATATGCGTTCGTCTCTGGGTGTGAGTGACGCAGGACTGGCTGAAGCAATCGTCAAACAATTAGAAATATAATTTGAAGTTGTTCAATAAAGAGCAATGACAGGAAATGGAGGAAAGCATGGCGAAAATCAAAGTACATGAACTCGCTAAAGAATTAGATAAGCAGAGCAAAGATATATTGAGCTTCCTGCAGGAGAAGGGTGTTGAGGCGAAGGCTGCCAACAGCTCCGTGGAGGAGGATGTTGCCAATATGGTAAGAAAGGAATTTGGCAAGGCGCAGGCTCCTAAGGAGGAAGCGCCTAAGACAGAGGTTTCCAAAGTAGAAGAACCCAAGGCTCCCAAGAATGAGGCGCCCAAGGCAGAGGAGGCGCCCAAGAAGAAAAAGAACATTATCTTCGTAAGCAATCCTCAGAATTCCAAGATGCCTGGTGGTCGTCCCAATAACAACAATAATCAGCGCCCCGCAGGTAATCAGGGTAGAAATCAGGGCGGTTATAATAACAATAACAACAGAGCACAGGCACCCGCACGTCCTATTAAGCCTCTGACCCCTCCTTCCCCCACTCCGTCCGTGCAGATGGTGAGCAATAAGCCCCAGCCTGCAAAGCGTCAGGAGGAAGAGGTAGTGAAGGTTCAGACTCCTGCACAGGAAACTGCAAAACCCCAGGCGCCTGTAAATGTTGAGAGACCTGCAAACAACAGACCTGCAAACGACAAAAATCAGAATGCAGGTAGTAGAAATAACGATAGAAATAATGACAGAAATCGTGGTGACAGACCTGCGCGTCAGGATAATGGCGGTCGTCCCCAGAATGGTCAAAGCAGAGATCGTTTTAACAACAATTCCGGTGATAGAACGGGTGGTTTTAACAGACCCGGTCAGGGACGTCCCGGTGAGGGCGGTCAGGGAGAACGTCGAGGTGGTAATAATGCAGCTCCCGGACGCGGATTTAGCGGTGGACGTGACAATGGCGGCCGCGATAACAGAGGCGGTGGCGGCAGAAGCTTTGCAAGTGAAGCACCCGCCAAGGATATGGAGAAAAAGCGCGACGACAGTAAGAGACGTATGGGTCGCGAAAAGGATGACAAGCGCTCCAAGAAAGACCATATCTATGAGGAGGAAGATGCACTTAAGAATAAGCCCGGCAGATTTATCAAGCCGGAGAAGAAGGAAGTGGTTGAGGAAGTTATCAAGGTAATTACCCTTCCCGAGAGCATTACTATCAAGGATTTGGCTGAAAAAATGAAGCTGCAGCCCGCAGCAATTGTTAAGAAGCTGTTCCTTGCAGGTAAGATTGTGACTGTTAACCAGGAGATTTCCTACGAAGAGGCTGAAAACATTGCAATGGAGTATGATATTCTCTGTGAGCAGGAGGTTAAGGTTGACGTAATTGAAGAGCTTCTGAAGGAGGAAGATGAGGCAGCAGATACTTTGGTTGAAAGACCTCCTGTTATCTGTGTAATGGGTCACGTTGACCATGGTAAAACTTCCCTTTTGGATGCAATCCGTAAGACTCATGTAACCGACAGGGAGGCTGGTGGTATTACACAGCATATCGGTGCGTATACTGTATCTTTGGATGACAGAAAGATTACTTTCTTGGATACTCCCGGACATGAGGCCTTCACTGCAATGCGTATGCGTGGTGCCAATTCCACCGATATTGCGATTCTGGTAGTTGCTGCAGATGATGGTGTAATGCCTCAGACCATCGAGGCAATTAACCATGCAAAGGCAGCAGGTATTGAAATTGTGGTTGCCGTAAATAAGATTGATAAGCCCTCTGCAAACATCGACCGAGTAAAGCAGGAGCTGACGGAGTATGAATTGATTGCCACTGACTGGGGTGGAAGCACAGAGTTTGTTCCTGTATCTGCTAAGACCGGTCAGGGTATTGAAGATTTGCTTGAGACCATTCTGCTCACCGCAGATATTCTGGAGCTTAAGGCAAATCCCAACAGACAGGCAAGAGGTCTGGTTATCGAAGCTGAGCTGGATAAGGGCCGTGGTCCTGTTGCCACTGTTCTGGTACAGAAGGGTACCTTACATGTAGGTGATTTCATCTCTGCAGGTGCAAGTCATGGTAAGGTAAGAGCCATGATTGACGATAAGGGAAGACGTGTAAAAGAAGCAGGTCCTTCCACACCCGTTGAGATTTTGGGACTTTCTGCCGTGCCCAGCGCAGGCGAGGTATTCATTGCCCATGAGAACGATAAGACTGCTAAGTCCTTTGCAGAGACCTATCAGGCACAGAACAAGGAGAAGATGCTTGAAGATACCAAGACAGCAATGTCTCTGGATGATTTGTTCTCCCAGATTAAGGAGGGTAATTTGAAGGAGCTGAACCTGATTGTCAAGGCTGACGTTCAGGGTAGTGTGGAGGCTGTGAAGCAGTCTCTCGTGAAGCTGTCCAACGAGGAGGTTGTGGTTAAGTGCATCCACGGTGGTGTTGGTGCCATCAATGAGTCTGATGTGGTTCTGGCAAGTGCTTCCAATGCAATTATCATCGGATTTAACGTAAGACTGGATCCCACTGCTAAGGATACTGCAGAGCAGCAGGGCGTAGATGTTCGTCTCTATAAGGTTATTTACCAGGCACTTGAGGATATTGAGGCTGCCATGAAGGGTATGCTTGATCCTATCTTTGAGGAGAAGGTTATCGGCCATGCAGAGGTTCGTCAGATCTTCAAGGCTTCCCAGATTGGTAACATCGCAGGTTCTTATGTGCTTGACGGTGAGTTCCGCAGAGGCTGTAAGGTTCGTATCACCCGTGAGGGCGAGCAGATCTTTGAGGGTAACCTGGCATCCCTTAAGCGTTTCAAGGATGATGTGAAGGAAGTTAAAGCAGGCTACGAGTGTGGTCTTGTATTCGAAGGTTTCGACAAGATGCAGGAGCTGGATATCGTGGAAGCCTATATCATGGTGGAAGTACCAAGATAGAAAGGTATGTTATATGAGAAAAAATAGTGTGAAGAACACCCGGGTAAACGGCGAGGTACAGCGTGTCCTTGCCGAGATTATTCGCGGTGAAATCAAGGACCCCCGCATCAGCCCATTGACCAGTGTGGTTGCTGTGGAGGTGGCTCCTGATTTGAAAAGCTGCAAGGCGTGGATTAGCGTTCTTGGTGGCGAGGAGCAAAGAAAGGATACTCTGGCAGGCTTAAAGAGTGCAGAAGGCTTTATTCGCAGACAGATTGCAAAAACCATCAATCTGCGCAATACGCCGGAGATTACTTTTGTGATGGATCAGTCCATCGAGTACGGTGTGAATATGTCACACAAAATTGATGAGGTTATCGGCTCACAGCCTTCTTCCGAGGATGTGTCTGAAATGGCTGCAGACGAGGATGAAGCAGACGACGAGGAGTAGAAATGAATTTATTACAGGAGTGTAAAGGCGCACGACGCATCGGCATCAGCGGTCATGTTAGACCGGATGGCGATTGCGTTGGCGCCTGCCTGTCCCTGTGGCAGTATTTGAAAAAGAATTTACCGGAATGTGATGTAAAGGTCTATCTGGAACAGCCGGCACAAATTTTTGCCGAGCTTAACGGCTTTGATGAAATCATCAGTGATTTTCCCGAGGAAGAGCCTTTTGATGTTTATTTTGCATTAGATTGCAATGAGGAGCGCCTGGGAGAGGCGGGCAAATATTTCCGGGTAGCGAAGAAGAAAATTAATATTGATCATCATATAAGTAACACCGGATGTGGTGATGTGAATCTGGTAAAACCCCACGTGGGCTCCACCTGTGAGGTGCTTTATGAACTGATGGAGAATGGACTGGATAAAGAGTTGGCTGAGAGCCTTTATATCGGCATCATTCATGATACCGGTGTGTTCCAGTATTCCAACACCTCCCCCCGCACCATGGAAATCGGTGCAAAGCTGATCGCTTACGGATTCGACTTTCCCAGACTGATCGAGGAGACTTTTTATCAGCGTAATTATGTACAATCCCAGATTATGGGGAGAGTGTTGATGGAGAGCATTCGCCTGATGGATGGCCAGTGTATCGTTGGTGTAGTAAGTCGTGAGACAATGAAATTTTACGATGCAACCCCGAAGGATTTGGACGGTATTGTGAATCAATTGCGTAATATCAAGGGTGTTCATTGTGCTATTTTTATGTATGAGACAGATACCCTTGAATATAAGGTAAGTCTGCGTACGGATGAGCGTGTGGATGCTTCCAAGGTGGCAGTGTACTTCGGCGGCGGCGGACATGTGCGTGCGGCGGGCTGTACCATGCAGGGAACCTTCCATGATTGTGTAAACAACTTATCCGGATATATTGAAAAGCAACTTCTTGCGTATCAGGAGTAAAAGCTTTTAAACGAAGGAGAATTATGTATAACGGAATTATCAACATTCATAAGGAGGCAGGTTTTACCTCCCATGATGTAGTGGCCAAGATGCGGGGCATTTTGCGACAGAAAAAAATTGGGCACACCGGCACTCTGGACCCCCAGGCTACCGGTGTGCTTCCGGTTTGTCTGGGCAGTGGTACCAAACTGTGCGATATGCTTACAGACAAGGATAAAGAATATGTGGCAGAGCTTCTTTTGGGTGTTGTTACAGACACCCAGGATACCACAGGAGAGATTCTGGAAAAGAAGCCTGTAGAGTTGACAGACGATGCTGTGCGTGAGGCTGTTATGAGCTTTGTGGGACCATATGATCAGGTCCCACCTATGTATTCTGCATTGAAAGTGGATGGCAAGAAGCTTTACGAGCTTGCCCGGGCAGGCAAAGAGGTGGAGCGCAAGGCCCGTCCTGTGATCATTCATGAGATTGAGATTCTTGAAATAAATCTTCCGATGGTGAAGATGCGCGTAGCATGTTCTAAGGGTACTTACATCCGTACTCTTTGTGCAGATATCGGAGAAAAGCTGGGTTGTGGCGGAACCATGCAGAGTCTCCTCCGTACCAAAGTGGAGCGATTTGTATTACAGGATGCCATTACCTTAAGTGAATTGGAAAGACTTCGTGACGAAGGAAGGATTGAGGATGTATTGGTGCCTGTGGATAAGGTATTTGCGGAATGTCCCATGCTTCATGTGCGGACTGACCTGGCCAAGCTTTTGGAAAACGGGAACGCCATTTATCCAAATCAGACGGAAGAGAAAAAATATTACGCTCCCGGTAAGCAGGTGCGTTTTTATCGGAATGATGAGTCCTTTGCAGGGATTTATGCCTATGATGAGAAAGAAAAACGATACAAGCCGGTGAAGATGTTTTTGGAGAGATAAATGCAGATTATTCATGGTACAACAGATTTTCAACTAAATACTGACACTGCGGTAGCCATGGGTAAGTTTGACGGCATTCATGTGGGTCATCGTAAGCTTTTAGAATCTATTCTGGGTAAAAAAAAGTCCGGACTGAAAACCTGTATTTTTACGTTTGACCCGGCGCCTTCGGTGCTTTTTGGATTGTCCGACGGGCGGGAACTTTCCACTCGAGAGGAAAAGCGTTTATTATTTGAAAAAATGGGGATAGATATTCTTGTAGAATTTCCCATGACCGTGGAAACAGCAGCCATCCCGGCTGAAAGCTTTGTGCGGGAGTATTTGTGTGGCAAGCTGTGTGCCCGCCATATTGCGGCAGGTGAGGATGTGTCCTTTGGAAACCGCGGTGTGGGTGATGCGGCACTTTTGCAAAAACTAAAGACAGAGCTTTTATATGAATTAAGTATCATTGAGAAGGTCTGTGTGGGTGGCGCAGAGGTCAGTTCTACCCGGATCAGAACTTTGATAGAAGCAGGGGAGATGGAAGCTGCTAATGCACTTTTAGGTTCGCCTTACATGATAAGTGGTGTTGTGGCCGGCGGTAGAAAAATTGGTCGTACCATCGGGTTTCCCACGGTGAATTTATATCCCGGAGAGAACAAGCTTCTTCCTCGTAAAGGTGTGTACTTTTCGAAGGTAAGGATATTGGACTCGACGGGCAAGCTACAAGAAGGTGCCGAGAGTATTTACGCCGGAATCAGCAATATAGGTTACAAGCCCACTGTGTCTGATGAGGCAGTAATGGGAGTGGAGACCTATCTCTATGATTTTGACAAAGTTATTTATGGCCGGAATATTCAAGTGGAATTGCTTGATTTTTTAAGACCTGAGCAGAAATTTGAAAGTCTTGACGAATTAAAGGAGCAGTTAAAGAAGGATATTGAAGCGGGCAGATACCGACATGCATGTAAATGAGTCGAAAAAAGTTGAGGGAAATGACTGAGAGAATGACAGATAAAGAATTAAATGAACAGTTTTCACGGACAGAATTATTACTGGGGAAAACGGCGCTGGAAAAATTACAGGCGGCTACGGTTGCCGTATTTGGTGTAGGCGGCGTGGGTGGCTATGTGGTAGAAGCGCTTGTGCGAAGTGGTGTAGGTAGCTTTGAGCTGATTGACAATGATACGGTGAGCTTGAGTAACTTAAACCGCCAGATTATTGCTACGAAAGATACCGTCGGCAGGGACAAGGTGGAAGTGATGCGGGAACGGGTTCTTTCTATTAATCCTGATGCAAAAGTAACTATGCGCAAATGCTTTTATCTGCCTGAGGTTGCGCAGGAATTTGATTTTTCTAAATATTCCTATGTGGTGGATGCTGTGGATACGGTTACTGCCAAAATAGATATTATCATGCAGGCAAAAGCGGCAGGTGTACCCGTAATCAGTTCCATGGGAGCCGGTAATAAGCTGGACCCAACAAGGTTTCAGGTGGCGGATATTTATTCAACCAGCGGTTGCCCTCTTGCCAAGGTAATGCGAAGGGAGCTTAGAAAGCGGGAAGTGGATGCGTTAAAGGTGGTATATTCCACGGAGGAAGCAATACAGACAGGGCAGCGAATCCCCGGAAGTGTTGCCTTTGTTCCTTCCGTTGCAGGTCTGATTGTAGCAGGGGAAGTAGTCAAAGACTTAATCAGTGTGAATTCTTAAGATTTCATAAGAATTCACACTTTTTTAATACTTAAAATTTAAGAATTTGGCCTTCAAAGGTTGACAGTATACCCTCATCTGGGTATAATCGAAATGTAGCGTAATAAATTTGTAACAAAGTTGTAAAAAATAGGAGAAATTCATGAATATAAAGTACTATAGGAAAGGAATCAGAATTGCCGCAGCAGGGCTTGCATGCTGTATGCTGTTTGAACCCATGCCGGTAGAAGCTTCTTCAAAGGGTATGCTTCAGGCGGCCGGTGTTGGCTCTGTATTTGAGACCAGTCTGACCGCAGAGGAATACATAAGTATTGCAGAAGAAGCAAAGGGGGCTTCCTGGGGATATACCAATATTGGAATTGCAAACGTGGAAGAGGGCAATTTGAATGTGAGAGCCCTTCCTTCCAAAAACGGAAAACTTGTAGGTAAGATGCCCAAGGATGCGGCATGTGAAGTGTTAGAGATAATTGATGCTGAGACAACGATAGATGGAAAGACTACTGTGGAGAAGTGGGCACACATCCAGTCCGGCGAGGTTGATGGCTATGTGAGTGCAGATTATCTGCTTATCGGCCCCGATGCCAGAATCAAGGCATCAGAGCTTGTTCGTACCGTGGCAATATCCAATGTGGACGGCCTTAATGTAAGAGATGAGGCTGACACCGATGGTGCAGTATACACTCAGGTTCCCAAGGGCGAGGAACTGGAATTCGTTGAGGATATGGGCGAGTGGGTTAAGGTTTCCATCGATGGAGAAGCGGTTTATGTAGCCTCTGAATATGTTACTGTTGAGGAGAAATTGAGCACTGCAATTACCATGAGTGAGCTTTTGTACGGCGCAGGGGTTTCCGATGTCCGTGTTGATTTGGTAGAGTATGCAAAACAGTTCCTTGGTAATCCATATGTATGGGGTGGAACCAGCCTGACAAAAGGTGCGGACTGTTCCGGTTTCGTACTCAGTATTTATAAGAAGTATGGTATCACCTTAAGCCATTCTTCCAGAGCACAGGCAAATGAGGGTACTCAGATTAGCGTTTCAGAGCTTCTGCCCGGTGACTTGATTTTCTACGCAAACAGTAGCGGAACCATTAACCATGTAGCGATTTATATCGGCGGCGGTCAGGTTATCCACGCAAGCAACCCTCAGAGTGGTATCAAGATTAGTAAGTATAACTATCGTACACCTAAGAAGTGCGTGCGCGTACTGTACGATTAATATGAAATTTGTTCACAAAATAAATGTTTACAACCATAAAATTTTGTGTTATACTTGGTCAGTATGATTAACCGATACCCAGATGTCGGACACTCCGACCGCATCTTAGTATCAGGTGTTTATAAAATAAGGAGGAAGAAACAATGATTTCTAAAGAGAAGAAAACAGCAATCATGAACGAGTA
>JAZQLH010000077.1:0-56410 GCA_045542555.1 Acetatifactor sp. | reverse complement strand
ATTCCCCTGCAAAGCTCCCTGCTGTCCAAAAGAGGGATTATCAAATCCGCCAATTCACGGGCAGTTTCCTTTCTGTATAAATACCCGTTTCTGCCATGTTCTATCAGATAAGGTCCGGCTCCCACCATTCGGTTGGCAATCACTGCACAACCACTGTTCATAGCCTCGTTCATCACTGCACCCCAGCCTTCCTGCCGGTCACTGGTCATTAAAAATATTGGTGTTTTCTCCATAAGTTCCCTTACCCCGGAAGGAGTTTGAGTACCGGCCAAAGCGATAAATGCCTCCAGCTTTTTTTCCTGTATCAGGCTCTCTATGGCAGGCTGTAACTCTCCGCCCCCCAGCATGGTAATATGAAAATCCTCACGGCTCTTAACCAGTTCTTCCGCCAGCTCTACTACCAGCTCAGGATGCTTCCAGTCGATAAATCTGGCCGCCCAAAGGATTTCCTTTTTCTCTTCCGTATATTCCTTTTCTTCCCAAAGCTTCACTATTTCGTGTTCTTTACACTCCGGGAAATATCCCCATTTCAACATTTTGCCCGGATATGCTCTCACAATATGAAAATCCGAAGGCACATAAGCACCTGCACAGAGCAAATATACATCCTGATTACGATACCTCGTATGATCCTTATATTTCTTAAAAAGACCCCTTGGCGAAACCGCCTTCCACTGTCCTTCCTTGTACAAACGCTCACTGTAACGAATCACAGTCCTGCCCTTCTGCAATCGCTCTGTTATATAACTTTCATCATCTACTCCGCCAAAAATAATGACACTCGCGTCACTAATAATCTGTTTACACCTATCTGTCTCTTCATAATAGCGCAACAGATAGGGCAGTTCCACCTGTTCCTGCCATCCCATGGCAACGCGTTCCTGCTCCATCTTTTCCGTCTGAATAAATGCAAAATTCCCCTTAAAGCAACTATACATAGCCTCGCAAAAAGGAATCTGATGATGATTGATATAGTTAGATACCATAACCACTTTGGGCATATCTGCATCACCTACCGAAAGCGCCTTGTCTGTCACTACAGATTCTCTATGCGTAATTTCCTCATAAATCTCCGTCAATCTCCGGTAGTTTACCTCTCCATTATGAGTATCATTTGCATGTTTCCTTGCATTATCGCTATATTCGAGAATTTTCTCTTTATTACTCCAAATTTCTAAAACTGACTCCGCCAGATTTCCTGCAATTTGCTCCAGCTCCCCGGCTTCCTTCGTCCTATCTGATGCTTGAAATCCCGTGTACAAGATTCCATCCTGCCCGTGAGTAAAAATGCTACTGATTCCACCCACATCCGCACTGACACAGGGAACGCCCAAAAGCATGGCCTCCCCAAGAGAATTAGGCGAATTTTCAATAGAAGAACAACATACAAACAGATGACTCTTCAAATACCTTTGCTTCATCTGCTCAGCATCCAGTCTGCCCAAAAAACAAATATGCTCCTGAAGATTATTCTTCTTAATCAGCCTGCGAAGATACTTTCCATACGCAGAAATTTTAATCCGCTTCATCAGGCTGCCGTCTCCAACAATACTATTGCCCGCCACATAAACCTTCACATCAGGATATTTCTCCCTGATAACAGGCAAAGCCAGAAGCATATAATGGAGACCCTTAATAGGATAGTCACCCTGACTCAAGAAGATTGAATGTGGTTCACAGGCCTCTTCCTTCCATTCAAATCCATAAAAATTAGACCGCAAGGTTTCATTCATTTTGAAATAGGTTGCAGACTTATTCCACAACTCTGTGTAATATTTATCCCACTTCGTTCGACCGGTCACATTTCCCGCCAGAGAAACAGCCTCCTTCTCCATCTCACCACGCAATACAAACTTTCGCTGTTGTCTGATGATATCATCCTTTTTCAGCACATCACGAAGGGTTCTGGAGTGAATAACGCCCTTGGGAAGATTGGCAAAATACGCATCCGCATACACCAAACACAAGCCCTGAATTCCCACCAAAATACGCTCCTTCTTGGGAAAAGCTTTACACATGGCCAAGGTATGGGGATATTCCGTACCAAAGCAATGTACCACATCCGGCTTAAAATCTTTAGTAATATAATACATCTGTAATTCAAGGCGGTCATCATACAAATGCGGATTTACCACATCCTCAGAAAAGGCATACCATTTTAAGCCCCCCTCCGCCTCCGGCAGCGAACCTGTGTAAATGACACTTCCGTCATATATAATTTTTTCTCCGCACTCACGCCCTGTTGGCGCAGGAAATGCCACCGCCAATTCAATGTTATTTTCAGCCCTTCTGCCCAGCACTTCATTCATAAGTCCACTGAGCCAACCTTCTTTATTAGAAGCCTCCAACCCAAGATATTCTGCAACCTTGGGGAGCATGATATTACATAGCCACAGAACCTTCATGGGTTCTCCTCCTCAACTTAATTAAATATCCAGTTCAAATAGGGCAAAAGTCTTATATCTGTAGCATACATCCCTCTTAACAGAAGAATAAAATATACCATAAAAGCCCCTACAACCCCCACATAACAAAGCTTCTTAAACCATCCCGCAGGCATATCCTTAAGCACCGCCGGAATCAGGAAAATCTGAGCCCCCATCATATAATAACCCACTCTGGATATCTCAGGAATAAAGCTTCCACAGGGATACACCACCAGCGCAACCAGATTCAAATAAAAGTAAAACCGATTAGTTTCATTCTCCTTGATACTGCGCTTGTAACAAATAATGCACAGCGCCAATGTAGCCACACATTTTGCCACATTGGACCAAGGAATATTACCGGTATCAAATCCGGAATTCCGGTAGTACGGATAAAAATAAAACACAATCTCACGATAAATATTCCGGCAGAAAAACAGGCTAAGAATAAACAGCCCGGCCACCACATAATGCCACCTACGCAGCTTCACACGAGCCAGTAAATGTACCACAATGTACACCGGTATTACCAATAATATTGACTTATGAAAAATACTTCCAAACAAAACCCAAAGAACAAATTTCCCATACTCTCTTCTAAGCACGTACTGCATGGAATAAAAAGCAATGGCAAGCGCCAGATAATACCGCACCGTATTCAGACTGTTGAAATAATATCCTCCCGTCATCAAAAGAAACAGTGAAAAGGCATAGTGGACCGCCTGTCCATGCAATGCCCTCACAAAGAACCATACCGTAAGCACAGAAAACAGGGCAAATATGGGCAGATAATTATCGTAACCAAACAGCTGCTGCATCCACTTCACAATCAGATTAAATCCGAACTCCGAGGACACATGTCGTTCCTGGGCAATCAGTCGGAAATTAAAGCGATAAACCCAGTAATCATTCCCCACAGCAATACGGCAAGCTGACACTCCTGTCAGAAGACAGAAAATAGCAAATTCCGCCACATAGCTTCTTGCTCTGCCTCTGGTCATTCCGACGCTTTCCGTACAGACAAAGCTTTGTACAAAAAAAGCCAGAAATACAGTTACAACCGTCAGACTCACATACACAAGAGCACTACTTTCCATCGGCTGCCTCCTTTCTGAGGCCTTTGCCCAGCCGGATTCCCTTGCGCATCCATACATAGGCCTGCTTTAATCCATACTCACTACACATTTTATCACGATGTGCCAGCAAAAAGCGAAGTGCAAAGGGACCTGCCATAATACCATAAAGATAATGATACAAAACCCCTCTGTCGTGGAAAAACTTTTCATTATAACCTGCAAACCAACTGGAATCTCCCGCACGCTCACGGCCAATGGTCACAGGGGCAGTATAAACCTTATACCCCTTATCCATAAATTCTTTCAAAAACAGGCTGTCCTCACCATTGCTGAATCTTGCACCACCGCCAAACAAAAGGGAAAAACGCACCCCCGACTCCATCAGGCTTTTTCTCCTGATGGCAAAGCTTACCGCTCCGTAACGCCCACAATTATACCAATGTACCTGCTTGCGCTCCGTGATAAAATAAGTTCTTCTGTCCTCTTCCACCTCAATGTTAAAGAGGATCATATCCGCCTTGGGATTGGCCGCAAATTCAGCCTCAATAGCCTGTGCGTAGCCCGGCTCATACACAATATCCTCATCAGAAAAAAGGCAGATGTCACCATCCGCCCGCTCTATCGCTGCATTACGACTCTTGCCGATTCCACGCTCAGGAAAGGAAAAAAAACGTATGCGATGCCCTTTATAATCTGTTTCGGCATAGTCAAGGCAGTCACACTGATTAATAATCACTGCGTTGGAATCAATCTGCATCTGCTCTATTAAAGCTGTCATGTCCTGATGCATCACAGAAGCCAAAACCTCTACGCTCATGCCAAACTTCTCCATCTTCTTAGTTTACTTTCGCCCATCCGGCAATAAATAATAGCTGCGAATCAGCTTCTCGTCCGCATCCCACAAAATTGCAGCACTTACTTTCACATCCTGCACTGCGAAATACTCTAATAAATACTCCAAAGGCTTGCCTGTGTGAAGCCCCGCTTTTACCACCAGAAACACTCCATCAGCACCATGCAGATAAACAGTACTCTTCGCATCTGACATCGGTGCATTCACAGCAATCCAGTCCTTATCCAATTCATTTGCCTGCTTATCATTGTCCCCCGCAGCAAACTTCTCCTGCAAAGTCTTGATAACATCCTCTACATCAATACCTTCATCTGCACTACAAACTGCCACACTGTATTGATCCTGCAGAGCATACTTTAAATTCTGTGCAAGTTCCTTACTGTTTATGGTTCCCACAGCGCACAATCCATAGCGTCTGCGAAGAGTCGCCGGAAGCCATATACTGTCTGCACCAATTTCACGGATCAGGAAAAATACCATCACAAAAAAGAAAGAAAGTAGAGCCGAAAGAATGATTGCTCTAAGAGGTCTTACATCAGGCTTTACAGGGGCAACCTCACTTACATCGATAATGCGAATGGAAGCGACCTCCGGAATGCTCTCTGCGAAGGAACCCACGAGGACCTCCTGCACCGCCTGACAAAGCGTTTCTGTCTTAGCCGCAACAGAGGTACTTACCGTAACGGAAGGCACATGAATATCCGATGCCACCGTAGCAGACAAAGCCTCCGCCAAACCACCTTCACACTGGCACCACATATCCATATCACCGGTGTAAGAGCTCAATACCTTCATGTGAGCCGACTCATTAATCATGGCCTTAAACTCCTCAGAATCCACATAGGTATTCCAAGTCATGTCATTGATGTAATAATCCCCTGACTGCACCGGAGGATTGGTATACTCCATTTTACAGGTAATGGTCATCTCGTATTTAATGCCTTCACCCAAAAGCACATTCTTCACATAATAGCCACCGCCAAACAAAAGCGTTCCTATCAGTGTAAACAACACAATCCAACCGAGATTGCGCATCATGCGAAGTATGGTCAACCGCAAGTCAAAAGGCTCGGATGCATAGCTGCCTTCCCACATAGTTTAATCCCTCTCTGATTCGTGTCCCTTAGATACCTTAAACGCAGTTACCTGCTCACTCTCCACACCCTCCGTGCTGTCAGGCCAGAAGAGCACCTTCAAAGTCAAAAGCATCAGCTTCAAATCCATCCATACGGAATAATGCTCAATGTAAATCAAATCCAGCTTCAGCTTATCGTAAGGAGTTGTATTGTACTTGCCGTACACCTGCGCAAAACCCGCAAGGCCGGCTTTCACCTTGGTACGGTATACAAACTCCGGCATCACTTCCACATACTGCTTGATAATTTCAGGACGCTCCGGTCTGGGGCCGATAAAGGACATATCGCCCTTTAAAATATTAATCAACTGAGGAAGCTCGTCAATTCTGCACTTTCTGATAAATTTGCCAATGGGTGTGATACGACTGTCATGCTTCTGGGCCAGTCTTGCTACACCATCTTTTTCCGCATCCGTACGCATGCTGCGGAACTTCATAATCTCAAACTCCTGCATACCACGGGTACAACGCACCTGCTTATAAAGCACAGGACCGCCGTCATAAAGCTTAATTGCAATAGCAGTGAGCAACATAATTGGTGATGCCAATACCAAAAGGATTAAAGAACATAAGATATCAATGGTACGCTTGATAAAACGTTGTTCCATGCTCATACTGAACTCTCTGGTAAGGAACATGGGAGAATCAAAAATATGAAGTTCCTCCGCACCGGACAAGATGACGTCCGTAATTTTAGGCATGATGTAGATTCGGATACTGCGCTCGTAGCAGAATTTCAAAATCGTATTTCGCTCAGAGGTGGACACGTCCCATACCACTATAGCATTACACTCACCCTTTTCATAACTGTGTGCAATCTCCTGACACACTCTCTCCAGTCCCTCTCGAATGCAGAGCGTTTTTTCAATTTTGTACTTATCGGGACGACTGCCGAATTTATTATAAATATCCTCGATAGGTCTCTCCCCATGTATAAGCATCAGCTTTCTGGGCGGGAAAATATTCATGTATATTCTGTTTGCAATATTCGTATAAATAGTTATTGCAACAATCTGTTCTACAAGCATCATGATAAATACCTTGGGAACAAAGGGCTGATGTGCCATAATGGACAATTCCACATAAATAAACATCAGTGCAAGTACCGTGGCAAATATCTGGGAAAAAATAATCTCCACATTGCGAAGATACCCCAGTCTCATACCGCCGTACATAGTGGTTAAGAACAACAAAATCAGGCCATAGAAGGCTATCTCAACGATATGCCCTTTATAGCCGAAATTACGCAACGCTTCAACGACGCTGTACTGGAAATGTACCAGCCAATTGTACGCAAAAATAGCCGTCTCCAGAGCAATACATCCTGCTGCCAGCGTCAGATTAATCAGGCGCTTAAACGCCTCCATACGTCTCAATTTATATTCATTCACATTTGTACTCAACTTATTTCCTCCGAACCGAACCATTCCGTTCACAAACATAGCTATTATATCATATTTTGTCCGGCTGGTATACAAAAAACACAGATTCTTAAAGAAAATTAAAAATTATACTCTCCGCACCACTGCACGGACTGCCCAAAAGCAGAAATTCCACATGCTTTGGAATATCCCTAACCCTTCAGCCTTGCGGTATAGGTTCCAGATGCGGCGGATTGCCTCCACTTTGTTAGAAGACAGACTTTTACCTATACGACGGTATTTTACAAGATTTTCATCTAATCCGTATGCAATATAGCCTTCTTTAAGAACACGCCACCAAAGGGCAGTATCCTCACTCTTTATCTGGGGCATCACCAGCTTATCCTTGGATATTTTATCCGTATCGAACATGACAGTTGTGGTGAAAATTGTGGTATTTTTCAATGCCTGACTGTAATTTAAGGTCTCGGGCACACGAACCACCTTACCAAGCCCCTTGCCATTCTCATCCGCAAACTCATAGCCGGTAAAGGAAAAAGCAGCATCTTTTTGGTCCATAAATGCAATCTGCTTCTCAAGCTTCTTTGGTTCCCACAAATCATCAGAATCCAGATAGGCAATATAGCGTCCTTTCGCCTTGGAAACACCGTCATTACGCGCCTTGGCAGCTCCGCCGTTTATAGGTTGCTCAATCATACGAATCCGTTCATCTGCAGCCTTTTCCAGATAGTCCATGATAATCCGCTTTGTTTCGTCCGTACTGCCATCCTCTACCAAGAGAAGCTCCCACTGTGCATAGGTCTGCGCACGCACACAATCCATAGTTTCCACAATATATTTTTCTACATTATAAACCGGCACAATAATACTGACAAACCTGTCATGTATTGCCACTTCACTCATTTTTCTACCTCAATTTCAACAAATAATATTCTTCAAATCTTGTTATTTCCACATTTCCGGACGCCTTAAGCAATTCCATCAACGCTTCCTCCGACTCCGGCATCCACTCCACAAAATCAACGGGTAACAAAATACAATCAGCCCCTTGCGCAAAAGCCTTTTGTACCTTCTCATCTACCTCTTGGGCAGAAATTTCAATATCCCAATCATCCAGATGCTCCATCCACTCATACAGCTCTATCTGCTCCTTAGAATAAGTGTCATAGCTGTAAGCATTCAGTGCAATATCCCACATATTTCTGCCATAGAGTAACTGCATTTTGCCCTCATGCCTTGCGTACTCCAAAATATCAGCCGGCGCCCAAAGACAGATGTCTTCTCCATACAATTCCTGCACCTTTGCAAGCACATCCTCCGAATGCGCTCTGTTTTCATAAGCCTCGGCCACATCTACACTCCCCTGACCCAAGCCGCCGCATAGTAGCACCACAGAAACTGACGCCAGTGTCACAACTGCATTGTGCAACATACTCCTTAAGCCCCTGCCATCCTTCCACTGACTGGTCAGAAAAACCGTTCCTCCCCAAGCTATCAATGCCGTGAGAGGCACCAGACTCCAAATCCACTGATAATCGTAAAATCCTGTTTGATAATACATCAAACACACTGCCGTCAACGGACAAACACATAGAGCCACAAACACAATGCCATAAAGCATTAACCGTTTTCCCGGCCCTTTTTGTTTACCGGACAGCCAAAGATATAATAACACCACAATCGCAAGAGCTACAAGCTTGCCATCGTCAGTATAACTTTGCCAGCCCATCCATGCACGTTTATACATCTCCAACATACTCAAGCCCCCTTTCCGACATTACGAAAAACAGAGGTTTTTCTGTGTTGCAGGAAGTAAATCACAGCCATTCCCAACACAATCGCAAGACATACTCCCATACCATAAAGCGTCCATGCAATACATGCTTCCGCCAAAATTACCAAAGCCGTCACTCTCCATTTGCGGCGAAGTGTCAGTGCAAATGTATACGGAACAAGAACAACATTACGAATAACACTTCCCTGAAATCCACAATGCAAAATACCGAACCCATCCATGCCATACATATAATCTCCAACACAGAAAATCAATGCCACAAGCACCATAAAAACAAGTCTCTTTTCAGATTCCTTCTCACCGTCAAACAAAGTTTTTCCAATCAACCAAAAAGCCGCATAGCTCAACAATAGCACCATAAGCGGAATGTATCGCCAAACCAAATCCACACCGGCGATACCAAAAAGACTGCACATCGCACCATATAACGTGGGGAGCCCGAGAATCTTAATTCGAAGAGGAATTCCGCTCTCATAAGCTCTGCCGGTAAGCGGATTAATCTCATAAACACGGTCTGTATCAAGAAAGGTTTCTACAGTCTCAACCATCATATCTCCGGTTCGATATACCGCATCACCTGACATCATTGTCACAATTTGCCAGATAGCCAATAATACAAAAGATAAAATCAAACCAAAACGAAAAGTCGTCAATTGAAAACTTTCTTTTTTTCTTCTTATGCGGCCTGTACTTTTTCTTGCAGACCACAACCAAATCCCGCCGGAAATTGCGCAAAAACCAACTGCCTCTGCCACAAACATACGAATCGCCCGGGAAAATGGCCAGCCCAAAAAGACTGCTGCCAAATGAGCGGCCTCTGCCAGCCCAATGATCACCAGCCATCCTGCTATCAATTTCTCTGCCATACATATCTTCTGTGACTTTTTGAAATATAGAACCGATAATACCCCATGTCCAAGTACCACAGAAATGATTATCATACAGGCAAACAACAGCAAAATGTTCATAAGTCCAACATTCCTTTCTGTCTTAGGATACCATTTTATGGGGCAAATATCAATAATTACATAGCTATAAAATCCACATAGACTTTATTAGCAAGACCTGCTATATACATACTGTTTGTCGGTCTGCACATCCCCGAAAGCGTAGAATAACCAAAAATTTCCTCAAATGTCTGCGTATTTCCTCTGACCCATGATATTTCAATGGCGTTTCGAATGGCACGTTCCACTTTTTGATTTGTCGTTTTAAAGCGTTTGGCAATTTCCGGATAAAGCAGCTTTGTTACACTACTCACCGCCTCTCGGTCACGCACAGAATACATGATTGCCTCTCTTATATAGTGATACCCTTTTAAATGCGCAGGAACACCCACATCCAACAATATATCAGTAATATATCTCTCCAAAACCGTATTACTTACAGTCATAATATCCATTTACATTCCTCTTTTCCTTGTCGAGTGGTGTTCTTATTTTATCATGCCTGTCGAAATGCAAAAAGAGCTTTTCGCCGCACGTCTCGACAGACGTTTACCGAAAAGCCCTTTAAAAATCCTTTTATAACAAATTATAACTCTTCACGCACCAGATAAATCGGACGCCGCTTTACCTCCATGTACGTTTTGGCAAGATATTGTCCCAAAATTCCGGTACAGAAAAACTGAATGCCGCTGGTGAGCAAAATAATACAAACCAACGAAGGCCATCCGTCCACCGGGTCACCAAACATTATCTTGCGCACAATAATGAACACTATCATGGCAAAAGCCAGCACGCAAAAGAACACACCCATCAGGGAGGAAATCAAAAGCGGTGCAGTGGAGAAAGCAACAATACCGTCAAAGGAATACATGAGAAGCTTCCAGAAATTCCACTTTGTCTCACCTCTGGTGCGCTCAACATTTTCAAATTCAATCCATTTGGTACGAAAACCTACCCAGCCAAAAATACCCTTGGTAAATCGATTATACTCCTGCATGGAAAGAATCGCATCTACCATCTGTCTGGTCATCAATCGATAATCTCTGGCACCATCCATCATCTCTGTCTTGGAGATTTTCTTCATAAGTGCATAGAATCTTCTGGCAAAAAAACTACGGATAGGCGGCTCTCCCTTGCGATTCACACGTCTGGTAGCAACAGAATCATAACCTTCCTTCAAACCTGCAAACATCTCAGGGAGAAGCGCCGGAGGATCCTGCAAATCCACATCCATCATAACCACATAGTCGCCCTTTGCTTTCTCAAGACCGGCAAACATAGCCGCTTCCTTACCAAAGTTCCTGGAAAAGGATATCAGATGTACCCTGTCATCTTTTTCCCGAAGCTTTTTTACCTCTGAAACCGTACCGTCTCTGGAACCATCGTCTATATACAATACTTCAATATCTATCTTATTTTCTTCAAAAAAAGACTTATTTTTCATCAGCTCCTCAAAAAAAGGGAGCACATTCTCTTCTTCGTTATAGCATGGAACAATCACACTTAAAAGGCTCATGTCTTCCTCCTCGGTTATTCTATAAAGATAGTATACTATCCAAATTCTTAATTCGCAAGATAAAACAGTTCTACCATGGACTTTTTGTCCAAAATAGAGTATACTGTACTTTAGACTTTAAAAACAAATCTACTTACAGGAGAAAATCGATGCAGTTTTTTGACGATTTATTCAGCAATACTATTTTTGTCTCTGCAGCATTAGGTTGGCTTATTGCACAAATATTAAAGACCATTATTCATACCTGTTTTACCAAGGAGTTTGTAGCCGAAAGACTTGTCGGCAGCGGCGGAATGCCCAGCTCCCACTCCTCGACCGTCTGCGCATTGGCAACATCCACCTATTTCCATTATGGAGCAACCGGATATGAATTCGCCATTGCCATGATTCTCGCAATTATAGTCATGTATGATGCCATGGGCGTCCGCAGGGAAACCGGTATTCAGGCAAGGCTCTTAAATGATATTATTGAAACATTTGCTGCTATGGGCCGGAGTGAATTGTCCGCTCATGACAAATTAAAAGAATTTGTCGGTCACACACCACTTCAAGTATTGGCCGGCGCTATTCTGGGTATTCTGATTGCTGTAGGTATTCATCATTTCTAAACATTTAAAGAAAGGCCTCAACAATGAAATATAATCGATTATTTCCACTGTTTCTGGTCGGTATACTTCTGTGTAGCGGCTGCAGTAACAGTGGTAATTCTTCCGGTCCCATTATACCCGAAAACAGCATTCAGGCAGAGGATTTGACTACATCTCCCAACAAACCCAATTCTGAAATAGAAATCATCATTGAGGATGACACCGAACCGCCCGCAGAGGGTATGGTTCGCAGTCCCCTGACCAACGAATGGGTATCTCAAGAAGTTGCTAAAACCCGTCCCATTGCTGTAATGATTCCCAATGAAAGCGCTGCTATACCGCACTACAACCTTTCGGATGCTTCCATTCTCTACGAAGCCAATGTAGAAGGCCGCATGACGCGACTTATGGCAATTTATGAGGATTGGGAGGACATGACCAAAATTGGCAATATCCGCAGCACCAGAACCTACTACACCTATTGGTCCTTTGAATGGGATGCTTTTCTGGTACACTACGGCGGCCCTTATTATATTAATGACCTGATGAATCAGCAATTCACCGAACATATTGATGGCGTCTCCGGCGATGACAGTGCCTTCTACCGCACTAAGGATCGCCCGGATCCCCACAATGTATATGTAGACGGAATTGCTTTGAAGGAACGCATCAAAAAGAAGGGCTACGGCACCGCTTACAGAGCTTTAACGGACGAATCTCACTTTCAATTCGCAACCAAGGCAAAGCCCAATGCTCTGACACAATATGATACAGCGCAAAATGCAACCTATATCGACATGTCCGGTTGCTATCCGCTCACTCGTTGCTATTTTGAATACAATGAGGAAGACGGCCTTTACTATCGCTCCCAACATCTTTCCGGCAGTGATGATGCACCTCACACCGATGCAGACGGCGAACAGCTTGCTTTTAAAAATATTCTGGTGCAATATACTAAACAAGAAGTTTTAGACGACAAAGGCTATCTTGTCTTACAATGTCATGACGATACCCGAGACGGATGGTTTTTCACTAACGGCAAGGGCATTCATGTTACCTGGGAGAAAAAAAGTGATTACAGTGCCACCCGATACTATGATGATGATGGCAATGAAATCACTTTAAATACCGGCAAAACCATGATTTGTGTTGTAAATGAAAACGATTCCTTTACTTTCCGATAAACAAACCGATTATTATAAAAGGCGAAGTGATGAAACCATCACCTCGCCTTTTTAATATTTTAATTACTCACCAAGTCCCAGTCTGTTTACAGCAGAGAAAATTGCTCTTACAGAAGCTCTGGTAATATTAGAGCTTACACCAACGCCGTAAGTCACATTACCGGTGTTACTGTCAAGCAAATGAATGTATGCTGCAGCCTGAGAATTAGATCCGCTCTGCAATGCATGCTCTTCATAGTCCAGAACCTTAATCTTGATATTAAGCTGCTCGCACAAACCGCGTTTTACCGCATCAATAGGACCATTACCCACTGCCTCAAAGAACTTCTCCTGACCATGATCAGTATATACAACCGTAACTCTGGTATCAAAGTCCTCATGTGCCGTTCCGCTCAAATCATCCACACGAAGCTTCTTGAAATGGATAGGCTCTTTCTTCTCCAGATATTCTGCCTTAAAGCTTTCCATGATAAGTTCAGGCGAAACCTCACCCTGCTTCTCGGAAATTGCCTGAATAACATTTGCAAACTCCTTGTGCATCGCCTTGGGCAACTTAAATCCGAAATAGGTATCCATAACAAATGCCACACCGCCCTTACCGGACTGAGAATTAATACGAACAATGGGCTCGTAATCTCTGCCGATATCAGAAGGATCAATAGGAAGATAAGGTACCTGCCAGATTTCACTCTGACGCTCTTTCATCGCCTGAACACCCTTGTTGATAGCATCCTGATGTGAACCGGAAAATGCAGTAAACACAAGCTTACCTGCATAAGGATGTCTGGGATGAATGGGCAGCTTGCAACAACGCTCATAAATTTCGATAATATCGTTGATTCTCTCAATATTCAGTTCGGGATTAATACCCTGAGAGAACATATTATATGCCACGTTCAAAATATCCACATTACCGGTACGCTCACCATTACCAAACAAAGTACCCTCAATACGGTCCGCACCTGCAAGAAGTGCCAGCTCTGCGCTCGCCACACCGGTACCTCTGTCATTATGAGGATGCACACTGATAATGACACTCTCACGCTTATCCATATGCTTAATCATCCATTCAATCTGATCTGCATATACATTGGGTGTAGTCATCTCTACAGTGGAAGGCAAATTGATAATCATAGGATTTTCAGGAGTAGGCCCCCATTCGTTAATGACTGCATTACAAATCTCGGACGCATACTCAGGCTCTGTTCCGGTGAAACTCTCAGGAGAGTACTCCAGAATAATCTTGCCGGGGAACTTCGCTGCACGCTCTTTTACCATTCTGGTACCCTCGAGCGCAATCTGAGTAATTTCGGGCATATCCTTATGGAATACCACATCTCTCTGCAAGGTAGAGGTGGAATTGTAAATATGTACAACAGCCTGCTTACAACCTTCAATAGCCTCAAAAGTACGGTCAATCAGCTCTTCTCTACACTGAGTCAGAACTTGCACCACCACATCATCCGGAATCAGTTTTCTGTCAACCAACTGACGCAGAAAATCATACTCAATCTGGCTTGCTGCCGGAAATCCAATCTCAATTTCTTTAAATCCCAACTTGATCAGAAACTGGAACATCTCAATCTTTTCATCAACCACCATAGGGTCAATCAACGCCTGATTACCGTCACGCAAATCTACACTACACCAGATAGGTGCTTTAGTAATCTCTTTGTTAGGCCATTCTCTTTCCGGATAATCCATTACAGGATTTTTACGATATCTTTGATAATTCAACATTTGTCTATTTCCTTTCCTCACTATTTGCGTAAAAGAACAGCTCATCCAACGGATGAGCTGCCAATCATTCTCCCAAGCCGCTTTCTACGGCTGCAACCAAAGTCTTCAAGGCTTCTGCCTCGTCGTCTCCTTCACATACAAATTCAATCTCATCGCCACACTTGACACAAGCACCCAACACACTTAGAACACTTTTTGCATTGGCTGTGTTGTCCCGAAACGTAAATGTAATTAAAGACTTAAACTGCATTGCTTCCTTACATAGGATGCCTGCCGGTCTCAGATGTAGGCCGGTAGGGTTCTTGATAACCACTTTCTGACTTACCATAACGTTATCCTCCAATCATGGGTCGCACAGACACCCCACTGCCTGCCTCCTCACGCGACACCGCATAATTCTGTATTTTAAATATAGCACGTTTAAATATCTTATGCAATGCAAATTTAAAACATAATATCCTGAATCAGACTTGCCAACTTCTCTGCCTCCGCCTGAATAACCGCCTGATCCTTGCCCTCAATCATAACACGAACTAAAGGCTCTGTACCGGAAGGACGAATAAGCACTCTGCCCTCACCTGCAAATTTCCTCTCCAATTCAGCAATTGCTTCGGCAATCTCAGGGTATTCCATGTACTTATCTTTCTTATGATTCGCCACCTTTGCATTTACCAATGCCTGCGGCAACACTTCCATGATAGATGCAAGCTCAGACAAAGGCTTTCCGCTATCTACCATAACCTGCAAAAGGTGCAATGCGCTGAGCAAACCATCACCTGTTGTATTCTCATCAAGAAAAATGATGTGACCTGACTGCTCACCACCAAGGTTAGAGTGAATCTCCTTCATACGCTCAAGCACATACCGATCACCAACCTTCGTCTGCTCTATGGTAATGCCATTCTTTTCTCCCATAAGGAAAAATCCAAGATTACTCATAACAGTAGCTACAATGGTATCATTAGCAAGCTTTCCTTGTTGCTTCATATAGTTGCCGATAATAGCCATAATCTGGTCACCATCCACCTGATTACCCTTCTCATCCACAGCCAATAGTCTGTCAGCATCTCCATCAAACGCCAGACCCACATTCGCCTTCTCATATACCACTCTTGCCTGAAGCTCTTCCATATGGGTAGAACCACAGTTCGCATTAATATTGGTACCATCCGGATTGTTATGAATGGCAACCACATTGCCACCAAGCTCCTTCAGGGTCTCAACAGATGTATAGAAAGCCGCCCCCTCTGCACAATCCACAACAATTTTGAGGCCACTCAAATCTACATTTACAGCATTCATGGCATGGTTAATGTACTCTTCTTTAGCGTCTGTGCGATATTTAACCTTACCCACACCGGGGCCAGTAGGGAATTTCACGCCGGCCATGTTATTCTTAATCAACTCATCGATCTCATCTTCCAATGCGTCGGGAAGCTTGTAACCGTCTCCATCAAAAAACTTAATACCGTTAAACTCTACAGGATTGTGAGAAGCTGAAATCACAACTCCCGCATCCACCTTATATTTCTTGGTAAGACATGCCACTGCCGGTGTAGGAAGAACTCCCACATAGATACAGTTTGCACCCACAGAGCAAGCTCCTGCCATCAAAGCATTCGCCAACATATCGCCGGAAATACGGGTATCACAACCAACCATCAAAGTTGGTTTATGTTCTTTCTCTTTTGTCAGCACATATGCTCCTGCCTGTCCCAGTTGCATAGCCAGAAGCGGAGTCAATTCCTCATTTGCTACACCTCTCACACCGTCAGTTCCAAATAATCTTGCCATCTTTTTAACCTCTATTCCGGTGCCTTGCACCTATTGTCATTCTTATTTCTATTCCTCTTCATTTATTACTACTTTTACGGTAGGAACATTTTTAAGTACAATCTTTTCGTTCAACGCAAAGGTTATTGGTATCTCATAAGTTCCTGCTTTCAGACTCTGCCTGCCTTCTTCCTGCATCCATGCGTTAATATCCACCACGCCAGTTACATTATCCTGGCGCAAAGGCGTTACATGCGCACCCAACCCCTGCACCTCTACCGAAATCTTGGCTTCTGCCGACTCAATAATCTGAGCTTCAAGTCCCTGCGGCACGCCGGCTACAGAAATATTTTGTATATCTACCTGCAGCGTTTTCTCTACAACAGGCTCCACATACGCCGTAGCCGTGATTTTACCATTAAAAGCGGTGTTAGCCAGCTTAATATTATCCGGCAAGTATTCCTTAATATCTATTACCTGCGTCACATCAGCTTTGGCATCAGTCAAATCCATTTCTTCTGCCGGAATAGTGATAGAGGTAATCTTAATCAGGTTATGCGCACTTCCTGCAATTTCAACAGTAGACGGATTGGACTCTACCACATCCGTAGCCATAAAACCTTCAGCCGGAGTACCTGACGTTTCAATTTGTATAGGCACTTCCTTTACTGCCAAAATTTCTGCAGACATCTTGACATAATCCACATTTTTAACCAGATTAGCCCTCTCAACAACATTGCCCTCCGCATCAAAGAGCTTAATATCCACATTTGCGGTCAAATTACTTGTTGCATCAGTTACATCAATCTCCACGCCTGCATATTTCACCTGTTCAACCGCTGATTTTGGTCCCGAAACCTCGATGCGGTTTTGATCCGGCGTCATTGAATAAACCATATATCCGTTAGCAACCTGACCTTTGGTAGATGCAAACAAAGAGACATATTTGCTCGCTTTTTCCTCTACATTCAGTTTCACCATATCATGACTGCCCTGGATGGAAACAACATTTGCATTAGATGCCGTAAAAGTAATAGGTATTGTATTGATATCTGTGATTTTACTTACATCTGCCTCTGCAATAATATCACTGTTGCGAAGCTGTGTAAATACGCTCTTAGGCGCATATACAGTCACTCTGACCGTATCGGTATTATCCAACACCTCATATACTTTATTCTCTTCTTCTAACAACTCCGTATTCACCAGTTTTACCTGGATTTTACCCATATCTCTTTCGTCCTTGGGATCACCAACCTGAACAACTACAAACCACAAAAGAAAAGCCAATACTAAAGAGATGAGTTTCAAACCCAGATTATTTAGCAACTTCTTCCTCATTCTTTGTCTTGTTCCTTCCTTTCCATTTAAGCTTCGGTTTGCTTTCTTCCACATCCTTGTTCAGTGTCTGCTGAAGATAAGCACGCAATGAATCCGCATCCAGATTGCGCTTTAATGTGCCTTCGTATGCCACACTGATTTTACCGGTTTCTTCAGATACAATTACCGTCAAGGAATCAGTCACTTCCGAAATACCAACACCGGCTCTGTGTCTTGTACCCAAATCTTTACTCAATTTCATATTATCAGAAAGAGGCAGATAACAGGTAGCAGATATAATTCTGTTTCCTCGCACAATCACTGCTCCATCATGCAGAGGTGTATTATGCTCAAATATATTAATCAACAACTGATTGGTCACCAGACCATCTACTTCAATACCCGTGCGCTCGTAATCCTTCAAAGAAACCTGTTGCTCAATTACAATCAGCGCACCTGTGCGCACCTTTCCCATCTCAACACAGGCTTTTACAATCTCATTAATTGTTTTCTCAGAAAATACACCATCTTCTTTCTTGACCGCATCAAAAGGAAATACCGAAGAAATAATATTTTTCTTACCAAGCTCCTCCAAGGCCTTACGAAGCTCAGGCTGCAATATTACAACCAACGCCGTAACAGCAATTCCAAGAACATTTTGCGCAATCCAAAGAATTGTAGTCATCTTAAAAACAGAGGCCAACAGCAAAAAACCACCAATGACAATAAGGCCCTTCAAAAGCGTCCATGCTTTTGTGGCCTTCATCCATACCAAAACATAATACACCAAAAGGGCGATTATCAGAATCTCCAACACATCGCCCAGGTCCATTATTGTCCCGTATATACTGAAATTTCTTAGATATTCCACAATCCTGTCAAACCACTGCATTCCTTAAAACAACTCCTCATAATCTTCCTGGAATTCTTCCTGCTGACTTCCGATGGTAACACTACGACCGGATACAGAATGATCATATCGGTCAGCCGGTCTTCTATGCGTACGTTCTGTGGTTACACTGCGTCCTTGAGAAGTTCTCTCGACCGACGATGCAGGCATTCTTCTCTGTGTATTAATATGTTTTACAGTCTTTGTGGTAGCAGCAACCGTCATCTTGGGAACAGCCTTCACATAATAATAATATTCATCATCCTCAAACTGCACTTTTTCCGTCCGGCTATAATCCACACAGAATCTGAAAAACTCAATTACCTTGGCAACCACCAACGCCAGAAGGTTACCAAATATTGCACCGAGAACCGATATATTGGTCTCATAAATCAAATCACCAATGAGCAAAATTACCATGTTTAAAAAAGCACCGGCTACCATAGCTATTGTCCATGAGTAATCTATGGACATTCTGCGAACGATATAAACCACAATAACCGTAATAGCAAATGCAATCACCATTACCAGCATCGCCTTATTATCCATCAGTCCATCCAGCACCAGTCGAACCTTTGCAATTGCTTCAGCGCTTCCCATAGTGTTGATTGTACCTGCACTTGAGATAATCACCTGCAACAGATAATATACCACCACGCCACAACCTACAGAAACAGCCGACGCAGGAGTACCCAGAAGTCCCATCGCCAAAGGCATAATATAGGGAACCTTCATAAAGCACAATAGCGGAGTCAAAACCACTACCAGCGCATCCTTTGGTCCAAATCTAAAAAACAAAAGGAACAAAAGCAAATAGACAAATATTCCCACAATAGCGACTTCAAGGGATAAAGCATACATATGAAGCAGACTAAACAACATGGCAAAAAGAGTGATACCGCCCACCGGCAAAAAAGAACATGTCAGCGCTGCAACCAGCACGATTCCCACATTGTCAATTCTGGTCATATATCCCATATTACCATTAATTACAAGCAGAACAATAAAAGCCAACAAAAACTTTACCACAGGCAAAATAAACACTTCATTTTTACTGTATATTATTTTAAACTTATCTCTCAGTTCCAACAAAGTAGTCATTATTTCCTCCAATTACCCTTCTTCATATAAGGAATTCATTTTTTTTAAGTTATGGTAGTACAGTTTCAGGCTCTTGCGTGCCTTACTGTACCGATGCGCATAAATCACATAAGAAATCGCACCGTAAATCACCACAGTAATCCCGTAATATGTAAGAAGCGTCTTAGCAAAACTTACTAAATCCATTTTGTAAATATCCTGCATAAATACTTCAAAATCATATAACACAAACATACAAAAAATCAGTGCAAATGCCACCGTGGCATACAAAATCGATTTCAGCACCTGCACCGCAATATAATCACTGCGAAAATATTTTCCAATCTTCATATTTTCTTTGCCCTCATGCTCCTCGTAGGAAGCCATCTTGGTCATCAAAATCACTCGTTCTTCGTTTAACATAAAAGTCCTCCGCGTTTTTACAGGAAACGCATCTTCGCACCATCTTTATTTTGCTTATACAAAGTCGGCTCCGCCGGCTGATTACTGCGCATAAGACTCTGGAAGTTATTTGCCAGGGCGCCTCTGCACTTATCACAGAACTTACCGCATCGAATGGGCGCTCCACAGCTGTCACAGCTAAGCATAATAGCAGAGCCTTCCATAAGTTCAAGCCGCTCTTCTCTTAACCACTGACGAATCTGGGAAACTTCAACATCACACTCTTCAGATACCTCCTGCATGGTTGCACCGCGGTGTTCCTCTATGTAAGCCTTCACTTCCTGAAATTTCTGCTCTAACTTCTCTCGGCATCCGGGACAAATATTGGGGCCGCTCAGATAGTTAAATATTCTCTTACAGCTTCTACATGTTCTGACATCCATAATAACACCTCCGTCATTGTCTACACACCTTCACCACAGGCCAGTGCCACAAAATAGACCTGCTTCACACCGGCGTTTATCAGCATTTTGGCTGCCTCATCCATAGTACTTCCGGTTGTGTAGATATCATCCACCAGTATAACCTTCTTTAATTTTACATCATTTCTCCCGATAATAAAAGCTTTTTTCAAATTATTTTGCCTTTCTTTCGGATTTAAATACTTTAAAGGCGTTGTATTCTTTGTCCTGAGCAAAAAATTATGCTGCACAGGCACTCCCGTATACCTCTCTAAAGCATCTGCCAAAAGTGCGGCCTGATTGTATCCCCGGCGATTTTGACGTTTTCTGTGAAGTGGAATAGGAACAAGTGCATCCGGCTTCACATTTCGGATAAAATCTCCCAGATGGCATGCCAATTCCTCTCCAAAAAAATCCGCATACTCCTGGCGGCCGCCATACTTAAACTTATATACGGATGCCGCCACACTTTCATATTCATATAGTGCCCGTCCTCTGACATATACATGCGCATTTCTGCCACAGTCCCCGCACAACTCCCCCTCATCTTGCAGTTTTTTACCACATTTCATGCAATAGGGCGCTTTTAACAACTTTCTTTTGGGCAAACATTCCGGACATATTTTATGTCCGAACGGCCTGACAGGTTCATCGCATATAGGACAACGAAGCGGGAACAGCAACTGCTTAATCAGTCCCGATATCTTCATCCGACCACCTCTTTAATCCTTTCAGCCAACCCTGTATAACGACTGTTTTCACTGACATTATCTATCATGCCCCGAACCGTGTTACTGCTTCCCAATATGGTCACACAATTTTTGGCACGGGTAATTGCCGTGTATAATAAATTACGGTTGAACAACATCCTTGGCCCTGCAAGCAAAGGCAAAATTACTGCCGGATACTCACTTCCCTGGGATTTGTGTATAGTAACTGCATAGGCAAGCTCCAGCTCTTCCAGCAGTGAAAAGGGGTAAGTCACACGTCTTTGTTCATCATATTCCACCACCAGCTCCGAAGCAGATTCTCGTATCTCCAAAATTTTACCTGTATCACCGTTGAACACACCCATTCCGCTGTCAATGGGTATTCCATATCTGCTCACAATCTCCCATTCCAACTGATAGTTATTGCGAATCTGCATCACCTTATCGCCTTCACGATAGACACTGTCGCCCACCACATATTCCCTCTTGTCTGCAGCCGGAGGATTAATATACCGCTGCAAAATAACATTCAAGGTCTCGCAACCAAGACTCCCCTTTCTCATAGGCGTCAACACCTGAATATCCATAGGGTTTGCCTGCACATATCGGGGAAGTTTTTCCTGAATCAATTGTATCATATGTTTGTATATGACATTTGTGTCGTTTCTTTCCAAAAAGAAAAAATCTTTGGATTTATTATCCAAGGTAATCTGCTCCCCAGCATTAATCCGATGTGCATTGACAACTATGTCACTTTCTCCGGCCTGACGAAAAATTTTGCGAAGCACAACTGAAGGAAACGCCTTACTTTCCATAATATCACGTAACACCTGTCCCGGCCCAACGCTGGGCAACTGATTTACGTCACCCACAAGAATCAGTCTGGTTCCCGGTATAATCGCTTTTAATAATGCCTGAAACAATTGAATGTCCACCATTGACATCTCGTCAATAATAACAACATCAGCCTCCAGCGGTGCAAGCTCATTACGTTCAAAACGAATTCTCCGATTGTCCTCATCAGAAAGGGCACTATTCAACTCCAAAAGCCGGTGAATGGTTTTGGCCTCAAATCCGGTAGCCTCCGTCATGCGCTTTGCGGCACGCCCCGTAGGCGCGGCCAGGAAAATATCCAAACCTTCCGACTCAAAATACCGAAGCATCATATTGATGGTGGTAGTTTTACCTGTTCCGGGACCACCCGAAAGAATAAACAAACCATTTTGAATACTGGTCATTACTGCCTGTAACTGCAATTCATCAAGCTCCATGTGCAGTTCCTTCATCATCTGCTCCAAGGTTTTGCGCATGGCAGCTTCCTGAGAGGGAAGTGCTTCTGCCTCCCACATGGGAATGTTCAACCTCTCCAGCATGGCAGCACAGTTTAACTCAGCATAATAAAAATTGGACGCAAACACTTTATCGCCCTTAATGACAAGCTTTTTGTCCATGGCAAGATTCTCTACCTGAGGCAGAATATTTTCCTCTGCCACCTCCAACAAATCATGTGTACGCTTTAACAAAATCGACATGGGAAGATAACAGTGCCCCTCGCCAACCGACTGAAGCAATGTATAAAAAACGCCACTGCGAATGCGATAATCCGAATCTGTATGAATACCAATTCGGGATGCTATTTCATCCGCAATTCTAAATCCGATTCCCGCTACATCCTCCGCCAAACGGTAGGGATTTTCCTGCATAACACTATAAATTTCCCCGCCATAGGTATTGTATATTTTGACTGCCAATGTGTTGGAAATACCAAATTTCTGAAGATACACCAAAGCCTCCCGCAAATCCTTTTTTTCTTCCATCTGCATGGCAATTTCCTGAGCCTTTCTCATACTGATGCCTTTGATTTCTGCAAGACGCTCCGGCTCCTCTTCAATAATCCGGAAGGTATCATCACCGAATTTTTTCACAATACGGGCCGCTAATGCCGCACCGATTCCCTTGATGGCTCCGCTTCCCAGGTAACGTTCCATTCCCACACTGTCTGTAGGAACCACTGTGTGATAGGAACTGATTTTTAATTGCTTCCCATAAACAGGATGCTCCACAAATTCGCCTTCGGCAGATATATTTTCCCCCTGACCAAGGCCCTTGCAGAGTCCCACACATGTTATTTCCTCCCCATCCGAAACGAGGACCATAACGGTATAACCATTTTCACTATTTTGGAAAATGATATGATCTACATATCCATTTACTGTTTCCATATTATTTTGACCTTTTTGTGTTTGTTCCGAACCGGAAGAGATTTAATGTGAGTAAAACATTGAAAAAGCTTATAGAAAATGACGGACAGCCTTATGCTAAGCTGTCCGCATCCACACCGTAATTACGCTTCATCTGGTCATAAAGCATCTGTGCCAGACCCAAGCTGTTCTGTTCGGTAGCATCTGCTGCCACCCCCTGCATCATCTCATCCTTGAAATAATCCAGCATTGTCATGCCGGAAGAACTTTCGTCCTCGTTTTTGGGTATGGTCTTTTCCATCCCCTTAAATACCTGCTCTAAAAAATATGCCTCAAACTGCTTACAGGCATCCATAAGCTCATCATCTGTAGCCTTGGAATAATCCGACTTCAACTGACTCTCTAACTTGGAGGTTGACGCATTGGATGCAGATGCATATAAATCATTATAGGTGGAAGTAAGATTACTGATATCCATATGCTATCCTTTCCGGCTATTTGCCTGCGAAGTCCGCATTATCTGCGAAGGTTGTTTGCCTGCTGGAGCATCTCGTCTGATGCTGTAATGGCCTTAGAGTTCATTTCGTAGGCACGCTGTGCCACAATCATATTTACCATCTCGTCTACTACCTGAACATTGGACCCTTCCAGATAACCCTGAATTACACTGGTCTTCTTCACAAACTGATTCTCAGCCTCATTGATGGGAGCCCCACTGGCTGCGGTTTGTTCATATAAGCTGTCGCTGAGCTTACTCAAACCATTGGGATTATTAAATTGAAAAAGTCCAATCTGAACGCCGATAGGCTGCGGGTTATTGCTTTCGTCAGGGTAACAGAGGCTTCCATCCATAGTTACTGTAACCTGACTAAGTACATACTCCTTGCCAAGCGTAATAGGAGCACCCTTTGTATCCAAAACAGGGAGTCCTTCAGTGGTACACAACATATAGCCATCCGTAGCCAGCGAAAACTGGAAATTACCATTTCTTGTGTAATATGTATTGCCATCCGCACCCTTTACTCCAAAAAATCCGTCGCCATCCAACGCAAACGCTGTATCGCTCTCAGATGCCAGGAAACTTCCGGTCTTGAAAATAGAGGTGATGGAAGCATTGCGCACACCTAATCCAACCTGCGCACTGCTGGGTTTGGTTTCTCCATTGGCCGAAGTAGTTTTGGTCTGAATATTTTGATACAAAAGGCTCTTAAATTCATTTACCTGTGTCTTATAACCATTGGTATTTACATTTGCCAGGTTATTGGCAATGGTATCTACATTCGTCTGTTGCGCAATCATTCCCGATGCCGCTGTCCATAAACTTCTTACCATAACATGCTCCTTTCAGCCACTATGACATTCTGCCTTACAATTACTGGATTCTGCCTAACTGATTTACCGCAATCTCTAAAGATCCGTCATAGGTTTGTATAATCTTCTGATTGGATTCATAAGCTCTTGTAATAGAAATCAGATTTACCATCTCAGATACAACCTGTACGTTGGCCATCTCCAGATAACCTGCACGAACCGATGCAGTCCCTTCTGTCAGCTCAGCACCCTCCAGCGGCCGATAATAAGTCTCGCCATACTTCTCCAGATAATCATAATCCTCAAAATCTGCTATCTGAAGGCGCGTAATTTCCACACCTTCCTGACTGATTCTGCCATCGGCAGAGATATCAGTCTCTTTCAAAGTATCCAACTGAATCCGCTTACTGTCGGCATCAAGGACATAGTCTCCTTCCTGCGTTACCAGATAACCGTCTTTATTCAAAGCAAACTGACCTGCACGAGTATACATGGTGCTTGTCTCACCTGCTTTATTGGTAAACTCAATTGCAAAGAAACCCTCGCCTTCCAAAGCCATGTCATAAGCGTTGCCGGTCTCTCTAAAAGAACCCTGCGAATAATCCGTGTAGGTTTCTCCGATTTTTACACCGGGATTTCTGACACCGGTGCGCTGTACCGTTGACAAACCTACAGAGGCATCCTTTATTTTAACTGTGAGCACATCGTCGAAGGACTGGCTGGTTGAACCTTCCTTCTTATATCCTACCGTGGAGGCATTTGCCAGATTGTTAGTCATAACATCCATTCTGTTCTGCTCGTTTACCAAGCCTGACCATGCTGTATATAATCCTCTTAACATAACTGCCTCCTTATCTTAAGTCTAACTAATTACTCTCTGTAACCTGCCAGAAATTCTACATACTGTCCGGTACCGATAGCTACTGCTGTCATGGGATCCTCTGCCGTCATGGTATTAATACCTGTCTTGGCAGAAATCAAATCCTCAAGACCACGAAGCAGGCTTCCGCCGCCGGTAAGCACAATTCCTCTGTCTGCAATATCTGCTGCAAGCTCAGGGGGCGTCTTCTCCAACACGCTGTGGATAGTCTCCACAATCTGAGCAGTAGTCTCGCGAAGAGCTTCCTCGGTCTCCTCGGAAGAAACCTTTACGGTCTTGGGAAGACCTGTTACCAGATTACGTCCGCGTACATCCATATAATCTACTTCAGGACGCTTGTATGCAGAACCGATTTTAATCTTAATATCCTCTGCGGTTCTCTCACCAATCAGAAGATTATGCTTCTTACGCATATAACGAACCAATGCTTCGTCAAAGTCATCGCCGGCAATCTTGATAGATGCACTTACAACTGTTCCGCCCAAAGAAATGACAGCAATGTCAGAAGTTCCACCGCCGATATCTACAATCATGTTGCCACAGGGCTTGGAAATGTCAATTCCCGCACCAATTGCTGCTGCGATAGGCTCCTCGATAATAGAAACCTCTCTTGCACCTGCCTGATAGGTTGCATCCTCAACCGCCTTCTTCTCAACCTCAGTAACACCACTGGGTACACATACTGCAATACGGGGCTTGCGGAAGGTTCTTTTACCCAGAGCCTTCTGGATAAAATACTTCATCATCTTCTCAGTAACGGTATAGTCAGAAATAACACCCTGACGAAGAGGTCTTACCGCAACAATATTGCCGGGCGTTCTACCCAACATCAGACGTGCATCCTCTCCGATGGCTTTAATTTTATTGGTATCTCTATCAAAAGCAACAACAGAGGGCTCCTTCAAAACAACGCCCTTTCCTCTGATGTAAACAAGAATGCTGGCTGTTCCCAAGTCAATTCCGATATCTGTACACTGCATTTATTTCTACCCCTTTCTGGTATAAAGTTGCTAAGTAAATTCTTCCGAATAACTATTATAACCGAAATTTTGCCAAATTCATAGGGGTTTATAAAATTTTAAACATTTTTACTAAAAAAATATGCAGAAAAGAAAAGGAATCCATCCATTTCTTCCCTGCCTCCCTGCAATACCTCTTGGTTATGTTTTATATCGTCACCCTTCTTAAAAAACTTTAGCACATTTTTACTTTCTTTTATTGACAATACTTTCTATTTTTTCTAAGATTATCTCATTGCCTAATTTTACATATAAGGAGAAAAATGAAAATGAACAAATTTAAGAAACTTGCCATTCTTGGCATACTTACGCTTTCGGTATCATTGACCGGCTGTTCCTCCTTGGTTGAACAGGTCATGAGAACGGCTGCCCGTCAAAATCAAAAATCAGATGAAAATGTAAATGACAGAAACAATTCTGATGCTGCTGACACTTCCGATGATGCCAAGCTTGACTTTTCCGAGATAGAAGAACTGGCTGCCACCTGTGTTTATGGCGTTGACTGGGTTACCACCGACAGCTCCTTTTCGGCCGGCACTTCCTTCATAATGGATTCCGAGACTCATGGCAAGGTAATTGTATCTGCTTTCCACTATCTTTGGCCCGATGATGCATCTTCTTTTTCAGGAGAAGAATTACCTTCTTATGTAACCGGCGGAAGCATCTACAATTCTTACAACTTTGAAGAAACCGGTGCAACGCTGAAAAATTGTATCGTTATCAAAGATGCAGATATATCCCCCAACACATCTAAGGATGTATCAGCTTTTACCATCGAAAACGGTGAGAATTTGAATTCTCTTCCCCTGTCCACACACAAAGCCAAGGCAGGCGACACAGTTTACCTTTTGGCTAACTTGTGGGATACAGATGACATTCACGAAAACTGCGTTTATGAGGGCAGCGTCATCTCCGATGCAGACGGAATCTTTACTTATGATTTGGATAGCAAATACGGTACTAACGGTGCAAGCGGTGCCCCCATCGTCAATGAATACGGCGAAGTGGTAGCCATCCACATGGGCAGCATTGGAAGCATGCGAATTGCAAACAGCGTAACCAGCTTTCCTACATTGGTAAATGAGGGAACTGTTTCCGATATTACATACTCCTCAGATGTATTGGAATCCACTGATAGCTCTGACGAAGTGATCGTCGAAAACGATATCCCCATCTATACCTTCAAAAGAGATGAAACTATTGAAACCAGCTTCTTTGACCTAAAGATAAATTCCGTTACCGTCACTGATACATTGGGTTCTAACACCGCATATGAAAATGAACAATTTATAGTTGTAAATGTGACAATGAACTCCTTGGACTCCACTCCTATTGGCATGTATTATTCGGATTTTATGTTAGAATGGGATGAGTATTACTGTTATCCTTTAGAGTCCGGCTATACAGACAATCAGTTGTCTGACGAATACTTCATTACAAGCAATACTACCGGCGACTTAGTATTTTCTGTTCCTGATGATGTTTCCGTAGTTCTTTTCGATTATTTGGATTATTACTCAATCGGTGAAAGCGAACAAATTTACTACAACGCTTATTTTGACATTGAGCTTCCTGTTGAAAACTGGAGCCGTTCTTCTTAATAAGTTTAGACAATACCTTAAAAACAAAGGAGGCTGTCGCACAGCAAAACATTTCAACTGTGCGGCGGCCTCTTACCTTTTTCTTTTCTTGCAATCTCTATTTCTTTTCTAACATCTTTTTGATATAAATTCCGGTATAGGACTGTTTTGATTTGGTAATTTCCTCAGGCGTTCCCTTGGCAATTACCGTACCGCCTCTGTCACCGCCTTCAGGGCCAATATCGATGATATAATCTGCAGTCTTAATTACATCCAGATTATGTTCAATAACGACCACTGTATTGCCACCATCCGCCAGTCTGTGAAGAATCTCAACCAGTTTGTGGACATCTGCAAAATGAAGACCCGTGGTAGGCTCATCCAAAATATATATGGTCTTGCCCGTGCTACGCTTAGAAAGCTCCGTAGCAAGCTTGATACGCTGAGCCTCGCCACCGGACAAGGTTGTAGAGGGCTGCCCCAATTTCACATAAGAAAGTCCCACATCATACAGGGTCTCAATTTTACGACGAATGGAAGGGAGATTTACAAAGAAGGGCATAGCCTCCTCCACCGTCATATCCAGCACATCAAAGATACTTTTCCCTTTATATTTCACTTCCAAAGTCTCTCTGTTGTAGCGCTTACCGCCGCAAACCTCACAGGGTACATATACATCGGGCAAAAAATGCATCTCAATTTTGATGATACCGTCACCGCTACAAGCTTCACATCTGCCACCCTTCACATTAAAACTGAACCTGCCTTTGTTGTAACCTCTGGCCTTGGCATCCGCCGTAGAAGCAAACAAATCACGAATCTGATCAAACACACCCGTGTAGGTTGCCGGATTGGAACGGGGCGTACGACCGATAGGAGACTGGTCAATATCAATAACTTTATCAAGCTGCTCCATACCCCTGATTTCCTTGTGCTTACCGGGAATACAGCGGGCGCGGTTCAAATCTCTGGCCAGACGTTTGTGAAGAATCTCATTTACAAGGGAACTCTTGCCGGAGCCTGACACGCCTGTCACACAACTCAGTACACCCAGAGGGAAATCCACATTGATATTCTTCAGATTATTTTCCTGCGCTCCCACTACCGTAAGCCAACCCGTGGGCGTTCTCCGGGAAGAAGGCACGGGAATTTTAAGTTCTCCGCTCAAATACTTACCGGTAACAGACTCAGGCACCTTCATAATTTCCTCTGCGGTACCGCAGGCCACCACTTCTCCACCGTGAGAGCCGGCACCGGGACCAATGTCCACCACATAATCCGCAGCCAACATGGTATCCTCGTCATGCTCTACTACAAGCAGGGTATTACCCAAATCCCGCAAACTCTTCAAAGTATTCAAAAGCTTATCATTGTCTCGCTGGTGCAGACCGATACTGGGCTCGTCCAGTATATAGCATACTCCCACCAGACCAGAGCCAATCTGAGTAGCCAGACGAATACGCTGTGCTTCACCACCGGACAGACTGGCCGTTCCTCTGGACAAAGACAGATATTCCAGACCAACATCCACCAAAAATTGCACTCTGGCGCGAATCTCGCGTAGTATCTGCTTACCGATTAACTGCTGTTGATTAGTCAGCTCCATTCCTGTCAGAAATTCGTGGAGGTCACGAATTGACAGAGATGTCACTTCATAGATATTCTTATCACACACCGTAACTGCAAGGGATTCCTGCTTCAGACGCATACCCTTACATTCCTTACAAGGCGTAATGCGCATAAAGGACTCATACTCCTGCTTCATGGTCTCAGAGAAAGTCTCCTTATATTTGCGCTCCACATTGCGAATCAGGCCTTCAAAAGCCACAGGATAGACACCTCGACCTCTCTGACCCACATAATACACATCCACTTCCTTACCATTGGTACCATGAACAAGAACATCCTGAACCTTCTGAGAATACTTCTCAAAAGGCGTCTCCAAATCAAAGTTGTATTCCTTGCAAAGTGCCTGAAGCACCGCATTGGTAAAGCTTGACTTGTCTGCACAGGACTGCCAACCGGTTACTGCGATGGCCCCCTCCTTGATGCTCAGACTCTTATCCGGAATCATCAAATCAATATCAAACTCCATCTTGTAACCCAAACCCACACACTCCGGGCAGGCGCCAAAGGGATTGTTGAAGGAGAAACTTCTGGGTTCCACCTCGCTGATACTGATATTACAATCCGGGCAGGAAAAGCTCTGGCTGAATGTCAATGCTTCACCATCAATAACATCCACAAGAAGAAGCCCCTCTGCCAGTCCCAGCACATTTTCTATGGAATCTGCCAGACGACGCTCGATACCCTCCTTGACTACCAGACGATCCACCACAATTTCAATATTGTGTTTAATATTTTTCTCCAACTTAATCTCTTCTGTAAGTTCATAGAGATTGCCATCAATACGCACACGTACATAACCGCTTCTCTTGGCACGGTCCAGCACCTTCTCATGCTCACCCTTTCTGCCACGCACCACGGGAGCCAACAGCTGAATACGAGTTCCTTCGCCCAGCTCCATAATCCGGTCCACCATCTGGTCCACTGTCTGCTTGGCAATCTCACGTCCACATTTGGGGCAATGAGGTATACCGATTCGGGCATAGAGCAAACGGAAGTAGTCATAAATCTCCGTCACCGTACCCACCGTGGAACGGGGATTACGGTTAGTGGATTTCTGGTCGATGGAAATGGCCGGAGAAAGTCCGTCAATACGCTCCACATTGGGTTTCTCCATCTGACCTAAGAACATTCGGGCATAGGAGGATAAGGACTCCATATAACGGCGCTGTCCCTCTGCATAAATGGTATCAAAAGCCAGAGAAGATTTGCCAGAACCTGACATCCCTGTCAGAACCACCAACTCATTTCTGGGTATATCCACGTTCAAATTCTTTAAATTGTGTTCACAAGCCCCACGCACTTTAATATACTCACGAGGGCGCATCTTCTTTGCTTCTTCCACGTCTTCTTCCTCTTTTACTCTGCTAATTCATTCAAATTCTTCTTCAATTCCAGCATCTTATCACGAAGCTCTGCTGCAGCCTCAAAGTTCAAATCTGCAGCAGCCTTCTGCATCTTCTTCTGCACATCCGCAATGAGCTTCTCCAGTTCCTGACGGCTCATGGATTCAGGATCTTTTTCAAAGCGCAGCTCTTCCTTGGCAATCACCTTGGAAATACTGATAAGCTCACGCACCGCCTTCTTGATGGTCTGAGGCGTGATACCATGCTCCTCATTATATTTCATCTGAATCTCACGACGACGATTGGTCTCGTCAAGGGCAATCCGCATGGAGTCCGTGATCGTATCTGCGTACATAATCACATGCCCCTCTGCATTACGGGCTGCACGGCCAATGGTCTGAATCAGAGATGTTGCACTTCGAAGGAAGCCCTCCTTGTCCGCATCCAGAATGGCCACCAACGAAATCTCCGGGATATCCAAGCCCTCTCTCAGCAAATTAATACCCACCAGCACATCAAACACATCCAGACGCATATCCCGGATAATCTCCGCACGTTCCAAGGTATCAATATCTGAGTGCAAATACTTTACACGGATACCGACCTCCTTCATGTAGTCCGTCAAATCCTCCGCCATGCGCTTGGTAAGGGTGGTGACCAACACCTTATTATGCTTCTCAACCTCAGCATTTACTGCGCCAATCAAATCGTCGATCTGCCCCTCCACCGGGCGCACATCCACCTCCGGGTCAAGCAGACCTGTAGGACGAATAATCTGCTCCGTCCGCAAAAGCTCATGCTGTTCCTCATATTCTGAGGGTGTTGCAGATACAAACAATAACTGGTCAATATGATTCTCAAACTCCTCAAAATTAAGAGGTCTGTTATCCAGTGCTGAAGGCAGACGGAATCCATAGTCCACCAACGTAGTCTTGCGGGAACGGTCCCCCGCATACATACCCCGAATCTGTGGCACGGTCATATGAGACTCATCTATGATAATCAAAAAATCATCCTTAAAGAAATCCATCAGTGTCATCGGAGGCTCTCCCGGTGCTGACCCGGTCAGATGTCTGGAATAGTTCTCGATACCGGAGCAAAAACCGGTCTCACGAAGCATCTCGATATCAAAGTTGGTACGCTCCGCAATACGCTGGGCCTCAATCAGCTTATCCTCGCCCTTAAAATAGCGAACACGCTGCTCCAACTCCTTCTCTATATTATCGCAGGCGGACTTGATTTTATCCTGAGAAACCACATAATGAGATGCCGGAAAAATTGCCACATGGTTCAACGTAGCATGCACCTTACCCGTCAAGGGTTCCACCTGTGCAATACGGTCAATCTCATCTCCAAAAAACTCAATACGAATCAGATAATCGCCACCCTCCGCAGGATACACCTCCAACACATCTCCCCGCACACGGAAGGTACCGCGCTGCATATCAATATCATTGCGAGTATACTGAATATCCACAAGCTCCCGCAACACCTTATCCCTGTCCTTCTCCATACCTGGACGCAAGGAAACAATCATATCCTGATATTCATCCGGACTACCCAGACCATAAATACAGGACACACTGGCCACCACAACCACATCCCTACGCTCCGTAAGAGACGCTGTTGCAGACAGGCGCAATTTATCTATCTCATCATTGATGGAAGAGTCCTTGGCGATATAAGTATCCGAGGAAGGCACATAGGCCTCCGGTTGGTAATAGTCGTAATAGGACACAAAATATTCCACTGCGTTCTCAGGGAAAAATTCCTTAAACTCTCCATAAAGCTGCCCCGCCAAAGTCTTATTGTGTGCGATGACAAGAGTAGGCTTGTTCAACGCCGCAATCACATTTGCCATGGTAAAGGTCTTGCCGGAACCGGTAACGCCAAGCAAGGTCTGGAACTGATTGCCGGCCTCAAAACCCTCCACCAGGTCTGCAATCGCCCGGGGTTGGTCACCGGTAGGCTTATATTCCGAATGCAATTTAAAAATCTGTTTCTGATGATTCACGAAAGTGCCTCCTTTATGAATCCTATCTATTTTTGCTAAAACAACCTCAACTGCTCGAATTTCTCCGGAAATTCATGTAAATATCTGAAACATGCATCCCTGTCACAGATAATATTATTCGCTCTGCACTTCTCCTCAAACAATTTCATCAATTCCGAATGATTATCACTGACTACCTCATAGGAATAACCATATTTCGCTCGATATTTTTCCTTTAGTCCGGGGAAATGCCTGTCCAGCGCCGCATAAAAATACTCCCTGTCACCTTCCCTGAGGGTAACACCCATTCCAAAACAAATAATTCCTTTAACTTTTGCCCGGATACAATAATCCAAAATCCCCTCCAGATTCTCTCTGGTATCATTGATAAACGGTAAAATCGGGGATAACCACACCACTGTCGGAATGCCGTTTTCATGAAAAATCTGCAATGCCTCGAAGCGTTCCCCGGTGGTACACACATTGGGCTCCAGAATCCGGCAAAGCTCCTCGTCATAGGTAGTCAGTGTCATCTGCACCACACATTTTGCCTTCTCATGAATCCTTTTCAGCAAATCCAAGTCCCTTAAAATCCGGTTTGATTTGGTCTGAATGGCCACACCAAACTCATAACGTTCAATGATTTCCAGACACCTTCTCGTCAACTGCAATTGCTCCTCGCAATGCATATAAGGGTCGCACATGGCACCCGTTCCAATCATGCACTTTTTCCGCTTGGACCGCAACTCTTTCTCCAATAACTCGGGAGCATTCTGCTTCACTTCCACATCTTCAAAGGCATGGGTGAAGCCATAGCATTTACTTCTGCTGTCACAGTAAATACATCCATGAGTGCAACCCCTATATAAATTCATACCACCGTGAGGGGACAAAATTCCCTTTGCATCCACAAAATGCATCTCAAATGTCTCCGAATATAAGAAATACCTAAAAAATAACGTGTATGGATTAGCTTCTCCAATTATAGCACATCCATACACGTTTGGCAAACATTTGTTCGCAATTAATATTTTATTCTGTCTTACTTATCGTAATCGTACAGCCGTCTTCACTGGGCCAACTAAATTCTACTGTTACAGATGCTTTCTTTTGTTGGCCTCCTTCGGCGTATTTCCAATCATAACCGGAAGCCGCTTCCTCTCCGTACAAATAAGGGATTCTGGCGCTTAACATTCCAAAATTGTTTACGCCGTCCGGCAAAATCACCTGACAGTAATCTGCATAAAAGCGATATTCCATAATTTCTCCATCATTCACACTGAGTGAAACCTGTGCACCGTCAGCTTCTCTTTCCAAATAATATGTGGGGAAACCTTCTTTACTCTCATAAATATCATCAATCACCCAGTTTCCCTTTTCGACAAATTCATCTATCGTCATGTTCAGACTATAATATTCACCATTCAACCAAAACTGACCATCCATCATTTTCAGTTCAAAAACTTCCTGCGGTATGTCATGCATTTCTGCCAACAATGCTGTTTCTTCCTCTGCATTATATGTGTAACTGTAGTCCGCAAGCCATAGAACGTCTTTGGTATTCATTATAACGCCTTCACCGCTTGCTTTGTAACAATGTACATTCTCCGGGAGTTGATCCGCGGTTATCTGCGTACCAATCAGCGCATCATAATTGATACTTTTAAGTGCCCCTGTGTTATTCAGCACACTTAAGTTCTCACAACCCAAAAAGGTTTGATGAGGCATATATGTCAGGGAAGACGACCAGGTTACCTCCTGCAGATTACCACAATTCTTAAAAACATCATATTCCATATCCCTAACGGAATCCGGCAAAACTACCTTCCTCAAATTCGGGTTGTCCTTGAATGCCTCACGTCCAATATAAGTAATGCCATCCGGAAGCCGTAGCTCCTCTATACCGGTGTTCCAAAAAGCCTCCCCTTCAATAACCACACCATCCGGTGCTTTGTCCCATTCCACCGTCTTCAAATTGGTACAGTTTTTGAAGGACTCAACTCCTACTTCTTGTAGCGTAGAAGGTAACCTTACCGTATGTAAATAGTTGCTGCTTTTACTTTCTGAATATCCGTCAAAAGATATACTGGTAACGCCCTCCTCCACATTCAAAACACGCATATAAGGACAATTGTCAAACCCCAACAAATAATATGAATCATCTTCAGAATCGGGGTGATAATCAACCACCCACGCAGTACTATATGTAACCTTTACATTATACTTACCTTCAACCACCGAAAATCCCGTGTTAAATAATCTCAAATACAAATACACTAAAAATAATGCCACAAAAACAAAAACCACATTTCTGCGATTACGTTTCACGTTTTTTTCATATATGGGCTGATAGTTTTCTATACATTCTGCAACCTGTTTTGCATTTAATTCTCTGATTTCCATAAGCCCTCCCCTAGATACGCAGCATCATAAAGATGCTGAACAAAATACTGTCCAGACACACTGCTGCAAAGCATTTTAACAGGAAATAAACAATTACCCTCGCTACGGAAGGCTTGCCTGCCATTTCCAGACGTTCCTTCGCCTCCTTGCTCTCCACGGGAGAACGTCTCAAAAGTCCTCTCTTTTCCACAGCCTTTTTAATGTGTAGATAATAAAGGGGAATACCCAGAATGCCACGCACCATTATCATTGCTATAAAGAATACAACCCCTGCAATCCATGAAAAATGTGACAGCACACCTGTCAAAATCATGGCGATGGCATCCAAAACAACTGCCTCCTTCACCATGCCCCGATATACAAACCACAATGATTCTGTAAGGGCTGCCTGCCAACAGAAAAACACATAACCACCTTTATGAGCCTTCAGTCCGGCGATAACACCATTATCATATTCCCAATACTGATACCTGCTCTTATACATATTGGTATATGCATAGAGGTCATCTATGTAAATCTCTCCCACATATTGATCCCTCAGATTCTGATCGATTACTTCCTCTGATTGCACTTGTGAATTTATCCCTTGATTCTCCATCCTACTCACCCTCTATTGAATACGCTACAATCAATGCCTTTCCTTCCTCCGTCTGCGCCCAGGGTGTCCCCTCAAAGGCATCCTCGCCGATTTCGTCCAGATTACCGGTATGGGTCACCTCCGTCAAACTGCTGCATCCATAAAAGGCATATGTCCCTATATCTTGCACACCATAACCCAGTTCCACCTTTTCCAAAGCAGTACATCCGTAAAAAGTCCCTGCCTCAACTCTCTCAAGGGAATTCCCCAACCGGACCTCCTTAAGATTTGTACAATTTTCAAAGGCGTAGTTACCGATTTCTTCGACCTTATCTCCCAATTCAATCTTTGTCAGCATATTACAATCCCGAAACGCTTCTGAAGCGATTTTCGTTACATTTGCACCGCCCACAACTTCCTTTACCCCAACCGGCGCATCATAAATAACAGTAACACTATCCGGTATTTCTATGGTTTCCACTCCCCAATCGGAATGCCACTGGCGGAAATTTATCGTTGTCACCGGTCTCCCCCAAAAACTGTCCGGTATCTTCAGATAACCATCCTTCACATGCCAGGTATTCACAAGAGTTCTGACTATTACATACTCATCATCCACATAATATTCAAATCCGCTGAAAGGATCTTCCACAACAAATCCTCCCCCAAAATATCCCCAATCCGGTTTAAAGGTCATCCACCAGATACAAAACAGCAGAGCAAATACACCTGCAATCTTTGCAAGTTCTATCATACACACCTTAAACATTTCGCCCGGATCCTTACCCCGAAATTCGGCCCGGATTTCTCCCTTAAAAATCTTGTTTTTCAACGCCACAACCTCCGTTTGCATTCCAAAAAGTCCATGTATCCCATTCAAGATACATGGATTTAAATTGTTTATGCTCCAAACATCACCCAGATTAAAATATACGCAGGAATTACTGCTGCAAGGGTAAAAGGAATACCAATTCTGAAGAAGTCACTATTCTTCACTTCATATCCTTCTTTTCTCAAAATACCGATACCGGTGATATTCGCAGAAGCTCCAATGGGAGTAATATTTCCACCCAGAGTCGCACCGCTCAGCAGACCAAAATACAAAGGTGTAGGGTCCACACCAAGCTGAGCTGCCAGTCCCGCAATTACAGGAATCATAGTTGCAACATAAGGGATATTGTCGATAAATGCTGAAATAATTACAGAAGCCCACACAATGATGGTGTAAAGCATAAATACATTACCGCCACCTGCCTTAGCAAGCAGACCTGCTGCCGCATCAATTACTCCCATATTGGAAATACCACCAATCATAAGGAACAGACCAATCAACAAACCAATGGTATTGAAGTCAATCTCCTTCAGAGGACCGGTCACTGCTGATGCATTTTTCTTCTTACCGAAATTATAAATCAAACCAATCACCAACATTGCACAGCAAATCAATCCATTGGTCTCGGCAGGCTTATTGGGAACAAAAGATGCCACAATCAAAAGCACAATTGCACCCACCAAAAAAACTGTAGGCACATAAGCGTTTACTTCTGTACGACTTGCACTCTTAGGAATAGCTGACTTCTCCTTACGGAACAAAAATGCCAGAATAATTGCCGCAAAAACTGCACCAAGTTCTACCACAAAGAACATAGAAGGTCTTCCCTTATACCAGAAGAAATCCAAGAAACTCATATCCAAAGCAGAGCCAAGCATAATCGCTGTAGTATCACCAACCAATGTAGCTGCGCCTTGCAAGTTAGAGGATACTGCAATACCGATGATAAAGGGTACCGGATTGGTATTGAGTTTCTTACATATAGCAAGTGCCACAGGTGCTACCATTAAAACAGTTGCAACATTGTCAACAAACGCAGAGATTATTCCGGCAAAAAGAGCCAGACAAACTGCTGCCATCTGTACATTAGGCACTTTCTCCATAATTACATCTGCCATCAAAGCAGGCATCTTACTTTCAATAAACAGCGCCACAAGTCCCATGGTTCCGGCAATCATCAAAAGAACATTAAAATCCAATGAGCCGATAATCTGATTCATGGGCAACATTCCGGTAACAATAAAGAGTACACCGGAAGCAAGTGCAATATAAGGTCTGAACTTGCTAAAAGTCAACATTAAAACATACGTAATTGCAAAAAGAATTATTGCAGGTATCATTGATTATTTCTCTCCTCTTTTGTTTGCTTTATTTTTTAAGCGCTCAAGTCGCTTAAGTTTCAAATTTGTATTGTAGAAATCTTTGACAGAACAACCGGCTCTGCCCCCTCCGGCACAGGCGCAGGCACAAGCACAGGCGCATGCGCATGCACAAGAACCATGCACACAGAGTCGTCTCATGCTAAGATGAGTTCCTTTGAGAGTCCTTCTACCGGTTCCCAAACCGGTACCATTACTATAGTCATCCCCAACAACGATTACTACGAAGGCAGTCAACACGACACATACAGCTCCGACAATTCCCATCATCGTCCCCACTGTCGCATTCTGATTGCTGACAGGCCTTTTGTCCGGATCAAAAGCATACGCATTTTCCGGATAGATTACTGTTATAGCAAATCTTTCTCCCGCATCCAAGGATGTCTCCCAGACATATTTCCCATCAACATAAGGTACCGGCGAAAACACTTTATTTGCTTCTTTACCACACCATATAATCTTAAGATTCTCTACGGCTATATCATCAAACCATCCCGGGACAAAACCGTAGGACACCTGGCCATCATCCGGCTCATTGCATTCGTACATATAATCCTGATGTACAGAAAAGGCAAATTTAACTATCTCACCCTGTTCATATTCGTCATCAAAATAAATATTGACGTAATTCTCTGAACCGTTTGTAGTTTCAACCTTAGTAATATTATCAGTAAGAATCGCTACCTCCTCGTAATGCTCATTGGGTAGTCCTATCTTTACCCAAGTCAGTGGCCCTGCCGACTCCGACTCAAGCACTTCCCACTGTATATTGTACACGATATCAAGTGTTGCATCTTCTCTTGGAGATATTTCTATCGTATACTCCAGAATCCGGTCCGTTGGCGTTGCCGCACGAACTTCTGTAACCGGTATGATTACAAACAATATTATAGCAATAATCAGAATTTTTTTAAATCTTTTCATCCTATTTCTTCCTCAGCGGACATTCTCCAAACATCCCACTTGCATATTCCCTCTGCTTAACGCAAGCATTGTTATTCCAAATCTTCTCCCAGTCATCGGAAAGCATATTGCCTAATTCCTCATCAGACAACCAGCTCTGACATGGAACCACATTTCCTCCCGGGGTAACCGCCATATTGCTCAGACAAGCCCCACATCCGGGCGCACTGATAGCCAGTTCCTCACAAAAAGAAGACTCAACCCAACCCGGAGAGGTAAAACTAATCTCCATATCATTACTGTAACAATAATCCACAGCAGCTTTCAAAATCTCTTTGATCTCCTGCTCTGACAGCTGCGTATTCACAGAAGTCTCATTCTCCGCATTACCTGTGGTAATCAGTCCTGAACAGGTTACATATCTGATTCCTAATCCCTTCAAAAATTGTAGCGTCATTACATAATTACGATTGAGCGTACAAAGGGGCGTATTGATACTGATGTTAATACCGGCATCCAACGCATTACGAATACCATCCACCGTTTTCGTATAATTTGCAGCACCCACAAGCTGATTATGAATTAATTCATCTGCAGAATAAAAAGTAATCTGCATGCTGTCAAGTTCCGCCTCCCGCAAAGACTGACAATATTCTTTGGTAAGCTTCACTCCATTGGTATTCAATCTGGATACAAACCACCGGGCATACTTTATCAGTTCAGGCAAATCCTCTCTCATGGTAGGTTCGCCGCCGGTAAAGGTAACTTGAGGGATGCCCGCTTGTCTGCACTTGTCCAAAATCGTTTTCCATTCTTCAGTGGAGAGCTCCTTCTCCTCCGCCTGAGGCTGTCCTGCCGCATAGCAGTGAATGCATTTTTGATTGCAATGCCATGCTCCGTTTCTGGTCATGGCACTTACCATTAAATCCATTCGATGAGGCGCTTTCATAAAGGGAGCATACTCTCCCAAATTCATATATCCGATTTCTTCGTCAACCTTCTCGCCATAAGCAATCTGTTTGAAGGTATTCATCATGGTAAAAACATCCTCGCAAAGAACCTGTTTTTTCACGCGTGGATAAACCTTTTTAACCCGAAGACAAGTCTGCTCCATAATAGCATCCATATCCTCGTCATTAATCTCCCGACCGGCATATTTATTTTCTTCCTTAATAAATTCAGACAGCAGAATACTCCATGAACGATTCACAGGGACAATATCCTGTCCATTAATAATTGCCACACTGGACGCAAGCTTCTTCCCTGTCACCTTGGGCGGAATCAGATGAATTCTCACTACACCGGGACCGTCGGGATTTAACGTTGTATGTAAAACTTCTTTAAAGTTTTCTCTGGCATAAGACAATTCTCTGTGATTAAACATCTGCACTCCTTATTTAAGGACCGCCTAGGCGGTCCCCATTGTTTTGTCCATCATATCTTTTATTAGTGTTCTTATTTCTTCCTCAGTTGCCCTTCCCTTTATAAGCGGATCTGTCATAAAGGCCTCCACAACAAGCTCCACATTTCCAGTCCGGGCCGCCTCATAAATTCGTTCGTGATTCTGTACATGAGGCATCATCAAATCCCTGATATTCTCCGGCAGCCTGCCAGCCACCACAGGTCTGATAGAATCTCTCTCAAACACTGCATTTGTCTCTACAATAGCCTCTGAGGGAAGATTTTGAATCTGGCATGCTGTATTGGGAATATTGACATTGCTGATAATACGCGTCAAGCCACACAATGCCTTTATCAGCAAAATTCCCTCCTCGCCTGTAGACTTAAGCTCAATTGCTTCCTCACCTCTTAAAAGCTTTCCTGAACGCTCCAGACGCTTCTTTAAATCCTCTTTTCGCCAGTCCACGGTAGTCAAACCAAACTTCCAGTCTTGTACAGTCTCAGGATCCTTTAAATACATATCTCCGGGCATAAACTCTGCCAAGTGTCTGTCACCGGCTGCAGCAATCAACCCGTACTTGTTAAACAAGTCCATCTTTACCCGATGGGCACATGCAAAAGTAGAATTTGCCCAATTATTATCCGGTTCATTGTATCCTTCTTCAAAATGCTCATCTATATATTTGCGATACACCGGGAACAAATCAATCCCTTTATAGCTCGCATAATCAAACCACGTAAAATGATTGATACCCAATACATTTACCTGAATCTCAGCTCTGTCAACAGCCTCCAGACCAAGCTCCTGCTCTGCTATGGCTGCCAGCACCTTCTGGGTACCGAACACCTCATGACAACAACCAAAGGCCTTAATCTCAGGAAATACCCGATACAAGGTCTTCACGCACAAAGACATGGGATTGGTATAATTGATAACCCACGCCTTGGGACTGTACTTTTTAATAGCCTCGGCAAACTCTACAAACATAGGAATCGTGCGCAATGCACGCATCATTCCGCCGGGGCCTGCCGTATCTCCCACAGACTGATAAATCCCAAGTCTTTCAGGCATATGTACATCAACAGCCATCTCATCAAAGGTCTTGGGCATAATGGAAATCACCACAAAATCTGCCCCTGTCAGCGCCTCAGCAAGACTGTCCTTTACAACATAATCCCACTTACCGACAACATCCGACCTCTCTTTGAGTGCGTTACCTATAGTCTCATTAGCCTTAGCAGCATTCTTGTCAATATCATACAAACGGATGGTTCCGCTGATTTGTTCTTCCATGGCCAAATCTGTCATAAATGTCCATGCCCAGCCTCTGGAACCACCACCAATATATGCAATTTGAATTCCTTCTACTTTGTCAGCCCCAAACCTCATTTCAGAATTTCCTTTGCTTTTTCCAACTGGTTATCGTATGGACTCTCCTCGTCGTAATAAGCCTCAGCATCAAATTTGCATTCTACATCCGGCTCAATACCAATTCCGTGAATATCTCTTCCGTTAGGCGTATAATATGCGCTGATAGTAAGCTTAATAGCAGAGCCATCATCCAAAGCAACAATCTGCTGTACAATACCCTTGCCGTAAGTAGTGGTTCCTACCAAAGTTCCCACACCGTGGTCCTGTATAGCACCTGCCAAAATCTCTGATGCGCTGGCAGAATTACCGTCAATCAATACTGCAAGAGGAACCTGAATCTGATTTTTGCCGTCACAGGTATACTCTACCCGCTTACCGGACTTATCTTCCGTATAAACAATCAAGCCCTTGGGCAAAAGCATACGGGAAATTTCCACCACAGCACTCATGTTGCCACCGGGATTTCCTCTTAAATCCAGAATCAGACTATCCATGCCGTCTGCCTCTGCATCCATCAATGCCTTTTCGAACTGTGCCACAGTCACATCGTCAAACTCAGTAATCTGAATATGTGCAATATTATCTTCCAACATCTCATATTCCACAGTCGGACTCTCCACTTGTCTGCGGGTAACCGTAATGTCTAAATAATCACTTTCACCCTCTCTATAGATTGTGAGCGTAACATCCGTCCCTTCCGGCCCTTTAATCAACGCCACTGCATCTGACAATTCCATTCCGTATGTGGACTGACCATCCACTTTATAAATAATATCCTCTGCACGAAGACCTGCTTCCTCCGAGGGCGCACCCTCAATAATTCCGCTTATCTTAGGCAGATTCGTTTCCGTGTCCTTGGAGACATAAGCACCTATACCATAATAAATTCCCTCGGACTGATTCAATAATTCCTCTAATTCCTCCGGAGTATAATACTCAGAGTAAGGATCGTCCAACGAATCTATCATTCCTCTAAAAATGCCCTCTTCCAACTGTTCATCTGTCACTTCAGACAAATAAAACCGTTTGTGCAGAATTTTTTCTAATTCTGCCACTTTATCAAGAGCCTCATCATCCAGGAAAGAATCACCTTTCCCATCGACACTTCCCTTTAAAAACACACCGGTAATAATCAGAGCCACAAACAGCCCCACTACCATACCGAGGACAAACGCCCCTAAGCTTTTCTTACTTTTTTGATTTTCCATATCTTACTTCCCTTAATGCATCAAATTCTCTAAGGCTTTTGAATATAATCCCAAGGAGACTGGTAAGTCCCGTTTTTGCGGACACTAAAGTGTAAGTGGTTACCGGTAGAACGACCTGTAGTTCCTACTCCGGCAATGGTCTCGCCGCGTACTACAATATCCCCCTTCTCCACATACAATGCAGATGCATGCATATAAATCGTGTATAATTCACTTCCATGATCAATCATTACATAATTACCCATGGTTGAACTATAAGTAGCTGCTACAACCTTTCCGTCATAAGCTGCATATATTGCCGTACCTTTGGGTGCTGCAAAATCCACGCCGTTGTGGAATTGCTTTACCCCCAGAATCGGATGGTTACGATAACCATAATCATCCGAAATACGGGTATAGGATGCCAGCGGAAACTTAAATTGACCGCCATCATAGTCAAAATCAGAACCTGCTCCTGCCAACATCTGACGTTTCTCTTCTGCAATGGCAGCCTCCAGAGCAGCAATTTCTTCATCCTGCTCCTTAATCATCTGCTCATACTCAGCAATGGCAGCCTCCTTATTACTGATATCCGATTCATAGGCCGTAATATCCGCATTCTTCTGTGCAATCAGACTTTCAAGATTCGCCTGCTCCTGTTCAACAGAAACCTTGGTTGCATCTAATATTTCCTTCTCGAGCTCCAATTGTGCTTTGCACAGCTCAACCAGTTCTCGATTTTCCTTATATTCCTCGTACTTTTGTTTATCGTATGCAGCCACTCGCTCGATAGAATCCGCACGATTTAAAAATTCACTCATACTACCTGACGTAATAAGCACTTCCAGCATAGTCGAAGAATCCTGTTCATACATCCTGCGAATGCGGGTAATCATATCCTTCTGCTGAGTTGCCTCTGTCGCCATTGCATCCTCAAGCTCCGCCTCTGTCTGAGATATTTCCCCTTCTTTCGTGGTAATCTGAGCATTCAGATTCACAATATTTTGTTCTATTTCGGCAAGATTACTATCCAACTGTGCCACATAACTTTTTAAATCAGATTTTTTCGTCTCCAAATCTTTTTTCATCTGCTGCAGATTCGACAAATTATTAGTTAAATTCTCTTTCTCCTGCTGCATCTGTTCAATCTGATTCTGCTTGTCTTTTATACTGTCAGAAGTAATGGCGGCACTTACATAATTGTCTACCGGCCACCCTGTTATCAATACTGCGGCAAGCACTACCGCCGCAATACTCTTTTGCTTCCAATTTCTCATCCCAAAGTTTTTTCCTCTCAACTCATCGACTATATTTTCAGATGCTTTCTCACGGTAGAAACACTTCCAAGGAAACCGATACCCACGCCTACCACCAGTGATACAGGTACCAAAACACTGAAAATATCTTTCACGGACAGGAAATTTAAAAAGTTGCTGAGTACCGTAAAACGTCCCATCACATAGTTTAATGCGTAATTATATACACTATAAATCAATACCAGAGGCAATGCCGCTCCAATAAGTCCGATAATCATACCCTCCAATACAAAAGGGGCACGAACAAAAAAGTCGGTTGCACCGATGTACTTCATAATGCTGATTTCTTCCTTACGCACGGAAATACCTACGGCTACAGTATTGCTGATAAGGAATACACTTACTGCCAGCAAAATGGCAATAATACCCACCGACACATAAGCAATCAACAGGTTCACACCGCTCAACGTATTGGCGGTAGCTTCAGAATATCTTACCAATCTTACCTCCGGAATAGACTCCAGCCATGACACCAATGTACTCTGCATGGACACATCACTTAAAAATACCTGATAACTGTCCTCGCCTTCCAAGGGATTTTCAGGAAATCCTTCTCTGTAATCCTCACCAAAATAATCCTTACCAAAGGTCTCCCACGCCTCATCATCTGAGATGAACTGTACTTCAGAAACCTCTACCCGGGCCGCTATCTGCTCACCAATTTCCTGCAGACGCTCAGGAGAAGGCACCTGACCTTCGTAATGCTGTTCACAACCGTCAGGAAATGTTCCTTCATAATGGAAAAACACTGTAACAGAAACACCTTCCTCCGCAGTTCTAACAATATGCTGGAAGTTGGCTACAATTGCATAAAACAGGCCAAACAAAAACAGACAGGCTGAAATGGTAGCTATGGAAGCCAGCGAAAACAGCTTGTTGCGGAAAATATTCGCAAAACCCTGTTTGATGGTATAAAATAATGTACTAATCTTCATCGATATAACCGCCTTCCTCTTCGTCGCTGACAATCACGCCTTTTTTCAGAGTAATTACACGCTTCTGCATGGCATTAACTACCTCGCTGTTATGAGTTACCACCAAAACAGTAGTACCGTTAGCGTTAATCTCCTCCAAAAGCTTCATGATTTCCCATGTATTAGTGGGATCCAGATTACCCGTGGGCTCATCAGCAAGCAGAATGGAGGGATTGTTTACCAATGCTCTGGCAAGAGCAACTCTTTGCTGCTCACCGCCCGAAAGCTGACGGGGTTTAGACTTATATTTACCTGCCAATCCTACTGTAGACAAAACAGTAGGAACATTTTTACGAATCTCTTTAGCGGGCACCTGAATAATTCTCTGCGCAAATGCCACATTCTCAAAAACATTTCTATCCTTCAAAAGACGGAAATCCTGGAATACTACACCGATATTACGACGGAACTGAGGTATTTTATTGTGACGAAGCTTTCCAAGCTCATGTCCCATAACATAAACACTGCCGCTGGAAGCCTTAAGCTCCCGCAGCAGAAGTTTAATCAGTGTGGATTTACCTGAACCACTGTTACCTACAATAAATACGAACTCACCGGGTCTGATGGTCAGGCTGACATTATTCAATGCCGGAGAACCTGTGGAATACGCCTTACTTACATTATCCAGACAGATAATTCCATTCTCCTCAATAAATTGCTCTCTTAATTGTCTTTCTCTTTCTTTTCTTGACATTAGTGCCTCCGTTAATTCACCTTAAATCTTAGTACTCAAAAGTTTCCATGTACTTCATATATTTTACTACCATCAATGCAATCTTAAATGTAATGGCATCCTCAAACACACGCAAATCAAGTCCCGTGCTCTTCTGAAGCTTGTCCAGACGATAAACAAGGGTATTGCGGTGAATAAATAACTGTCTGGATGTCTCAGATACATTCAGGCTGTTTTCAAAGAATTTGTAGATAGTAATAAGGGTCTCCTCATCGAACTCATCAGGGCTCTTACCGCCAAAAATCTCTCTGATAAACATTTTACACAGAGGAATTGGCAACTGGTAAATCAAACGTCCGATTCCCAATTCACTGTATGCAATCAAGTCTCTGCTGTCAAAGAAAATCTTGCCTACATCCAGAGCCATCTTTGCCTCCTTGTAGGAACGGCTGACTTCCTTAATTTCGTGTATTACGGTACCGTATGCAATCCGCACACCCTGCACGCCTTCCTTTTGCAGGAAGGTGATCAGATTACGGGCAGACTTCTCAATCTCTTTAGTTGCATCACTCTCAGGCAACTCTTTCACAATAATAACATCTTTTTCATCTACTGCGGTAATGAAATCTTTTCCATTATTGCCAAAACAAGAGCGTGCCAGTTCCCGGACATTACTGTCCTTACCGCTTGCAGATTCCACAATCAAAACCACACGGGGGACATCCGTCTGAATATGAAGCTTCTTGGAACGGCTATAAATATCCACCAGAAGCAAATTATCCAGCAGAAGATTTTTGATAAAGTTATCCTTGTCAAAACGCTCCTTGTAAGCTACAAGAAGGTTCTGAATCTGAAAAGCAGCCATCTTGCCCAGGATGTACACATCTTCGCCCACACCTGCCACAACCAGGATATACTCCAGCTGCTGCTCATCAAAAATCTTAAAATACTGATATCCCTGAATCTCTTGAGAATCCGCAGGTGATGCCGCAAACTCTACTGCAACACTACTACAACCGGCCATATCCACAGTGGAAGCAATCTCTTTGCCATCCGTGTCCATGACACATAAATCCATACGTGAAATTCCCTTTAATCCATCAATTGTACTTTGCAAAATCTGATTTGAAATCATACATCTGCTCCTTTAGTCATTCTATTAAAAGAAATCATACTAACACAAATGTACAAAAAAATCACTAAAAATGCAATAGTTTTTCGGAGATTTTTCACAAAAAAATCAAAAAAGAGTTGTTAAAATGCGTTTAGCACTCTAACAACTCTCAAATTACATTCTTTAATCTGCAGACATCATCAGATTCTTAAGTCAAAATTACCGCCCACAGCGGGATTCACGCTCTGCTCCATAGCAGCCGCATCAATCATCTGCACCATGCCCTGTCCCAGCGTCTCAAGGGTATCCATTGATTTGCTGAGTACAGCTGTGCTCACCTGTGTCTGAACCTGATTAGTTGACATTGCCATTGATAATCCTGCTATATCCATGATGAATACCTCCTTTCGACTTCTGTCAAACCGATATACATTCCATTATTTGGTATAAATATTATAGCATACCAAGGAACATATTTCAACATTCTTCAATTTTAAATCCCTTTAGAAGAAACCGGGCTCCAGCTTTTTGCCACTCAGGAAACTGCTAATGAAAGAAAGACAATATTCATCATCATCCTCAAAGCTCATGCTTCCATCAGAAATTCCCCAGTATACCCAGTCGCCGTTAATCTTTACTACCTGGAACTCAACGGTCTCGGTCTTGTACTCGTCCTTACCGGCCTTTACAATGAATTTACCCTTTACTTCGTATCCGGCAGAAACCTTCATCTTCTCATAAGACTTCAAGTACTTTATGTATGACTTCACAATTGCCTTCATCTCTGACTCGGAAATATCAAGCTCATCTGCACCTTCTTCCAACTCGTCAGCATCATCAAGCATATCCTCAAGCTCATCTATCTGATCTTCAATACGCTCATCATAGTAATCATCAAGATAATCCTGAATATCCTCCAAGTCATCCTTGTCCATTTTGGAAGCCTTCTTGCTCTCAAAACTCATCTTAATCTTGCCATACTCATCTTCGCAGTCATCATAGTTCTCTTCCATACTCTCAACTGCGTCATCATACATATCCTTATAATCATCGGATACCTTGAATTTCTTGTTAAGATCTGCATATAAACCTGCGCTGAAATCAGGCATTACTGTAGAATAAAGCTTTATCGGATCAGTTTCCTTCTTATTGATTGCCTTCATATAATCTTCTACAGGTTTCATATAGCCCTTAGAGCCACCTACCAGCAACACTACCACCAACAGCACAACTACAAAAGCTGCTGCCGCTGCTGCTATCACACCGATTATAATCTTATTATTCTTCTGTGTTGATGTACATGTACACTGTTGTCCGTCTGCAAGTTCCTTACCACAATTTTCACAAAATGCCATGGTTTTATCCTCCTCAAATAATTTTATCTACATTATACCTCTAAGAATTACTTTTTACAAGTCCCGACATTTATTTACACTTTTCTTATTACCTTATCTTTCATCACAATATCGCCGGATTTCAAAAGATGCCCCACTGCACGCTTAAACTCATTTTTACTCATGCCGGTCTCTCTGCGAATCACCTCCGGGTCTGCCTTCTCCGTAAAAGGAAGCACACCGGAATAGCTGTCAAGAAGTGCAAGAACCTCTTTCGCATCCTTTTCTATCTGCGCAAGCCCCCTGTTGCGGACGCTCAAAGTCAGTCTGCCGTCAGAAAGCACGTTGATTACCCGGGCTTCCACATCCTCCCCCAGCCTTACATCACCATAAAGCTCCTTCTTGGGAATCAATGCAGAATACTGATTGTCCACTGCTACGAACGCACCGAAATTGTCGCTGATTTCATAGACGCGTCCCTTTACAACATCATCTTTCTGATAGGGGGTATCGTTTCTTAAATTCTCATATACATTGGTGGTTGCACAAAGTCTGTTGCTCTTATCAATATACAAGGATACAAGCACCTTCTCGCCCTGATTCACACGGCGCTTCTGTTGCTTGAAGGGCAAGAATAAATCTTTCTCAAGACCCCAATCCAAAAAAGCACCAATCTTTGTAATCTGCACAACCTCAAGTTCTGCAACCTGTCCCATGACAAGCTTGGGCTCCTTAGTAGTAGCAATCATTCTGTCGGAAGAGTCACGATAGACAAATACCTCTACAGTATCTCCTACAGCACATCCTTCCGGCGCCTGCTTTGCAGGAAGAAGAATTCGATTCTCCTTTTCCTCAGCAGAGACTGCCAGATACAATCCAAACTCTACTTTTTTAACTACTACAAGTTTCTGTTTTTCACCTAATTTAATCATTTATTTACACCTGTCTTGCAAATTCTACTATCACATAGGGTCTGCCCGATTCATCATTCAAGGAAACCACACATTTGTCATCCGCATGCACTACATAAGCATACAATACATCATCCAAAAAAGCCTGCTTTTTGTACTCAGCGCGCATCTGGCGAATCACAAAATTCTCTGGCAGATAAGCCATGGCCATGTCTACAAACTGACCGTTATTTACATGATTATTGGTGTCTAAATGATGCTTTTTGACCACAATGGGCTCCTCGTTTACACCGCCCTCCGGCACCATAATCTTACGGGGCGCATAATCCATCTCAATAGGAGCTTCCAACACATAGCCTTCCAACATATCCGAAGTAGGCGCCATGGGTTTACCGGTTTCCGTGTTCAAATGGCTCCACAGAGAATTGGCCCTGGCAAGAACCTCTCCATCCTCCGATATCATCACAAAGTTACGGGAACCTGTAAATCCCCTAAATTCATAGGGAGCTGTTCCAATTTTTACATATTCACCCATTTGGGGATAACGCTCCACTACAATCTGCCATCCTGACAAAAGCCAGATTAAATGTCTCTTACTCAGATAATCTACACCCAGTCCTAAATCCTCAGAGTGAAAGGTCGTACAGTCCTGAAAATAGTTAAGCAGTGCTGCCAGCGTAAGCTTTCCCTGACTGTCCGTTTCACTGTACCTGATTCTTCCATCAAAAAAATACATAACTTCCTCCGCTTTACAATCCAAATAACTGCAATATAATCAACACAATCCAGACCACACAGAATACAATCATGCCCGGATTGGCAAAAAGCGCTTTCATACGCTGTCCTTTAGGCAGATCCGTCTCAGCAGGAATGGACTTCATCTTTTTCAAAAAAACAAAAAAGAATACTACTCCTGTAATCACTACAACAAATATAAACAATAGATAAAGCATAAGCAATATCCAGCCCACAATATCTTCCATCATCATGGTCGTCATGAGTTCCGTATCTTCGGGGCCGAGCATCAGCACTTCGTTATAACGTACCATTTTCATCAAACCGCCGACTACCATACTTCCCATAAAATTAAGAATGGCATGCATGGCAATGGTAATTTTGATATTTCCGGTACGCAGATAAATAAATGCAAAGAAACAACCTAAAACCAAAGCATAAGCAAACTGATTCAAATTGCCGTGAAACAACCCAAACATCAGACCGGAGGCAATAATGGAAACTGTCTGACCATATTGAGCCGTACGGTCTATAATCAGCTTACGGAATACCAGTTCTTCTACAATGGGCGCCAGCACAACCATACTCACAAAGTTAACCAGCATATTGCCGTTTGAAACCACGGCGACAACACCATTGTCCACTGCGCTTCCCTTGAGCAGACCAATAATGGTGGTAACTGTTGTACCCGCAAGATTACTTACAAAAACCAATGCATAACATATTACAAATCCAATGAGAAACTGCCACCATTTCATTTTATGGTATTGAGGTTTTTGCACCTTCATTTTACGAACCAACAGAGCAATCAACGGCATTGCACAGCCATATACAATCAATGTGGACAAAATCATCATCATGTCTGTATTATTCATCCATTCCGGCTTATAGAGCTCTATGTATTTAGATACAATCCAATTTAACAAATACACCGTAACCGTGCCCGCAATATAACACCAACCCAGATATGAAAATGTCTTTTTGGCCTGATTTACATTACCTTTCATTTCCACTTTATTCATCTCCCTTTTTTTATGCGAATTTGTTCCATCATACAATATTTTTTATTCTTTTGCAATCCACACAAGACACTACATTTCGACGTCCACCACCCGCACATACCTTCTCAAAGGATACTCTCCATCATGGGCTGCGCCGGGTGCGGTATGAGACATACGCCCCGCTTTTGTGACATGGGTCACGCCGGCTTTTACAAACAAATCCGTCAGTTTATTTCTATCATCTTCTTCGCAGAGAAGGCCCACTGTCTGCAGATGACCCTTGTAACCTTTTAAAGCCTTTATGATATGCGTTCTTGGCAAGGGCTTCACCCAACAATTTTTAAACATGTAAGACAACTCCAATTTATCATCCGGTGCCACAATCACACTGACACCCTTGCCCCGAAGAACCTTCTTGCCGGTATCTTTACTCTCCAACTCTTCATTGTACAAGGACAGACTGATTTTACCGCGAACCCCAATGGATTCTGCCGAAAAAGTCCCACTAACTTCCTGCAAAACAGGTAAAAATCTTTTACCCATGGCAAGTACCTCTGCCTCGTCCTTTGTATCCACAAAAATACCCTGACAGGAATTGCACAACACCTGTCTTGTTTTGCAGATATGTACTGCCAACTCTCTAAGCTGCTCGTCTGTAGCCTCTTTCGTGGCATAGGCAAAGCTCAACTTATGTCCCCAACTGATAATCTGTGTTTTGGTATCCGCCATGGTACGCACTGCTTTTACTGCCTCATCGCCACCCCAGACCACAATTGCATCAGCCATTTCGGCAATCCGCTTCATTACATCAATGTTAGTAGAAGGCACGTCCAGCACGCATACATACGGCGCCAGCATAGGATGCAGTTTTATGATTTCATGTAGCAGCATGATGGACAATCCATCATCTGCGGATGGCAACTTCAAAATATTTACATTGCCGGCCATTATCCCCTCTATAACGCTGTAAAAGGGCAACCCCTCCGCATTGCCCGCTGCTATATGAAACAACACACCAAGGGGCTCCAGTCTCCGCGTAATCGCCACATCCCCATCATTGTATTTTGGCATGTTTTCTAAAAGCACACCCAGCTCCGTCCAATACTTTGTCAGAAGATTTTCGCTATCAAAATAGCCCAAAGCCTCCTCAAGCTGTTCCTGTGAAAACACTCCCTTTGCAAGGAGTTTATTTAGCATTTCATCATAGTAACCGGCCCTGATTCTCTCCGCCAGCACCCCACAGGTGTCCATAACCATGGTAGCCATTTCCGCAACTGTTTTACGCCCGGATACCGCATTGAAACAGTGCTCCCACAAATTCTCCAGAACATTATCAAGCTCTTCATCCGGAAGGATTTTACCATTAAACAGAATCATTTGACACCCTCCATCATAATCTTGTGTACCAACTTCTCCGCACCTGCTGCACATGTGGTAATATCATCCATACCCACCCGGCCCAAAATCTCCAAGTAAGGAGCTTCGATTCCACAGCCGCACTCTGAACCATCATGCAAAATACCCAGATCATCCGTCATGATGCTGTGTACCGGCGCACTGGATATCATGGGCGTCAACAGATTCACAAGCCCCGGAGTGCCGTTTGCCACCGGCTCATAAGTATCCACGTCACGAATAATTACTCTGGAATAAATGGGGACATGAAAATGATGCTTCGGGCAGTCACAATATAAAATCGGATGCTCCACTGCACCAAAAAACTCCCGACATCTGCTCTTTGGAATATTTAACACCTCTTTTACCAAAGCATACATGGTTTCCTTGTCCGCTTTCTGGGTATAATACTCCTTCCAACCGCCTCCGAACGCCATCATAGAGCCCTTCGGCAGAGGACAACAAATCCCTTCCTCCTTCATCTGTGAAAGAAGCCAGAACGCATGAAAAGGAAATCCCATAATACGCACCGGCACACGTCCCTTGCTGTATTTTATGAGTTTCCTTTTCACAGCTTCCAGATTCAATTCATAGTCTCCGTTTTTATATTTCAAGGCATAAGTTCTGGACAATGCAGGCGCAAAAAAAGTAAAGCCGTAAGCCGTCTTAGCCACTGCCTTTTCCTCTATCTTGCGACTTCCCCACAAAAAACCTCTGTGCTCATATCCCAGAATTATGTAGTGACAGGGCTTAAGGGACCACAAATCATGCTCCCTTCCAATGCTAAGCACCATTCCCAGGGCCTTCCACATACTGGAAATATCATAGCCAATCACACTTTTGTTGCCGCTGGTGCCGGAAGAAGTTGCTTTGGTCAGCATCTTCTTCTCAGATACGGAATCCAGCTTATGATGTTTAAAATAAACCGTAGGAATAAAAGGAATCTCCTCTATGGACGCAAGCTTCTTAATCCTCTCAGGTCCGAAGCCTCGAGAATCCATAAGTTCTCTGTACGCCTCACAATTCTTATAGTGATGGCGCATATTTTTAATCATTCTTCGCTTAAAAAGCTTGTCAGTCTTCTCAAGAGCATAAGGATTTCTACGCCAAAACAGATTGCTCATCGTTCTAATACATCCCCTCTGCCAATATCGTTTTTCGTTTACTTCAAAGAGTATGTTATTTTATACAACTCTACTCCTGCTACACCTTCTTCAAAACGCATCGTACCGCAGCTTTCAACCTGCAGATTATATTTCTCTTGTACCTGGGGATCAAACCAATGTCCGCCCCATCCAATCATATACACATAATCCTGTTCCAGACTTTCCCAGTTCACATCATCGATAAATACAAATTCCTGTTCTCTCAAATGCGCACCGTACAAAACGTCATATGTGTCATAATTATATAACAACATATCTTCATCTCTAACCTGTTCAAGCACCTTATACGCATCTTCCACATATGTATTTGCTCCGACTTCTTTTGTCATTTGTATCACAAATGCAGAAGCCGCCATCACAACAATCCACAATGTCATACTACAAAAAAGTGCTTTTCCCCTATTACAGGAAACAATGAACAGAAACAACCAGAACAGTCCCAGTGCAGCAAATACATAACGATTATCCCAAAAACGTGCCGTCGCAGATGTCACCAATCTGCATCCAATATAAGATAACACTATATTTATTGCACACATTCCCAAAAACAAGATTTCCTGTTTTGAATGCCTTTTACGGTCTCTTACCAACAGGGCGACACAAATAACAAACAACACAATTGGCATGAAAACAGAAAATTCAATATTCGTCGAAAATGCCCAGTTTAATAAATTATCGAAATCAAATCCTTCAACACTTACGTCTTCTGTTTTGGTTCCGGATCTCCCCAAGGATTCTATCACTACACGCAACCACGGTAAATATCCCACAACCGTCGCCACGCAACCTAAACCAAAATACTTACACTTCTTTTTATCTTCCAACAATAATCCAATCAAAAGATATCCATAAATCAAGGCCAAAGGAACAACGTTAAAATAATGTGTATACACACCACCCAGTGCCGCCAATACAAAAAAGAACCAATTCCACTTTCCCTGTCCCTGAATGATTTCATACGCCAATATTGCACATAGCATAACAAATAAAAGCGATAAGGAATACATTCTGATATTTATTGAATAGGAAATAAACTGCGGCCCCAGACCAACAACCAGGTTAAAGAGAAAAGCCGTTTCAAATCCCCAATGTTTGCGGATTTTTGTGATTCCCAATAACATTACGCAGCCTTCAAAAATCACGGACAACATTTTCAAAGAAAATACACCTGTTCCAAACACCTCACTAAACAGACGTAGCAATACATAATAAAGGGGCGGGTGTATATCCTCTGCCGTTACCTTAATCATTTCTGCAAAACTATATTTGGTTACCATCCTTAAAGAATAAGCTTCATCCCAGTCCACTATTCTCACACGGCATATATAGGCAACCATAAACAAGATGCCGAACATTTCCAATACCAATATCAAAACCTGATGCTTATTCACCAAGCTCCATATACCCTCCCAAAGGGTTGTAATCTTCTTGCCAAAACCGGATTCCTTCTCCTTTATTTTCACGGTATTTAGTCCAAGTAAATAACAAAGCAATATACTACAGGTAATCAGAAATGCCCAAATACATGCTATATTTTTAATATTCAGGGGAAAACCATAACTATATCTCGTCAAGGCATATCCATCCATCTTTTCCTCTCCAAGATACAGGCTTTGATTTCCTACTGTACAAGGTTTCGTTGCCGCTGTATAAACCCCACGCAACAAATTGTCATAATCTTGCGCAACAGAAATGGAAAATGTGTATTCCTCGCCTTTTTTAACCCATTGATTTATGGGAACCGGGTAAAAATGAAAGCTGTCAACTTCTGCAAAATCTACTTCCCGGTTGGTGATTACATTTCCTTTTGAATCAGACAACTCGAATACAAAGGCACCACCTTCGGGAAGCGTACCATCGTAATCTACAGCAAACTCAATCGCTTCGAGCCGGGATGTCTGTGCGGTAAATGTTTGAACAAACGGCGCATCTGCCCGCAGATACTGTTCAGTACTCAAATATTGCATCGATATATTTGAACTTAGCATTGTAGTTCTTCTTACAAGACAAAGCGGCCACACACATAACATTAAAGCTAATGTCAGTAAAACAATCAAATTTCTTACAACCGTTTTTTTCCGTTCATTTGCATTCATATCGTCATCGTCCTTCACTTAAGACATAATTACGGCTATTATAGCATACCATTTCATAATAATCAAAATCGTTTCTCCGCATCCTCCACAGAGTCATAACCATACAACTTGGCAGTATTGCTCATGGTTTCATAAGCCAGATTCCTGCCCTCCTTAAGAAGCTTTGCAATAAATCTGCCGTACAATACAAATGTTTCCTCTCCATAGGTTCCTAACTCTCCTCTTAAATAAGTCTCATAAGAGGTATTATAGGCATTGTCCTCATAGGTGTGAATACTTCTGGCATCCTGAGCCATCTTGGGAAACTTCTCGGCAAATTCCTCCATCCAGGCTACCTGAATCTTAATGATTTCCTCTGTTATACGCTCCCTTTCCTCACTGCGCACCGGGAGACTTGCTTCCAGCTCAG
>JAZQLH010000076.1:0-3362 GCA_045542555.1 Acetatifactor sp. | reverse complement strand
CTGATTTACAAGCTTTATGAATTCGCTTCTCATTTGATTACTACTCTTGGTGTTCCATGGCATAAAGAAATTATGCCACAAGTCTATCCAAAAGTGTAACCTATGTCCTGGAACTTGTGTTACCTATGTGGTGGTACTTTTCTGTTACCTATGTCCTGGGCACGCACCCTTCCTAAGTGTCGAAAGAAGGGCGCCAGTTTAGTTCATTTGCTATCGCCGCCAATCTGGTAGCTGGCATCCCAGAACGCAATCTCCATTTTTGTGTCGCTTTCATGCCATGACAAGTCCTAATTGCCTGCATCTCGCAGCTCTCTGCGATTCTGCGGTCTATGCAGCATCAGGCACACGTGATCACCTATAGGCTTACATCGATAACGGTACCGCAGATAGCTCTCATCATGTAATATGCGGCAAACCAGGCATATCAGTTCTACCTGTTACCTAAACCAAATGGGCATAGATTGAGAATCGCCAAACGTGCGATACCACCACCACAAACCACTTCCTCCATCCGACTGATAGATTCCCATGTGCTCGCTATAGCGAACTTTTTCTCCCATTAACTTTGACTTAACCGAGCTGAATACTTGTGGCTTATACACACCAAGCAAGCATAGTATGAAAGCACTTGTCACCATCGCTGTCACGCACCATCTGAACCTCACGTGCATAATTAACCACACCCCGGCACTACCTATAAGTGTGGCCAATGCGCCTGTCATATAGATGAGATATTGGCAACCAAGAATAGAATAGATGATATATGCTGCTTTTGATACATTCTGCGCCTTAGCGAATGACCTGCAAAACATTGCGATTAGGAAACAAGTCGTCAGTACACTTCCTTTCATGGACACATCTGCGTGAAACGCCACTCCACAACCAATACATACTACATGCGTCAGTAAAACCACCCAGAGCAAATTATCCTTAACATTCTGCCTGATAAGCACGGCCACCAGAAATACATTAAAAATGAGATAATACAGAAACAAACATAAAAGTTTTCCTGTCACCAGTCGTTCCAAGCTAAATTCACTGATAGATGACGGACTCAAATAAAAAGGTACAATCAAAAGGACAAAGATTAGCAAAACAGCTAAATTATAGAAACTCAATGATTCCTTCAGCATTAAAGTCCAACTAGTCCGATTAGCCAATAGCCGAGGCGAAGGAAAATATTCCCGCAGAAACAGGAATAACAATATAGGCAAAAGGAAAATAGCACTCATTGGCGAATACATCACGGCAAGCATGCCCAGAGCCGGTCCTATCTTACGAATAATGTTCCGTATAAGCAGCATTCCACAAATTATGGAGACAGGTATGAAGCAATGCGCTATATTCTTCATCGAAAACATTGGTGACTCCGTCAGAAAATTCCCTGCTACGTGCTCATTGAGAGAAAATGCCTCTTTGATAGGCATATCACGAAGCAGGGGCGCAACCACAGCGCATGGTATCAGCTCCAATCCATTCCATGCAAAAAAAACAAATGCAATCCAAAAAGCACACTTACCGACGTACTTAAAAATATAATACAGCGAAAAAGCACTTCCTATACACATCCATATATAATATGACCAGAGAGCGGCTTTCCAACCGAATATTTTACCAACCAACGCGCTCGGCAACCATGTCTGAAAATAATAAACAAAATATTTCCCGTCTTTTAATTCCGGAGGCCAGCTATCCATCGTGAGGCTCCAGAAGATATCATTTCTGACATAATAATCACCATGTTGCGCCCAATTACCGGTCATTCCTGTTAAAAACAAATATGCGGCAAATATTGCCAACGCCGGAATAAATTCCTTGTATGACCACCCTATTTCATGCATATTGCACTCAGAATGAGCCTCACACCAGAGTTTAGCAACTGCCACAGCAAGAATTATCAGTAATGGTATGGCTAACCAGATTTTCAGCCATCCCCACACAAACAGGCAGAGAGGCAAAATCAAATAAAGTATGGCCAGTTTATCTATTCGGGATATATAATTCATTGAATTTTCTTGGTATTATTCGGATTTTTCAGCTATAATGTAATGAGGTCTCCGTTTACTCTCCGTGTACATTCTTGCCATGTACTGCCCCATAATTCCCAGACAAAACAGTTGAATACCACTTAAAAACGCTATTATGCAGACCAGGGAAGTCCAGCCATCTACGGAGTTATGCCAGATTATCTGCCGGATGCTTAAGCACACGACCGCCACAAGCGATACAAAGGTAATCAACATGCCCAGTAGTGATGCTAAAGCCAGAGGTGCAGTGGAAAATGCCACCGTACCCTCAATAGAGTAAAGAAACAGCTTCCAGAACGACCATTTTGTTTCACCGGCAACTCGTTCTACATTCTCATACTGAATCCATTTTGTACGAAAGCCGATCCATTCATATAATCCTTTTGAGAATCGGTTAACTTCAGGCATGGATACCAGGGCATTTACAGCAGCCCGGGAGAGCAGCTTGTAATCCCGGGCCCCATCGACCAATTTGGTAGCAGACACCACATTAATCAGCTTGTAAAAACATTTCGCAAAAAAAGAACGAATGACAGGCTCTCCACGCCGCGTGCAGCGTCGCGTGCCAACGCAGTCGTACCCCTCAACCATCACTCCCCGAAGCATCTCCGGCAACAATGACGGTGGGTCCTGCATATCGGCATCCATCACAGCCACATAATCCCCCCTGGCAGCCTGCAATCCTGCCAGGATAGCCCCCTCCTTACCAAAATTACGAGAAAAAGAAATATACTTGATAAAAGGATATTTCACATGAAGCGCCCTCATGATAGCTAATGTTTCATCCTTACTGCCGTCATTCACCAGAATAATTTCCGGCTGCACTCCTTGAAGTCCAGAAACCACTTTCCGCACTTCGTCAATAAAGACAGGTAACGCCTGCGCCTCGTTATAACACGGCACTACCAGAGATAAGGTCACCTCATACTTTTTCTGTATGTCCATTTTTGCACGCCATCGTTCTGGCCGGAGATTTTCGTTCCGTCCACCCGCAGAAGTCTATCTCTTTTCTTATGTGATGTACAGAAAAAAAGAAAAAATCAATCATTTTAAGTATTTTGCGTACAAATTTTCAGATTCGGGAATAAAATAACAATTCCTCTGCTTTTTACTGCTTTCTCAATTTACTTTTGTTTTCTTTAATAAATTGCGCTATGCGACAGATGTCTGATTAAACAAAAACATACAACAGACTATAATGGCGCCGGTTTTTGAGACAGTCTCTTAAGCCCCCTTTTGCTTGTGTAATTCTTCTGGCGTGTGTATAATCAAACCAACACACAAACAGGCAAAACGATAAGATACACAAGAGAGGACGCTACATTAGGCCGGCGT
>JAZQLH010000075.1:0-54301 GCA_045542555.1 Acetatifactor sp. | reverse complement strand
GAGCCAGGATCAAACTCTCATGTTAAAAAGTTAAAACTTTGATTGTTTGTCCTGCCAGTTTTATCTGGCATTACTGTTTTTTAGGTTGCGATGTTTCCATCACTTAGTTCTCTGAATTTTCTCTGCTGCTATAGCGCAGCTTTTGGAATTTTCAGGGTTGCATTGCTGTTTATTTGTCAAGGTACAAAAAGACTTCTTTGAAGTCTTTGCAAATTCGCTTGTGCGAATTTGTGGTGTTGCTGTTCTTAGCGGCAACTGTCTTATAATAACACAGTCAGACTGCCTTGTCAACAACTTTTATAAATTATTTTTCACCAGCCAAGTGCTTTTAGGCGGTGGATTTTCATTATATCACTTTCTTTTTTCATTTGTCAATGCTATTTTTTGATTTTTTAACACAAATATACCTGCCTCTTATATATAATGGAGAGACAGGTATACTTTTAAAAGTTTATATTTAATTTTGCATCTAATTCTGCACCCAATATTTCAATCCACCCAGCTAATTGATTGTGTTCATAAAACCATCTGAGTATCGGATTATTTGCCGTGCTTTGCAGAATAAAATCTCCGATTGCACCAAGATCCATCATCATCACAAATGTGTAAACTGTCCATAAAATTAAAACTGTTTCTGCAATTCCAACCACAACACCCAGTAGTTTGTCGAGACTCTTTACTATAGGTAGCTTTACTAGCATTTTTGCCGGGAACACTACCACATTAAGCAAATGATGCGCAACACCAAGCACAGCCAACAACAGCACCATTACAATTACGTTCAATATTTCACCATCATAATAGCTGTTGAGACCATTCGCTACAAGCACAATCACCAGACAAAGAACAATCAACGAAATAAACGAAATAATTTCCTTGACCATTCCTTTACTATAGCCGTCATAAATTTTAAAAATCATAAATGCTGCCACAATCAGCAGTAAAATATTAATTTCCATTTGTCACTTGTACCTCTATTTTAATTGTATGGTGTCAATTGACGTCTCTGTCACCAATACATATTTATATGCACCTCCGGCCGGAAATAGTAGGTCCGCAGACTTTGCAAAATAGCCATTGAACTTTTCCGCACCGTCATAAGTCATTATCTGACATTCAGTCTCATTATAAATGACAAAACCGTCTTCTTCAAAAAAGATTTCATTGTACTCCATGTCAAAATAATAAGTGTCCACCTTTTTACCGGCTGTATTATATACATCCAGCATATAATTGTGTTCCATGTCATCTGACACAAGTACCAGACCGATATACTCGTCACCATAAAATACCGACTGAATTTCCTTATTATAGATGTAACCCGCTTCTTCCGTAGGAGTCTGTCCTCCCTTAAAAATCATAAGACGATTATCCGCTACAGCAAAAGCAGTATCATCATTCACGAAATGAATCTCAGGAATCAACATATCTGAATAGAAATAAATTCCCACAACATGGTCACTCATATTATCGCCAACAGGCCCAAAATTATAAAACACCACATTAGATTTTAATGTTCCTGCATCCAGATACACATATGTCACCGCCAACAAAACTCCATTCGGAGAGAGACTTACCGATACCGGGTATCCGGCTTCATCCATATGAGCCTGCCCGGAAAACTTCAATTCTCCGTCAGCACTATATGTATTTATCCACGTGACATCCGTATCAGCCAAAACTGCTGTAACCATTCCCGTAGCCGACACAGTAATATCTTTTATAGGAAGATTCGTTGTAATGGAGCCCAACTGCTTCTGAGTGTCCTGTACATAGATTTCTCTACCATTATAGCTACCAATCGCAGATACATTCTGACAGGTCTCCACTAAAATATCCTGAATCTCATAGGTCTGATTCCATGTGACCTCACCCTGAACATTGGTACAATGCGCACCATCCTTACTATATGTAAGAACACAGTTTTGTAATCTGATATCTTCTGAACCGGCAGAACCTTGTAACACAACCGTAGATACAGTATCATATGCGGTATAAATATGTCGCTTATATTGAACCATTACCAGTACAACCACCGCTACCAGCGCCAACAACACCAGCAATACCCGATATACATTTTTTAATTTGTGTCGTATGATTTTTTCTTTATAATCAGTACGGCTTTTTTCTCTCTTCTCTTTTTCTCTGCGGTAGCTTCTGATATCTGCCATGTAATACCTCGTAAATTATCGGGGCAACATTATAACTTGTCCCTCTTTTATATCGTCAGGATCTTCTATTTCATTTAATGCTGAAACATCTGCCACTCTGACATCCGTGCCATATTGGCGCAGGCATATTGTGATTAATGTATCACCCGGTTGAACAACATAAGCAACCGCCTCCGGCACTTCCTGCGACGTTTGTATCACCGGCTCCGAAGATTCTTCTGCTGTATTCTGAGGCTGTTCTACACTCTCAGACTCAATGGTACTTGCCGCTTCCTCCGTCGTCTGATTTTCCTCAAGCAAAGCCTGCTCCAGCTTGTCCTCCATCAAAAGAGTATCCGTTTGTTCTACACTGCCGGATGCCGCAACCACATCATCCGAACCTGCTTGTTCCCCTGCCAGTTCATCTTCTCTAAATGTCCCAATGCCCAACAGGCATAATAGAGCAAATCCACCCACTGCAGCAAGCTTCATTTTCTGTAAATTCGCAGAGGACGACAGATTTCTGTTAATCAAAACTGTCTCCGGCTCCTCGATGTGGCGTTCCCTCTTTGGCACAGACTTTTCTATGTCATCTTTATAATGTCCCGAAGCCTCACGTCGTTCTTCCTGACGTTTCTTAACCTCTTCATATTTCGTGCGGTCAACATACTCCGGCTGTGCCTGTTCTCTCACATCCAACATATATGCCAACATTGCGTCGTTTTTTTCATAAAATCTGGCATATCCGCCTATGTATCTGCAGATTTCCTGTTCACAAACATGCAGTCCTTCAATCATTTCACCGTCCAGAATACGATACCCTAAAAATTCCTGATCCGGGAAATATTTCCTGCGAAGCTTCTCAATCTCCTGACGCTGTGCCTGCGATAAATGGCGGACCTCCCGCTGTAGGTAGTTTAACTTACATGCGCCATACATAAAATAATAAGAGATGCCGTTTTCTTCTTTGCGAACACCATATAGTGCCACTGCCACTTCCTTATCCTGCGCAACTTGATTTAGCTGCTTTAAATAGGAGATGACATAGTCCTCAACGTAAATCTTGCAGTCTCTGCTTACTTCACCAATTTGTGTAATATTTTTAGGTAATTCCATACAAAACACCTCCCATGCTGTGTCTGACAAGTCTTTTAGACTCATCTTAACATCTGCATGCAAGGTATTTTATCATTCCTTGTCGCCACAAAGGCAAAATTGTTCGACAAGATTTTTATACAAATTGATAAACTGTTACGGAATCATATTCCATACCTGCACCAAATACGCAGGAAGGGAAATTCTCATGATGAATGCTGTCGGGGAAAAACTGCGTCTCCAGACACAATCCATGTCTCTTGTCATAAACAGCACCCTCTTTGCCATTTTGTCTGTCAATAAAATTGCCTGCATAGAACTGCACACCGGGCAAAGTAGTGTACACCTTCATCACTCTGCCGCTCCTAGGTGCCTTCACCGTTGCAATATGCTGCAAAGTGCCGTCTGCATCAGTGATAACCCAGTTATGGTCATAACCGCCGGTAAGCACAAGCTGCTCCATATCAGCATTAATCTCATCACCCACTACCTTCTCCTTGGTAAAATCCATGGGCGTTCCTGCCACAGGCGCAAGCTCACCGGTAGGAATCGCACCGGCTACCACCGGCGTGTAGGTATTTGCTTTTATCCAAAGGCTGTGACCTTCAATATTACCGGCCTTATGTCCATCCAGATTGAAATAACTATGATTGGTGGGATTCAAAATGGTCCGTTTATCACTTGTACCATGATAATGCAATTTCAAACCATTCTCCTCATCCAGAGCATAAGTTACCTGCAGAATCTTGTTGCCGGGGAATCCATGATTGCCATCCCCATCCTGCAAAGTAAATGTCACACCATTTTCCAATACCTTGGCATCCCAAATCTGCGCATGGTATCCTTCTGTCAAATGACTGTGCAGATTATTAGCATTATCATTTACGTCCAACTGATAATCCACACCGTCCAATGTAAACGCAGCACCACCGATACGATTTGCACTGGGGCCGATTACTGCGCCAAAAAAGCTGGGATTCGTGTAATACTGTTCACCACTGTCAAAGCCAAGCACCACATCGTCAATCACACCCGCTGCGTCAGGCACCCTAAGCGCCACAACCACAGCTCCCAGGTTCATAACACAAGCTTCCATACCCTTTGCATTTTTCAGGGTATATAAAACAATATCCTCTCCTGTCTTACTCTTACCAAAAAGCTTAGATTCCACTGTAATTGCCATCTTGTCACCTCACATAGTTTGTACTGTTAACGGTTATTACAATTCAGTTCTGCCCTCCAAAGCACGTAAAAGCGTCACTTCATCAATGTACTCCAAATCTCCTCCCACCGGCACACCACTGGCAATTCTAGTCACCCGGATGCCGGAAGGCTTAATTAATTTACTGATATACATAGCCGTGGTTTCGCCCTCAAGGCTTGAATTGGTTGCGATGATAACCTCTTCCACATCTCCTTGCAAGCGCTCCATCAGCTCCTTTAACTTAATGTCACCAGGCCCGATACCGAGCATGGGAGAAATCGCACCATGAAGCACATGATAGACACCTTCATACTTGCCGGTCTTCTCATAGGCCGCCAAATCTCTGGTATTCTCCACCACCATAATCAGACCATGGTTACGCTTCTCGCTGGCACATACCGGACAGACTTCCTTATCTGTCAGGGTATAACATTCGTTACAATAACGCACATTGGCCTTGGCTTCCATCATGACGTTAGCCAGCCTGTTTACCTTATCCTGCGGCATATTAATCAGATGAAACGCCAGTCTCTGGGCCGACTTGTTGCCAATGCCCGGAAGGGCTGCCAATTCCTCTATTAATTTGTTGATATGTCCGCTATACAAGTCCATTAGAAGGGGAATCCTCCCAAACCACCGGTGAGATTACCCATCAGTGCCTGACTTGCATCATCCGCCTTACGCAGTGCTTCATTTGCTGCTGCAACCACTGCATCCTGCAAAGTTTCAATATCATCAGGATCTACAATCTCCTCTGCAAGCTTGATGCTCACAATATCCTTCTTACCGTTTACGGTAACTTCAACAGCACCGCCACCTGCACTGGCAGTAAACTCTTTAACCTCCAGCTCCTTCTGTCCTTCCTCCATCTGACGCTGCATTCTCTGAGCCTGCTTCATCAGATTGTTCATGTTACCGGGCATTCCTGCTCCGTTAAATCCTCCACGTTTTGCCATTTTTCTATTCCTCCGTTAATTTGTTTTTATTTTAATCCTCTTCCTCAATCTCCATATGGATTATCTTGGAGAGGTCCACATAGTGGTCTTCAAAATCTCTTTCGCCACTGACGGTCTGAACATTGACAGTTACTTCCTTGCCGGCGAAATCAGCCAGAATGTACTCAAGCTGCTGCTTATTCTCAGGATGTCTGCTGAAATAATCCGAAGCCGGACCATCTTCCAAAACAACCTGCAGGCAGTTGTCACCGCCCAAGCTCAATCTTGCCATCTTCATGTACATGCGCATAGGATTATCCGCATTGCCACAGATGGAAGGCCACTTGGCCACGATTGCTTTAATATCATCAGGAATGGCCTTGGGAAGCTGGGGTCTGGGTGCCGTGGAAACCGAAGCCACAGGCGCTCCCTGCGCTACGCTACCTTCAGGCATTGCCCCTTGCACCATCACCACACCATTTTCCACCTTGTCCTCCACCTGACGGATTCGGTCTATTAAAGAATCCGGAGTGGTCTCCATATCAGGCTTACACAGCTTAATCAATGCTATTTCCACTAAAATGCGCTTCTGCGATGCATAGCGGATTTGACCCGATAACTCCGAGAAAATACGAATATATCGGACAATTCTGTCCATCTCAATCATCTGCGCTTCTTCCTTTAAACGGGCCAGGTTATCCGAAGACATATCGATAACATCCTCCAGATTATCCGAAGACTGCACCAGCATCAGATTACGCAAATACCATGCGAAATCCGTTACAAACTGAGTAAGCTCACGGCCCTGCATTACAATCTCTTCCAGAAGCGTCACACAACCTGTTACATCCCTGTCCAAAACATGTCGAAGCAACCGGCTGAACACCTCTGTATCCACCGCACCAAGCACATCCAGGACCTTGTCGTAAGTCAGTTCCTTGCCAAGATGGAATGCAATACACTGATCCAGCAAACTCAAAGCATCACGCATGGAACCGTCAGCAGTCTTGGCTATGTAGCGCAAGGCTTTCTCCTCCACTTGCACGCCTTCTGCATCAATCAGCTCCTGCATGCGATTTGTAATGGTATCAATGGTAATACGTTTAAAATCATACCGCTGACATCTTGACAAAATAGTAATCGGGAGCTTATGCACCTCCGTGGTTGCCAAGATAAAAATAACATAGGAAGGCGGCTCTTCCAAGGTTTTCAGCAGTGCATTAAACGCACCTATGGAGAGCATATGCACCTCATCTATGATATAAACCTTATATTTTCCCTCTGCCGGAGAATAGGAAACCTCCTCCACAATCTCACGGATATTGTCCACACCATTGTTAGAAGCCGCATCGATTTCAATGACATTCATGCTGGCGCCTGCCGCAATGGCTTTGCAGATACGACACTCTCCGCAAGGTCCTTCCTCTGTAGGATTCTCGCAGTTTACAGTCTTTGCAAAAATCTTAGCCACAGTGGTTTTACCGGTTCCTCTTGTTCCGGTAAACAAATATGCATGACCGATACGATTGGCCCTAAGTTGATTCTGCAAGGTCGTCACAATATGTTCCTGACCCTTTACGTCACCGAAGGAATCCGGTCTGAATTTACGATATAACGCTGTGTATGACATACAAATAATACCCTTTCCAATCTACGGCTTAATCGCCGAAGGAAATTCCCAAAAGCTTCGCCTCCTGCACAATGGATGCGTCCGGAGACAGATATTTCAGTTTGCCTGCTACTTCTTCCAAAGGTACTCGCACCATTTCACGATTCTTATATCCCACCATAAATCCGTACTGGCCTTCCAGAATCAGCTTGCCTGCCTCCGCACCCAGACGGCTTGCAAAAACACGGTCGTAAGGACAGGGACTGCCGCCTCGCTGGGTGTGACCGGGAACAGTAACACGTACTTCTCTTCCGGTCTTTTCCTGAATCTGCGCTGCAATCTCATAGGAGACGGAAGGATAAGGAGAATTCTCCTTTTTCTTCTTAAACTCCTTCTTGGACAACTTGGCATCCTTCTTAGAAATAGCGCCCTCTGCCACTGCAATAATGGTAAATCGGCTACCATTCCGGTCGCGCTCCTCTATCTTCTCAATCACCTTATCAATGTCATAAGGAATCTCAGGAATCAAAATAATATCTGCACCACTGGCCATACCGGCATTCAAAGTAAGCCAGCCAACCTTATGCCCCATAACCTCCACAATAAACACACGACCATGGGACGCAGCTGTGGTATGAATGCAGTCGATAGCTTCTGTGGCAATATTTACTGCGCTCTGAAAGCCGAAGGTCATATCCGTGCCCCACAAATCATTGTCGATGGTCTTAGGTAAGGTAACTACGTTCAGTCCTTCTTCACGAAGAAGATTTGCAGTCTTGTGGGAACCGTTACCACCCAGAACAACCAGACAATCCAGCTTGAGTTTATAATAGTTCTGAGTCATAGCCTCCACTTTATTCAGACCGTTTTCATCCGGGTCCTGAATCGTTTTAAAAGGCGTACGGGAAGTACCAAGAATTGTACCGCCCATGGTAAGAATACCGGAGAAATCCTTGCCGGTCAGCATCTTGAAATTACCATAAATCAGGCCCTTGTATCCATCAAGGAATCCATAAATTTCCACCTGCTCATTGCTGTTTAAAAGAGTCTTCACAACACCTCTCATCGCCGCGTTCAACGCCTGACAATCTCCACCGCTGGTCAACATACCGATTCTCTTCATGGTTGGTCCTCCTTTTACGCCTATGACTATTCTATTAAATCAAATGAATCCTTTTTAATTATATCCTAAAATCAGTCATTCGACAACAAAAGAAATAAAATAAAAGGCGTCTCCTCCTCAGGAAACGCCTCAAACCTACTTTTCTTTAATATCTTCTAAAATCTGTTCCATAGTCTGGTATTCTTCCGGCCGGGTGTACAGCCACAGTTCTGCAAATCTACACATAATATCATTTTCATGCAATTTTTCAAAATTGATTACGGGATAAATGTCCTGTTCATTAAAATCAACGTATATCGTTTTACCCGGAACAAAGCAAGATATATCCGGATTAGAAACGGCCACATCAATCCAACTGTTTATATCATCATAACTATCCTCTACTCGATAACCTGAATGAGTAAATGGTAGAATCACACTAACAACATTAGCTTTAACTACCTCTTCCACGCCGGTAAGCTTTTCTAAATCCCAAAATGAATTAATAAACAAAAATTTTAAGCTTTTTAGCTCCTTCAATGCCGAAATATCCAACTCCTGATTAGGTGTCTCAAAGAATAAATACTTCAACTTCGGACACTCAGAAAGATACCGCACATCCGTTACACCGCACATAGAACCGATAGACAACATCTCTAAATTCGGATATTTTTCAATTCCTGCATAATCAGAGGCTTCTCCATTCTCTGTACGCAAATACCTTAACTTTTCGAAAGAAGCTCCATTCTCCAATAAATATCCTTGCAAATCTTCACAGGAATTATAAACCACAATAAGTTCCCGTAACTTAGGAATTTCTCCCAAAAATTTTGGCGAATCGAACACACATCTGTGAAGACTCAGTTCCTTTAATCTCACCAAATCTGCTAAGGGAGCCAAATCTCCTTCTACACCTACGAAACTGACAGAATACAACTCTTCACAGCCGCTCAAAGCCTCCAGCCCCTTGATATCCACCGCCATTTTGGATTGATTATCTTGAAAATCCGAATACGATATTTCATTCAGCAAAGAAAATGTCTTAAGGTTCTTGAACCGTTCTACACCTTTAATATCAAGAGCATCTGCTCCTGTAATCTGAATATGCAAATCTTCAAGCTCCACCGGAAGTTCTTCCAAAAGTTCATCAAAAGTTGCCTGATTATTTACCTTTAAGCTATAAAGTTCCCGTTTCTCATGTTCCTTCGTCCAACTCGCAATATACTTCTCAACATCTTGTGCCGCTACAAGCTCCCATTCATCAGGGGATGAAATATCCTCAATAAAAGTGCCCTCGGCAAAACCAGATTCAAACATTAAATCCTCACGCCCCTGACAAACAATTTCCCGATGCTCCGCAGGAACCGGATACCCTAAGTTTATATATGTGAGTAACGGCATTTTTTCAACTATACCTGCAAGATATTTATATCCCATGGGCAATGTCCCATAATAAAAAGTACTCATAGGATTATATTGCATTGTAAGACGTTCCAGCTTAGAGCAACTCCCAATTGCCTCCAAATTCACTAAGGTATCCCTCAAAACATCATTATCTATTTCCAACTCTTTCAAACCTGTCATATATCGCAAATCACATAAATCCACATAGTTAGCCACTGCAATTCCCGACATATTTGTCCAACAATTGACATATGAGTATTCTAAATCACAATCAATCGTCAATTTCTCCAGCAAAGCACACTCTCCTGCCGTGACAGGCTCCCCATCCATCTTGCCCATCTCCATTCTGACGCATCTTTCCACCAGCGGGTCTTGAAACTCCACAACTGCCTCTGCGTCAGCCAGCACTTCCTCAACATCCTCTGCAGTGCTTTCAGTCCCTTCGGTCTCAGAAAAGAAATCAAAACCAAAATCAATTCCAAAATCAATATCCGCATTTGAGCCGCCGCAAGCTGTAAACAACATTGACGTGCTCAGCAAAAAAGATAATGCCACACCTAATTTCTTTTTCATCTATTGCTTCCTCCCCATATTTCAATTATTTAAGTATAATTTTTTACTACCATCTTGTCAATCTTTTGACTCTAACTGAAATTTTACTCTTGCTATTCAGAGCATTTTTCGATAGAATAGACTCATTCGGAGCCGTATCGAAGTGGTCATAACGGGGCGCACTCGAAATGCGTTAGCCCTCCGGGGCACGAGGGTTCGAATCCCTCCGGCTCCGCTTATTGGGAGTAGATTAGTTCAATCTACTCCTTTTTTTCACCAAAGAACCTCCCAGAGAATTCACCCCGGGAGGTTCTTATACTTTTTCTACTTATTATACATCCACAATTTCCGGTTTCATAATTGCATCACCTTGTGCGTAATCAATCCCCAATGCCTCCACAGCCTCCAGTACTGCAGGATTCTCAACGCACTCAGCTACTGTCTTAATTCCCAAAAGATGTGCCACCTCGTTGATGGTTCTGACCACTGCAGCATCTATGGGAGACTTATCCATCTGGCTTACAAAATTTCCGTCGATTTTAACCATGTCAACCGGCAACTGCTTTAAATACATAAAAGAAGACATACCGATTCCGAAATCATCTATAGCAAATCGACATCCCAGACTTTTCAAGTCCTTCATAAGTGTTGTCACTTCCACAAAATTGGTTACCGCACAATTTTCCGTAACTTCAAAGCATACACTTTCCGGAGATATTCCATAGTTTTCGAATTCATTAGAAATAAATTGATAAAAGTGATCCGAGTTCATGGACACTCCGGTCAAATTGATGTGAAACCGCATCGCCTTGTCATCGCCGAATTTTTCCTTGACTGCATAATAATTTCTGCAAAATTCATGAACCACCCACTGATCCAACTGCAACAACTTATTATAACGCTCTGCTGACGAAAGAAAAGCTTCAGGCTCCAGCACCGTACCATCTTTCATTCGCAGTCTTACAAAAACCTCGTAAGCAGCTACCCCTTTCTCTGCTCCCAAGGCCTGAATCGGCTGGTAAACAAGGAAGAATCTGTCATTTTCAAAGGCATCAGTAATAATCGGCATCATGGATGCTTCCTCTTGCCTATCACTAAGCTCCTTATCCTCAATGGTATAGACATGCAAACGGTTACCACCCTTTTTCTTGGCTATATAGCAGGCCCTGTCCGCAGCGCTAAAAACAGTCAGTCTATCCAAACCGGGTCTGTCTATCTCAAACGCACCGATACTCATACCAACATTAAAGGCTTTGTCTTCCCATGTGAAACTAAACTTGCGAATGTCATCCAACAACCCTTCCACAACTTTTGTCATCTCTGCCGTATCCGTGTCATACATTACAATTGCAAATTCGTCTCCACCCAGTCTGGCTGTCAGATTGCGCTCTCCCGCTGCGGTTTTTATCATGTATGCGATTTGTTTTAGCAACACATCACCCGCCGCATGTCCACAAATATCATTTACCGCCTTAAACTTATCCAAGTCAATTACAATAAAAATGTGTTTTTTGCCGGTATCATTCAGAATCTTCTCAATGGCCACTTCCAGATTATAACGATTGGACAAGCCTGTAAGCTCATCATAATTAGCCTGATGCATCATGATTTTTTGAGCTTTCTTAATCTCTGTAATATCTCTTGCCGTACATACATATCGGTTTGTATTGCCATCAACATCTTTAACCGCCGACCAGTTCACCGAAACGCAGACCGCATCTCTTTCTTTCGTTACAAACTCTGTTTCAATACTTTTCAACTCGTCGTTGTAAATTTTACTATCAAAATCTGACTGTAAAAACGGATTGTCCTCTTGCTTTTCATATAACCAATCTACAGATTTTCCCTGAATTTCTTCCTGCGAATACCCCAGCAGACTGACAGCAGCGTCATTTACCTTTTCTATGCGCTTATCCGTATCAATTACAAAAAGCGCCTCACTCATATTAAGCAAAATACTGTCAATATAATTCTTTGACACTGTAGTGTCATCAAGCTGAACAAGCATATCATTAAAGGACTGGGCAATCTGACCAATCTCATCATTGGTTCGAATATCCAGTGTATTTTCTTTTGTAAGTCCCTTACTGGAAACCTTTCGGATTGCCTCATCCAGCTTCTGCAAAGGTCTGGTTATCCATCTGGTTATCAACAAAAAAATCAACAGAAACGAGCAAATAAACGTTACCCCTGCCAGCAAAGCATTGTATCGATGCAATCTGTTCAAGGGATCTGTTATGCAGGAACGGGGGTATGCCACCACCAAAACACCAACATTAGAACCGACTTCCTCTCCTTTTTCAGCCTTACCCCGTAGCGGTAAAATATAATAAAGAACTTCTTTTTCCGCATCCTCTATACTTTGCTCTTCGCCGGATATCACAGCCTGTGCAAGCACATTTTGACTAACTCCACCTTCTATTGCCTCCTTGCTGGCATATAGCATAGTACCATCAACATCTGTGGTATATGTATAAATGACATACTCGTTTTTGGACACAAAATCGTCAAGCAAAGGCTCACAATTAACAATTTCCGTATAGGGAAGGAAATTCTTTTCTATCAAACTATTGATATTGGTCTGCAAGCCCCTTGCAGTTGCAAAGGCCTCATTATCAAACGCTGCAACCTGAGATTTTTTAAACAATTGTCCGCTTATGACAAAGTTTCCTACAACCGTCAAAGACAAAACAACGCATAATATAAGCAATATTTTGTTTCTTATACTTACCATTGTCTGTTTACTGACCATTATTCCTCCCACTGGTACTTAGAATATACTTCTGCACTAAGTAACAAATCTGCATCAATTGTCAAGCCCAACTTCTCTGCTCTCTTGGTATTGATTGCAACAGAACCCTTTGCCGTATGAGTAGGCTCAATATCGGCCGGAGAAACCTTTTCCACAAGAATCTGTTCCGCAATCTCACCTGCGGTATAGCCCTGCTCATAGCCGGATATCGCTACACTACACAGCGTACTATTATCTATTCTGTCTATCCAGAACGAAAAATCAGGAATGGTGCTGTTTTCTTCTGTCCATTTTAGTACATCCTGATAAAAAACGCTTTCGCCGTTTTCATCAGCGTAATTAAACACACCTACCAGACAAAGTGCATCAACCTTACCATTATACTCCAGAATGGTCTGCTGATACTGTTCAAAAGTCATAATCGGATCCAGGAAAATAAAATTCACATCCGGATAATTTTTCGTCTCTGCAACCATTCGAGCCTTAACATCATTCCACATCTCAGCTCTGTCATAAATCACAATGACATCCTTAATATCCGGCACAATCTCCTGTACCAGTTCAAAGCTTGCCCCAAAATGCTCCACCTCATAAACACCGGTTACATTATCAGCCTCTGCCAGACCATATTCCGAAATATCCTTATTTACACAGCTGAATACAAACGGAATATCCGAGTCCTCATATGCTGACACAACGTATTGCAACGCCTCATCATCACTTACATACACCAAATCAGGCTGGTTTGTATCTATGTAGTCCTTCAGTTCCTGTGCCACCTTATTTCTGTATTCATCATCTGCATGATTCTTACAATCCATTGCTTTTACGGTATATTCAACTTCATACTCACTCAAAGCATCCTGAAACCCCTGTAACTGAACCTCCGTCCACTCCCAGCCCTCATGATAACTCATGATATGCAGGACCTGAAAGGTTTCTTCCTGCACCACAGTCTCCTGTGAAACAGAAGATACACTTTCAATTTGCTCACTCTCAGAAACGCACGCACCCAATATCATACTGATTCCTAATAAACAACACGCAAATACTTTTTTCATACGCCGTCCCTCCTTGTTTATTACTTCTATTTTAGTCCTTTTGCACCCCAAAATCAACAAATTCGGTAAATATTATTCTTACAATGTCAGAAACGCCTTGCCGGAATCCCGACAAGGCATTTCTGCTAATTCATATGAAAGGGAAAGAAATAAACTCGAATGCGTAACTAATATTAGCCCTTTACACTTCCCAAAGCTACACCCTGTACAATGTATCTGGACAAAAGCAGATATACAATAATTACAGGGAAAATGGAAAATGCAATCATCATATAAACCTGACCCATATCAAACTTAAGGAAGTCTGCAGCACGAAGCTGTGCAATCAAAATGGGCAGAGTCTTTACATCTTCATCAGTCAAAATAAGTGCAGGTGTAAAGTAGTTGTTCCAGTTACTTACAAAGGTGAAGATTGCCTGCACTGCAATAGCGGGCTTCATCATAGGAATTACAATGGTATTAAAGGTCTTAAACTCTCCACAACCATCAATTCTGGCCGCCTCCACAATCGCCAGAGGCAAAGTACTCTCCATATACTGCTTCATATAGAAGAAAGTAACGGGAGCTGCTATTGCGGGAACAATCAACGGAATAAAGGTATCCGTCATCTGCATGGTATCAACCAAACGCACAAAACCAAGTGCAGTTACCTGTGTAGGTATGGTCATCACCATCAGAATAAAGGTAAACATAAACTTCTTCATCTTAAAGTCATATGCATGAATTGCGTATGCTGTCATAGATGAAAAGTAGGTACACAAAACCGCACTACAACCGGAAACAAACAAGCTGTTAAACAATCCTCTGAATACCGGCAAAGTTCCATTAATCAGATTCGTCCAGTTCTCAAGCATGTGATCCCCGAACCAGGGGGTAAATCCTCTGGTCAAATCTGAGTTGCTTCTGGTTGCATTTACAAACAATACATAAAACCAAAACAAACACAGGAAAGTCAGAAAAATCAGTACAATATGCGCAATTAATCTTCTGGCATGGATTCCCAAGCCCTTAGATGTTGTATTCATATCACCCATGTCATCCACCTCAACTTTCCTTATTGTCGGAGAACTTGTAAACAAGGAGACTCAGCACACCTGTAATCAGGAAGAGAATTACAGACAGAGCACCTGCCATACCGTAGTTCTTGCTAAACAAATGCTTATTCAAGTACATAATCAGTGTCATGGTAGAACGCATAGGATCGCCGGTTCCGTTGGTAAGAATCTGAGGCACATCGAACATTTGCAAACCACCAATCAAAGAGGTAATCATTACATAAATCAAAATCGGTCTCAAAAGAGGCAATGTAATCTTAAAGAATCTCTGTGTGGAAGTTGCACCATCAACCTCTGCAGCCTCAAACAAAGATGTATCAATACCCATCATACCTGCCATCAACAAGATGGTTGTATTACCAAACCACATCAGAAAGTTCATCAGCGCTACAAGGCTTCTTGCACTCCAAGTATGACTTAAGAAACTGTAAGGCTCACTAAACACTCCAAGCTGAACCAAAATAGAGTTAATGGGACCTCCATCTGAAAACAATGTAAAGAATAACATGGAAAAAGCAGATGCCATAATCAGGTTAGGCAGATAAATTACTGTCTTATAAAAGCCTGCAAACTTAAGTCTCAATCTGTTATCAGAAAACCATGCACCCAGCAAAAGTGAAACAATTATCTGCGGTACAAATCCCATTACCCACATAATAATGGTATTTTGTGTATAAACAAGCAAGTCCCCGTTTTTAAAAAGTGTAATGTAATTCTCCAAACCAATAAAGGTCGGACCCACTTGCACACGACCTGCCAGGTAGTTTTCAAAGAAACTGTTCCAAATGGTCCAAACTAATGGAATCAATTGAAATACAACATAAACAATTATAAAGGGAGCCAGAAAAATATAACCCCACTTGTTGTATTTCACCACATTGCTGGTTTTCTTAGCACTCATCTGCTTACATCTCCTTCCACTACATTTGCCTTTACAGCGCTCGCAGCATATTTCCACTTGATTTTGTCAAAATCTGCTGCCGGCGCTGTCAAATCTTTAACAAATCTAAAAAAAGAAAAAATGTGCCCGCCGGCCAATACAGCGGGCAGGCACATTTCTATCTTATTTAATCCGACTATTCAAATTAGTGTTTCAAGTCAGGATGCTTCTCTTCAACTGCCTTGTAGAACAGCTCTAAAGCTTCTTCATAAGTAGCTTCGCCATTGAAGTAGTTCTTCATAGCGTTCTGGAACTCCTCGTTACATGCCTGATCATAAATAGTCATGTTGTCCAAGCTGATGCCATCAGCACTTGCAACATACAAAGGCAGAGGGTTAACGCCACCCAGAATCTTGCTGCTGTAAGAAGCATCTTTTGCCATAGCTTCCATAGCAGGCTTGTTGTTTACGAAGTCATCATTTGCCTTAACGATACCGGTCATGAGAGCCTCATCACAGGTCATCTTCAGCATGATATCCTTAACAAGCTCTTTGTTGTCAGTACCATTTGCTGCACAAATCCAAGTACCACCCCAGTAGAAGCTCTGAGGTCCCTCAGTGATACCCCAGCCACCATTGTAACCAACGGAGCCTTCCTTATCAGCTGCCATGGAGAAGTTGATGAACCAAGCGGGTCCAAAGTAGCAGAATACGTTTCCTTCAGGATAGAAGCCCTTAGACCAGTCCTCACCCCACAGCTCATAGTTGTTGGTGTAGCCTGCATCGTACATAGCCTTAGCATCCTGTGCCCACTTCTCAATGTTAGGGTCAATGTTAATCTTGCCATCAACAACCCACTTAGAGGTTACGTTGTTGGAGTAGGTACGATATGTATCCATTACGGAAGAAGTTACATAGTAACCCTTTGCTTCCAGCTCAGCTGCACTTGCCTTAAAGGTATCCCAGTCAGCAACCTTCTTCTGAATCTCAGCTGCATCGTCGGTTCCCCATACATCCTTAGCGATCTCTCTGTTATAGAACAGAGCGCCGGGACATCCCTGCCATGAAACGCCCTTCAGGTTGCCGTTAGAATCGGTAACAACATCCTTGGTGTACTTGTACTGATTAGCAACATCTGCATCAGTAATACCAAGATCCTTAACGCTCATAGCATCGTCAGTATTAACATACTTCAATGCATAGTCAGCCTCAACCAAGAAGATATCAATCTTATCATCAGCTTTAGCCTTAGCCTGCTTATCCAAAGTGGAATCCAGATTGTTCTGATAAGCATTGTCATCAGAAGGAACGATGGTATACTTAACAGTAACATCACCGATCTTACCGGTGGTAGCATCGATTACTTCGTAACCAGGATAATGCTCCTCAAGACGGCTCTTGAACTCCTCGTTCCAGCAATAAATATTCAGCACGGAACCTTTTTCTGCCTTTCCGCCGCCACAACCAGCAAGCATGCCGGTCAACATTGTAGCAGCCAGTAAAGCACTAAGTACTCTTTTCTTCATGTTTAATTCCTCCCATTTAAGTGAATTGTTTGTTGCTGCATTTATATTATATCATCCCTTCCGGACGATACAAATGCCAATATTTACTAAGATACGGTAGCTACGGTTCTGCCCTCCACCAGCTTACCCGGTATGGTAATCTGTTCAATAATTGTGGATTTAGGCCTCTCTATCAGGCTGATTAACTGCCTTGCAGCAGCTGCGCCCATCTGTTCCGTATCCTGTTGTATTGTGGTAAGTCGCGGCTCTACATGTTTAACAACCTGTATGCCATCATACCCCACTACCGATACATCCTCAGGGATTCGAAGTCCCCGTTCTCTGATTGCATTAATTCCGCCAAACGCAGAATAATCATCAGGATAAATAATGCAGGTTGGCGGTTTGGGAAGTTCAAGCAAATCTTTTGTAAGCTTGTATGTCCTCTCCGCATCTCTGTAAGGAGCTTCTTTTATGTACTCATCAGGAATCGTTACACCATATTGTTCTGCAGTCCGATAAAAACTGGAAACCCGATTCGTCGTTACCGTAGAGCTGGAACCGGTACTTGCACCATGGATGTAAGCAATTCTCTTATGACCTTTCCCGCACACATACTCTGTCAGGTTTCTCATTCCACCCACATTATCCGAAACAACTGCGATATGTCCATCGTATACATAATCAATTGTTACTACCGGTATATCGCTTTGTAAAAGCTCAACTACCTCCGGTTCATTGAAATCCACACAGGCAATTGCCACGCCGTCAAATCCCCGATATCTGCTGTGCTCCAGGTAGGACATACTGCCCGACCTGTTCTTGCTGCTATTAATAAAGGTAATGTCATATCCGCATTTCTCTGCCGCCCGTTTAAAACTGTCAAGCACACTGGCAAAATAGTCATGCGTTAATCCGCTTCGCTCATCATCCACAAACAAGACACCTATCTCATGGGTTCTGTTTGTCTTCAAAGCCCTTGCGGCCAGGTTGGGAGAGTATCCCATCTCTCTGGCAACCCGTTTGATATTACGTTTCGTTTCCTCTCCGATATCACTGTGGTTATTCAGAGCTTTGCTGACCGTTGCCACCGACACCCCGCAGACTTTGGAGATATCTTTCATTGATGTCATTAAGATCACCTCTCGACTGTTCTCAGGTACCCAGCGACACCGAATCGCTTTTACTTAATCGTTTTCGTGACTTAAATATATAATACTTTTTCCAAATTTGCAACCCATTTTTCAAAAATATTATACACTTTGTTCACAATTTACAGTTTTAGGGGGTGGTTTTTGTCTATTTTCCTCCAATGTAAGCGCTTACCTATTGTCATTTTTCACAAAACCATCAAAAAAACGTTATTTTTTCCCCTTTAAACATTATATTACCCTCTATTGAAAAAATGTGAATTTCTGCGTATTTTTCGGATTTTCTATTGCTTTTTCCATTTCCATTCTGTATAATTCTATTCAACTTAATCGTTTACTTAAACCAATATTAAATGGGAGGATCTACACTATGAAATTCGGTTTTTTCGATGATGCCAATCAGGAATATGTCATCACAACCCCCAAAACCCCCTTGCCCTGGATTAACTATTTAGGCTCGGGAGAGTTTTTCACACTGTTATCCAACACCTGTGGCGGATATACCTTTTATAAGGATGCAAAACTATTACGCCTGACCCGTTACCGCTACAATGATGTTCCCGGAGATGTAAACGGTAAGTATCTTTATATTAAAGAAGGTAATACTGTATGGAATCCCGGTTGGAAACCCACCAAGACAGAGCTTGACTCTTATGAGTGCCGACACGGTATCGGTTATAGCCGCTTTACCTCCTCTAAGAATCAATTAAAGGCTTCCCTGTTAACCTTCGTGCCCGCTAAGGACAATTGCGAAATCAGCAAGCTGACCTTGACCAACGAATCTGATACAGCTAAAGAGTTTTCTGTATTTTCTTATGTAGAGTGGTGTCTGTGGAATGCAGATGATGATATGAAGAACTTCCAGAGAAACTTAAGCACCGGCGAAGTTGAGGTAAAAGGTTCCACAATTTATCACAAGACCGAGTACCGCGAGCGTCGTAACCACTATGCAATCTACTCCGTAAATGCAGAAGTTGCAGGCTTTGACACCAGCAGAGACGCATTTCTTGGTGCATATCGCGGAGCTGATGAGCCCGAAGCCGTAGAGAATGGTGCATGTACAAATTCCATGGCAAGCGGCTGGTCTCCCATCGCTTCCCACCAGTTGAATGTATCTTTGGCTCCCGGCGAAAGCAAAACCTTCGTATTTGTACTTGGTTACATAGAGAATCCCCAGGAAGAGAAGTGGGAATCCCACGGCATTATTAATAAGAAGCCCGCCGAAGCAATGCTGGCTAAATACGACACTGCCGAGAAGGTGGATGCTGCATTTGCAGAGCTTTCCGATTACTGGAAGAACCTTCTTTCCAAATATAATGTAAAATCCGATAACGACAAGGTTAACCGCATGGTAAATATCTGGAACCAGTATCAGTGTATGGTAACCTTTAACATGTCCCGTTCCGCTTCCTATTATGAATCCGGTATTGGCCGCGGCATGGGCTTTAGAGATTCCTGTCAGGATCTGCTCGGCTTCGTACATCTGATTCCCGACAGAGCAAGAGAACGTATTATTGACATTGCTTCCACCCAGTTTCAGGACGGTAGCGCATACCATCAGTACCAGCCTCTTACCAAGAAGGGTAACTCCGACATCGGTAGCGGCTTCAACGATGATCCCTTGTGGCTCATCGGCGGTACCAGCGCATATGTACGTGAGACCGGAGACACCTCCATTCTCACCGAGATGGTGCCTTTTGACAACGATGAAAGCGTGGCAACGCCTCTTCTGGACCACTTAAAACGCTCCTTTGATTACACCGTTAATCACAAAGGACCTCATGGCCTCCCTCTGATTGGACGTGCAGACTGGAATGACTGTCTGAATCTTAACTGCTTCTCTGAGCATCCCGGCGAGTCCTTCCAGACCTTTGGTCCCAGCGAGGGCCCCGTTGCAGAGTCCGTATTCATTGCAGGAATGTTTGTAAAATATGGTGAAGAATATGCACAACTCTGTGAGCTCATGGGCGATGATGCAGAGGCTGCACGTGCCCGCAAGGAAGTTCAGATTATGTATGATACCATCTTAAAGGATGGCTGGGACGGCGACTGGTTTGTTCGTGCATACGATGCTTACAGCCAGAAAATCGGTTCCCAAGAATGTAAAGAAGGCCAGATTTACATTGAGCCCCAGGGCTTCTGTGTACTGGCTGGCGTAGGCGTTAAGGAAGGCCTTGCAAAGAAGGCACTTGACTCCGTTAAGGAGCGTCTGGATACCGACTACGGCGTAATGATTCTCCAGCCTGCTTACACCGAGTACCACTTAGAGCTGGGCGAGGTTTCCTCCTATCCTCCCGGATACAAGGAGAATGCCGGAATCTTCTGCCACAACAACCCTTGGGTTTCCATCGCAGAAACCGTTTTAGGCCGCGGCAACCGCGCTTTTGAGATTTACAAGAAGACCTGCCCTGCATACACCGAGGAAATCAGCGAGATTCATCGCACTGAGCCTTATGTATACGCACAGATGATCGCAGGACGCGATGCTAAATTCCACGGTGAAGCTAAAAACAGCTGGCTTACCGGTACTGCTGCATGGACCTTTGTAAATATCTCCCAGTACATTCTGGGTGTATATCCTACCCACAAGGGACTGTCCATCAATCCTTGTACCCCCAAAGGCTTCGGTGATTTCACCATCACCCGTAAGTTCCGCGAGGGAACCTACAACATCACTGTTAAGAACCCTAATGATGTAGAAAAGGGTGTAGCTTCCATGACTGTGGATGGCGTAGCAGTAGAGGGTTGTATAGTACCTTATGTACAGGGCAAAGAAACCTACGATGTAGTAGTAACCATGGGATAATCTCCTTTGATATAACTAAATAAAACACAACAAGAAACCCGCCGGAGCATTTGCTCCGGCGGATTATTAATTTGTCATATTACATATCCTGTTTTTTCTGATAAACTGTGTATCCGACTCCACCGGCTACAACTACAGCTACAAGAATCAAGACAATCCACCACCAATTCATACCGGAAGCGTCTTCTTCAGCAGCCATTCCTGCCAAAGGAACTTCTCCATCTCCGATAATTGTTGTATTCTGCTTGTCATTCTTCTTATCATCACCTGCAGGCTTATCTGCTGCAACCTCGTTCTTCTTGTTGTCTGCATCAGATGAAGCAGGATCCTTCTTGGGTTCATCCTTCTTGAACTCTTCCTGTACAGGCTTATTATCATGTCTGTCATTATTGGAATCATGTCTATCCTGAGGACCTGCTACAGGTCTTGCACCAACGGTATCCTTAATCTTCTCAACTACGGATACAACCTCGTCAGCAATGATTTCATCATCATCATCGTCATCATCCTTCTTATCAGGATTGATTACAGGCTTGATGTCCTCTTCATCTTCCACAATAACAGGATCGCTCCATTCAGCATTATAAGAAGTCTTCTCCCACTGAAGTACGGTAAGATCCAACTTACCGGCACCGGAATAAGCTTTAACGATACCGTTCAAATCCTCTGCATCATACAGTACATAATCAGCATAAGGAAGCTGACTGATAAACGCATCTGCATCGGTAACAAGTACTCTGGTATCACCACTGGTGTTACACTTAGGAGCAAGCTCGGTTGCCACACCATTCATGTAGTATACACTGTTGATTGCATTGATGTAACCTGAAAGGTCAGAACCGTTACCGGAATTCAATGCATTCTGAATACCGCTGATATAGCAGTTCTCCAAAAGCACCTGTGCTCCACAAGTGGAAGCTGCGCCATTGCTTACAATCTTCTTAGCAATATCATCATTCTTGATAGAAAGTTTTACATCCAAGAGATCCTGGGCATCCATGATACAGTTGTATACATGGCTGTTACCATAACGAAGTCTGGGCATTCTATCCATAGAATCCTTGTAGTAGTTATTTGCAAGAGTTACACGGATACCTGCAGCATTGGTAGCATCTGCACTCTGTCCCAACAAATGAGTCTTCTTCTGACCATATGCATACATATATACCTGGTCTTTGTTCATACCTTCGTCAAGCATATGCTGATAAGTTGCATACTTGTCAGGATTTGCAAATACATCATTCATCATTACATCAAAGAATACATTACCCTCACTTCCGGGCAGGAACTCACACCAGGAAATGGTTACATTGGTAATAGGTGAAGGATTCTTCACATCTACAATACCGTCATAAGCCTTGTAGAAGGTACAGTGATCAATCCAGATACCGTTACTATTGGAATCAATGGTCATGTAATCCCAGTCATTTCTGTCGTAATCACCACCGGTAGCCTCATCCCACTCCCAGAGCTCATCAAACTTAATATTTCTGATGATGATATTCTCAGAATTCTTCATCGTAATATTAGCATGCTTGATGGAAGCACCATTTTGTGAGAAGATGGTCAAATTGTAAACATTGTTAAAGGTCAACTGTGATACGCCGGACTCAATCAAAGTAGGATGAGTCAGAGGCTGCGCACTGTACGCCTTAATAACATCCTTGTAGCTTGTAAAATTCTCAATCTCATTACATCCCAGATTAATATCTGCAGTCAATTCAATTACAGAATTCTTACCACTCTTCTTGCTTGCAATCAATGCATCCAAGAATTCGTTAGCATTTGCAACCTTGTAATAATTCTCATTAGTTTCCTTCAGAAGTCCACCACCGGATACACCATATGCGGTAGAGTAACCTTCCATATTGTACATCTTAAGACCGGTATCATCACCATCGGACCACAGATAAGTTGTATCCTCTCTCTGGGCGCCTTCGTACTGAGGATCTCTGTCAGTAACAATATTTCCTACATAATGGTCACCGGAAATAGCTGCTACAACAGCGTCAGGTGCCCATCCAAGATAATTTGCACCAACCATTTCAGATGCCTTAGAAGGAGAAATCTGTCTTCTGTCTGCATTAATTGCAAAGCCGGGACCATAGGTACCAAACTCGAAGAATCTTGCATCCTCAGGCATATTACCGCTCATGGAGTTATAAGGAGCAAGCTCATTGATAACATTGCCCATGTAGCAATCAATCCATGTGATGTATGCGTCTGCACCCCAAGGTCTTGCCAACAGATAACCGGTACCGGAACAGCCTTCCTCACTTGTAATTACACAATTGTAGAAAGTCAAACCATAGGTCGCATCTGCCGCTGTCTTGGGCGCACATACATAACCGGAGCTCTTAGTGGACTCGTAAACAAATACGATTTCACAATCATTGAAGAAGGATCTTGCCTTGTCACCTGCATAGATGAAGTCAACCAGACCTTCAATCACACACTTATTGTAGTACTGCTTACCACTGTGCATGTACAGAGTATCCTGTACACCGGTAAACTTAACATTTACAAAGCCGGACTGGTCTGCCTCAACACGAATCGCATCTGCGGACTTGTTGCTCTTACCGTCAGCTGTTGCATAAACATAATCATTTGCAAAAGAGATATTCTCTGCACTAAAGCCGGTTGCAGTAGAAGCAATCACGGTTGCACATCTCTTATCCATATCGCCGCCTGCCTCGTACTTGGTTCCGAGAACGCCGGGATAATAATGAATCAAAGTATTTTCTCTATCCTCACCAATCAGACTCACATAAGGATTGGAAACAACCAGTCTCTCCTCATAGCTTCCTGCCATAACAAGAATCACCTTGCTGTCAGCATTGTCTGCGGGAACTGCATCCACTGCAGCCTGTACAGTCTTGTAGGTAGGAATACCGTTTGCATTTGCCGCACCGTCAGTGCCGGTATAAGCAGCGTCAACAACCATATCATAATTGGTCAGATATACAAAGTTAAAGGTCTTTCTTGTAACATTGCCTTCACCGTCAGTAAACAACAGATTTACGTCATTTCTTCCGGGAGCAACAGTAAGCTCAAAGCTGAATGCATCCTTTGCACTCATTTCCTTGGAAGAAACTACAGCGCCATTTACAACAGCCTCCAAAGTACCGGCACCATATACATTACCTTCCAAAGTTACTTTGTCAGTAAATACAGTGTCATAAGACTTCTTAGTAATGAAGATTTCGGTTGCCTCATCCTCATACACATAATCACCGGTATGTCCGGCAGTAGCTACCTGCCATACAGTTTCAGACAGGGGGCTACTATTATTAGTAGAATCAGAGATAGCCTTTACCTGATAGTAATAAGGCATTTCCTGAGTCACATTAGTATCCTTGTATGAAGTTGCGGTCAGACGCTCTGCAACACATACTGCATTTGCCTCACCCTCATCAAAGGAATATCTGTAAACCTGATAATACTCTGCACCACTAACTGCATCCCAGCTAATGGAAATATCAGTTGCAGTAGCCTTAATCTCTACAACAGGCTTTGCCAAAGCACCCATTACATACACAGTATCAGTCATGGTTACATAGGCATTTCTGGTACCGCCAAGGGTCTCCTTACCAAGCTGTCCGCATACACGGAAGAGGTAATTGCCGCCATCTCCGGCAGGTACTTCATAACGATAGCCAAGACCGGTCACATCTGCTGAAAGCTCAGTCCAAGCACCGCCATCCTTCTGCATCTCTACTACATAAGTACCGTCATCCTCGGGCACAGTACCAGTCCAGGATACATCAATGTACTCTCTGCTCTCTGCAACAACAGCAGATACAGCAGTCGCCTTGGGAGCAGTTCCCTTTGCATAGTAACATGCATTCTGATCGTACAGTACGGTACCATCCTCAGCGGTATATACCATATTGGTAACAGTTGCGCTTACATTAGCTAAAGCAAAACCATAATAGAATTCAGTAGCTGTGCTACCATCGGGATTAGCAAGAGCGCTCTGAGACCAGGTTCTGCTCTGCTCTACCCCTGCATCATCCAGGAAAGTAATGGTGACGGAAGGCTTGCCGGACACAAAACCGATTTCATAATGAATCTGTCTGTTCAGACCAACCACTTCCTCTGCGGGTGAACCTGCACCTGCAAAAGAACCGCCATTAATACCACCATTCTTGGAATAAATACCTCTAATCTTTGTTCCGCCGGCTCTCAAACCGATGGAATATACATAATCATCTGTGAATACACCACCAAAGAAACCTGCACTGTTTCCGGTTGCCTTGGACTCGGTAACCACCAAATCAAATTCAAGCTTGTTATTGTCTGCAGTTGCAGGGAACAAATAGTATGCTACATCCTTGGTATCTGCAAACTTATCTGCAAAGCTACCGCCGCTCTGGGACAGATTTAACTTCTGACCTACAGGCTGAACAGTAATGCTGTCCTGCTTGTTCTGTCTGGGAACACCATCGGTATCTGCTGCAGTATTGGCATCTGCATCATCCTCGGGAACAGAAGGCATTACGCTCTGTGCAACATATTTTACTTCCTCTGCAGGATAAATTACACTCACACTTGCGATATAGGAAGTACCTGTGGAAACAATATCAACAGTTCCTGCCTCGCCGGTATACTCAATTGTGGTAGTAGCGTTTGTTGTATCTGCCTGTGTTCCGTTAATGGTATACAGAGCATACTGACCCTGATATGCAGTTACAGCAACAGAACATGCACCTGTTACAGGAACCTTAATCACTGCTCCGGTGTTAAACTGAGCACTGTTACCATTGGGAGCAAACTTTCCGGTAGTTGCATCCACATACAGTCCCTTGAAATAACCGGTAGTACTCTGAATGGTCTCCGTTACCTCAGTGAAGGACCATGAATTCAATGCTACAAAAGAAATTGCATGGTTTACAGCCGCACCTGCAACAGTCAGACTGTCACCCTTCTTAATTCCATAAGGCATCTGCTCAAAATCACCGCCAAGAGAAACGGTATAGTTACCATCTCTCAACAGGATTGCAGAAGCATCGGTAAAGCTATATTTTGTTCCATCCTCATGAACAAAAATGTATTCGATATTCTTGCCGGTAAGATCAGGGGTAGAACCTAAGCTGATGGTTACCGGATAAAATACTTTCTTTACAAACTCAAGATTCAGAGTTGTATCTGCGGAATAAGTAAATGCCTCTGCAGGATTTACAACAGAATACTCATCCACGCCAACTGCCTCCACCTCATAGGTGGTACCCTTCTCCAATACTACGGAATAGGTATGTGCAGTTGTATCAAGAGTTACGGCAGGCACTACATAAATGCTGTCAGAAGTTGCCTTAAAGGTAAGGCCTGTTAACTGAGCCGCATCTGCAAGACCGCTATCATAAGTACCGCTCAATACATAAGTGTTTGCAGCATATGTAATCACATTGCTTGCTACAACCTCGTTGCTACCGGTCACACGGAACTGCCATGTACCATAGCCAAGCTTCGCATCTGACAAATCTACGGTTACGCTACCGGAAGTCTCATTGCCGGCGCACTCGCCAACCTTAGTCCAGTTAGCGCCATTATCATTACTTGCCTCTACAACATACTTTGCATTTGCATCTCCTGCTGTACCGGTAAAAGATACATTTACGGTCGCACCGGTTGCATCAGATGCATCAGCAACCGCCTCTACGGTGTTAACAACGGGCTCTGCAACACTGCCCAGCTCTGTTACAACAACTCTAAAGAGATAGTTACTACTGCTTGCACTACCTACCAGATATGTACCGGCTTCTTCTAATGTAAGTGTAGAAATATATTGTGTGTTCTTTACAGAACCTTCGCTCGTAATTGCTACCTGATTACCGGCAGTATCAATGATTTTGAACTCACGTCCATCACCACCGGAAATCCAGTATATCTTTACTTCAGCTTTAGTAGCTGTAGTAAACTTAACCGCACCTCTTCCGGTTGTCATAGAACCACCCAAAGAAAGGCGATTTGTAGATACATAACCATCGGAAAATGTTACAGCTTTACTTTCAATTGCAGAGTTTGCATGGCAAATATAAGTGAAATCACCATTAACCAGTTCTGTACCTTCTGCATACGTAGCTTTCGCAAATGTATCCATGTTGCCTACATCAAATACATATTCATTTCCGCCTGCAGGCTCTGTCACGTCGCCGGAATCCGGTTCCGTTGCGGGATCATTCTCGCTTCCTGTACCCGCATCACCGCTTCCGTCATCTGCAGCTGATTTGTATTCCACAAGAGTAATCGTAAGCAACTTAATCTCATTGCTCTCAGAACCGCTGGAGCTTATTACACTGTCTCCTGCGGTAATCTTGATTCCGGGTGTAGATGTAAAATATCCACTATCCGCTGTGTAAGTTTTGGACCATGTTGAATTACTTGAAATATCCGTACCACATACAACATTGTCCGCCTGTGTGTCATTACCTACCGTGAAAGAACGTCCGGTTGTAAGACCTGCTGCTCCAACGATAACATCCACCTTCGTAGCAGCGGCATCAATCGGCAGTTCAACTGCACCGGTATCTTTCAGTGACAACATTCCTCCACCTGTCTTTAAGCTTACCTTGCTACCATGAATGGTAAGTCCTAAATAGGTAGAATCCTTAATTTGAGACGAAACGGTTGAACCGGTAAAATCCCATACCGTAGTTCTGGAACCATTCTCATCCCAGTCCGTTCTCGTACAAGTCACACCATCTGCGCTTGTAGACTCTTCTGCTTGAACACTGCCTATTCCCCCGAACATTTCTGCCGGCAGTATTCCGAGACACATGCATACGCTAAGCATCAATGCAAGTATCCGTCTTTTGGTTGTTTTTTTCATGTTTCCTCCTTCTCCTTTTCCACGACAACTTGTAAAAAACAACCACCCAAATCTCTTCCCATTTTAGATATTAGCAGTTTGCCCAAACAAAAACAATTAGAAATTTGGGTTTCATAGTAAATTTGTTAAAAAGCCTTATATTCCACTTTTCCTTTTTGTGCATTTCCACAATTTGTTTGTTATTTAACAATCAGTTTGTTGTGTTTTCTTATACATATACTCTGTTGCAAACTGAATTTTGGTTGCATTAAAGCCCTCCTCCAACGGAAAAATAAAATAAGTATTGTCCACGGTAGATAATGTCACGCACTGGCCTTTCCCACGGTAATCATACTCTGTATGAATAGATAAACAGCTTGCAGGGCTCCAGCTAAGCGTCCGTTCTCCTTCGGTCTCGTAATCCACAAACGCCAGTTTAAAGCCTTCCTCATCATGAATCAACCGCCCTTCTCCACAGTCAATAAAATTCTTGGCATTGGGCAAAGCTTCTACCCTGACCTTACAATCCAGGCAATATATATGGCCATCAATCTGTTCCTGCACCTGTTTTCTCTGCCACTCATACCAGTCGGGAATAAAGCATTCCTCCCCGCCACGCTTCAAGGTTCCGTATTCATCCATCTCATACTTTACACCACATTCTCCACAAGCTAAAACTGCCCCCTCACTCCTCATGGCGAATTCCACGCCACAACACTTACACTGATACAGTGGCATATGAAGTCCCTCCGCCCGCTTCGGATAGGTAATCTTGAGCTTCTGCTGTCTTTGCCATGCATATTCATCATAGGCAAGCAGCCCACTTAACTTTTCATAAATTTCCTCCACTGACAGCTTTTGCACCTCTTCCTTGGTCAGTGCATAGGTCATCTCTGTATGCAGTTTCGCTTCCTTACGAATCGTCAGATTCCAAATAGGAGACTGCAAATAATTCCCCTTCATATTCAAGGTAACCACCGGAACCTTCAACACCTTCACCATCTTCGCCACGGATATAGGTAACTTAGAGCTTGTACCCACATTGGCATAACGTGCCTCCGGATATAGTGCCAGAATCCCCTTGCGCTCCATCACCCTCTTAATATTTTTAACCAACGCCATATCATCCACAAATTTACGGGTTCCCAGACATCCCGCCTGACGATACAGCCATTCTCCAAAATTCTCAAAGCCCTCAAGCTCCGACACATAATTGGCCCGATAAGGGAAAAGCGCCAACGGGGTCACATAAAAATCCGTAAAAGAATGGTGGGTTCCAAGCACCAAAAATGGCGGCTTAATCCCTCTATTTTCTCCTTTGACAATCTTAAGTCCCGCCTTCCTTGTCACCAAAAAACACCCCAACCAAATGATTGGCATAAAAAACAGATTTTGCTTAGGTGGCATACGATGCCTGTCAAAAGGCTTTGTATCAGGACTCACAGAAACATCCTTACGCACATAGCGATACACCCAGGGAAGCTTGCACACAAGATAATAAACCACACCTGTACCAATAAAGGACACACCCGTAGGTGTCAACATAAACAACAGCTCATTGTGGATTTCTCCGGTTACCGGATTATAAATCGCCAAAGACAACACACAACCAAATACAAGACAGGCCAAACCTACCAAGTTAAATCCCTTCGTATATCGATAAGCATCATGGCCCTTTAACTCATAAGCACTTTTCAAATCCAGACGCTTTCTTCTTACAAAAAAGAAATCCACAAACAAAAGGGCCGCTAAGGGTGCATACACACAGGCACTGATGGTCAGAAAAGCACCGAAGTATTCCACAATTTTGCCCCAGACACACAGAAGACCCACATAAACACCTAAAATCACCACCAGCAAGCGATAATCCGTCTTTTTAAAAGTAGACTTCAGCATAACACCATAAATATATGAACCAACCGCCTGCGTTCCGATATTAGCAAAAGCCACCAGAAGAAGCGACGTCAATCCCAGCGCAGGCACGGAAAGCGTAGCCATCATCTGCGTCGGATCATCAATCATCTCTCCGGTCACATACTGCATGGCAATAGCCATAACTGCGCCTACCACCACAAAAAAGGACCCTGCCAGGCCCTGTCCCAGCACACCTGCATAAAAACCGGACTTCTCATCTTTACAAAGTCTGGGCACCTCCGCCATACCGCCCACCAGCGTAATCACAAAAGCAAAATTGGCTTCAATGGATAAAACATATGGAATGATATTGTTTTCAAACCCCGTATCCACAGGTCGATACTCCCAGATAACCTCTGCGGGTACGGATGTAAATCCCACAATCACTACAACCACACCTACCGCCAGCAAAAGCGGTACTAACAATCTGGTAGTCCATGTAATCACACCAACACCGCGATAGGCAATAAAACTACCCGCAATCACACAGAAAAGCCCCAGAACCAGATGACTCCATGAAGGCAACACCACGCCAAACAGCCCCAAAAGATTCCCCATGGAATCCGCAAACAGCTCACAGCACACTGCATACCACGGAAAATTTATCAGGATAATGACCACCGTCATCACCTTAACACCCTTAGTACCAAATACACTTCTTAACCAAATCCAGATATCGATACCGTACCGCACCGACAAAATCACCGGCAACTGATAAATCAGAAGCATCAAAAGGGCACCCAAAAACGCTCCTATCAATAATTGCTTAAATCCTACCAGAGTAGCAAGATAAGAACCTTGGGTATAGCTCCATGTAGCGATGCAATACCCGGACAAAACCAAAAGCGCATCCATGAAACCATAGGTGCGCTCCTTTCCAAGCACAGGCAAAATACCGCAGCTTACTTCCTTATCAATTTGAGCCATATTTTGTGTTGTATTCCTGACAGCCTTCGCCGCCTTATCCTTTGAAGTATTCATACATTCCCCCTACAAAAACGCTCCGGCCACAATCCCTGTCAGACACACAAACGCAATCACAGCCACCTCAACGTAATCTCGATTCCGCATAGGACGCACCCCTGCCGCCCCCTTTTCCACCTGCGCAATACGTTCCTCTAATTCCTTCTCAAATTCCTGCGACCTCATGCCTTTTCCTTCTCCCCCACAATATTATTGAGCCACACGCCCTTTTTTACCAATATAAATCCAATCACGCATTTTATCAGATCCAACAGCTGCACACTTAAATACAATACCACAATATACATATCCGTATAGCGGCTGAGCACATATGCCACCGGTGTCGAAACACCCCAAAGAAATACACTGTCAAACAAAAAGGTCACAATGGTCTTACCGCCGGAACGCAGCGTAAAATAGGCTGCATGCACAAAAGCTGCAATAGGCATACACAATGCCGCTATCCGAAGGAAACTTGCCGCCAGCTCCTTCACCACATCTGTGGTATTATATAACATGGGAAATAATGGTGCAATAATTGCCAATACCCCTCCGATTACCATACAGGACATCACAGAAAACGCAATCAGCTTGAAATCCGTATCCTTGGCTTCCTCCATCTTACCCGCTCCCAGAAGCTGCCCCACGATAATAGAAATGGCACTTCCCAGCGCAATAAACACCACGTTAAACAGGTTAGAAATCGTGGAAGAAATATTCATGGCCGCCACCGTATCCAGGCCTCTCATGGAGTAACATTGCATTAAGGTCGCCATGCCTGCTGCCCACATAATTTCATTCACCATAAGGGGCGTGCCACTCTTGATAATCTTGCCTGCCAGATGGCCGGGCACATAAAAGCTCTTGTAAGCCCCCACAACAAAGGGCATACGCTTAGCATGTGTGTGCGTCCAGACAATCACAATTGCCGCCTGCACATAGCGGGACACCACCGTACCGATAGCTGCGCCCACTACCCCCAGCTTAGGAAATCCAAAGCTTCCGAAAATCAACAGATAATTGATAATCAAATTCACAAACACCGCCACAATGCCTGCCGTCATGGGAACTACCGTCTCGCCACACTCACGCAGTGTACTGGTATATAACTGCTCCACCCCAAAGGGCAACAACCCAATCAACATTACCAGCAAATACTGCTTGCCATAATAGAGTGCTGCATCCAGTGCCGCCTGATTTTCCTCCCCATGAAGGTACAACAAAATCAGCTCATCCCCCCACAGCAGGAAAATCAACACGCCGATCAGTACAATCAAGCCACAAATATAAATCTTGAACCGGAAGGTATGCCGCACACCCTTGGTATCCTTACATCCGTAAAACTGCGCACCAAAAATACCCGCTCCGGAAATCGCCCCGAAGATGGCCAGATTAAACACCAGCAAAAGCTGGTTTACGATTGCAATGCCGGACATCTGCTCCGTACCCACACGCCCCACCATAATATTGTCCAAAAGGCTGACAAAGTTGGTAATACCATTTTGAATCATAATGGGCACCGCCACGCCCAGCACCATTTTATAAAAAGCCTTATCGCCAAATAATTTCATAAAGAACTCCTCATGTAAAATTCCAACAGTACGCAAAGTAAATTGTACGCTTTTTCCCAACAGTGCGCAAGGTAATTCTATGCTCTCCGGCTCCGCTACCCAAAGAAAAACCCGGTAAAAACTTATTTTTTTACCGAGTCTTACCTAAAACTACTCCCCCTTATTCTGCCTTTCATAGCTCTCCTTATCAGGATACTTTTTAAGTGCATACTCCTCCATCTCATCATAGTTTAATGCAGTAGAACCCCATTCAATGTATCTGTCCTTAATCCAAATCCGAAAAACCGAAGAACCGAGACCACTCATAGACCATACATACAACACCTCGTCATCTGTAATATAGAACGTCTCACCTCGCAAATCCCGATAAACCAAACCACCAGGATAAAAAATCAAGGTCCGCCTTGTACAATATAACCCTATCATCACAACCGGAATCAGAGCGAAAACCGCACAAGCCATCAGTGCAATTCCGCCATCCCAGCTTTCATACATAAAATTGATAACCGCGCCATCAAAAAAAAGTATAAATAAGCCAGATAACATTAAAAAAACAAAATCGGCCTCCGACCCACCATATCTGGACACAATAATCTGCTCTACATCACATGGCACCGGCGGAAGCTTCCACTTTTCGGTTATACTCAGCATCCTTTTGATTCCTTTTAACATAATTATCCACCTTCCCCGCCATTTTCTAGCCTTGCATTGACGTAATTATGTAGGAACATCCACGTCATCCCAGTCACTGTCCTCAAAACAAATCAGCCAGTTCAGTGTCTTATGCCTTGCATGCACAACGCTTGGGTCCATACCCGCCGGCGCCGGCATGCGATGGATTCTTGCATCCACACAGGCCCAATCCATGCGATACACCAAATCGGCCTTGTCCAATATTTCCTTTTTGGAACGAACCGTCACCGCCTTACAGATATCCTCATAAGTACCCATATTCTCCAGCATCCTCACCGCTTTTGACACGTTACAAATATCCGTCACATCTGTCCACTCATCCAGGCCCAATGCCCACTCCAACAGATACACATTCTCATACCGCCAGGAATGATCGATTCTGGTTCGCTCATCCGAATGATCATCATTAAAATATGCCAGCTCCTTCGGCGACATAACCTCTGCCAAATCAGTAAGCCCATAGCCCTTCATGGCATTATAGACATACTCCCTGGCATCTGCCATATCCATACCGAGCTTGGTATTTAACAGACATTCGGAATATATAGAAATCAAAACCGTTCCCAAGGTTCTCTTCACAATCTCTTCCTTAGAACGAATGCGAATCACCTCGTCATCACCATTTACCGGCAATTCTATGACAAAAATATGCTTGTCAAATAAATACTTCATATTTTCGTTTCTTCTCTGAATCTGATTAGCCGTACATTCCGCCACAAAAGAAGGATTTATAACATCTTCAAAGGGGAAATAATAATCAAGCTCTGTACTGCCGTCATCTGACAAAATCAGCTTTCCCTCTGCATTCAGCGCAGCCGTCGCACCCTTCACCAGCAAAATACCATCTACCTTTTTCAGGAAACCTAACAGGGTATTAACCACATATCGGAAGCTTTCTTGTTGTGCGTCGAAATCCTCTTCAAAGCTTTCCAGCTTTATATCTATGAAGCACTTACACTGCTGCAAATAATGTATAAAATTAATTCTTATATCATTATCACAGTTTTGCACCTGGGCAAAATGACCGCACACACTGTCCCTCTGCCCTTTAATAAAAGGCCAGTAATCCTCGCCCATATCGGGCAAAAATACCACATTATTGACAGAATGCTTGTTGTTTTTAAGCCACAACTGATTACCCGCATCATGCTTGGGGACACCATAGCACTCGAAAAAGGCATCCATAATTGTATCCAAATTATCTTCACGGCTAAAAATAAATAATTCTGTTGAGTTATATACCTGTTGTTCTTCCACTGTAGTCTCCTCCTCTAAATATTCAGCCACTTTACTTACGAACCCACTTACCCAAAAAAGGTTTCGTGTACTTCGCGATCTCCTCCTGCGCCTCCGGTATCCCCTTAGCGGCTTTCAGATATTTGATACCCTTGCCGATATTTTCTTCAACGCCTAAGCCCCGGGTATAAATCATGCCCCACATATAGTTTGCTTCCATGTCATATATTCTGGATTTCTCAAAACACTCTCTGGCTTTTTGGTATTCACCAATGCCATAATAACATTTTCCCAGATAATACAGATTATCCGGATACTTCGTTTCAACAGCCAGCTTAACAAGCGGCAAAGCCTTGTTGTAATCCTTTTCCACACCTTCCCCTTCACAATACATGCGACCCAAACGGTTTGCGCTAGCCAATTTTGAATAATTATTTTCTCTTTGATTTAAACATTTTTCATAACACTCCACAGCCTTGCTCAAATCCTTCGGCAGATATTTTCCTGTGCGATAATGTTCCGCCACATCATACCAACATTCTGTCTGGCCCCCCTCAGCGGCCTTCATTCTCCACTCAAAGCCTTCCTGCTCTTTTCCCTGCTTCTCTAATTCTTCTGCATAAGACCACTGCAAATCAGGATGTCCCAACTCTGCTCCCATCTTATACAAGCCTTTCGTTTTATCCGGTTGTGGTTCCACAAAACCATCTACACCCTTTATGTAATAAGCCCTCAGATTATTTACTGCAAAATGAATACCTCCCTTTAGTGCTTTCAAAAACCACTCTTCACATTTGCGTGTATTTTCTGATACATATGCTCTTAATTCCTCATAGGTCGCAAAAGCTTCGGGCTTGATTTCCTCAACATCAATAAAATCTCCCCAATAATAGTAATTGCCTATGGTATACTGGCAGAAAGAATCTCCTGCATTTGCCATTTCCAACACCTTGGCAAATGCCTCTTGCAAATTAGAAAAAGGCATCTTCTGCGCCATTTCCTGTGAAAATTCATTACAGCGCACCGCTACCATAACGCCAAGGGCGCTACCCTGTTCTACAGACTTATACAGGTACTTCGTACCTAATTCATCGTCCTCCGGAAAATGATGTCCGCTCCAAACATACTGTGGTCCCCACATACATCTGGCCAGAATGCAGGAAGCATCACCATCACCCTCCTCGGAAGCTTTTTTCAGCATTTCCAAACCTTCTGCACCTTTCCCCAGACGCACATCATAATAAATATAACGAAGCGCTTCTTCAACTGCATCACTAAAACATTTTCCCATAACTACTTGTCTCCTTTTCTTTAGCCATTCGGATTCATCATCTGCACAGGCGTATATCGTTCCATATTCTCTACCCTGCCTGTATCATAAAAATGCAGGAATATATCCCTACACTCTTGCTTTGAGCAATATATCTCCACCAATCTTGATCCGTTCTTCTCCCCAAGTCCCAGCTGAACATTTATCTGATCCTTTACCTGACAGGCCTGAACAAAAGCGATTCCGTTTACAGCCTTTTCGGGAGCAAGTATTACAAACTGGTCATTGTCTGCAAACATTTCCTCAAGATAGTCCTCTATTTCTCTGTCGCCAAACCTGATATTTTGGCTTTTTCTTCTTCATAAAATGCAAGAAAGGCAGGACGGTTCTGGGCATACATTGCCTCTAACTGATAGGACAACTTAAACACATCATAGTCCTTGAAAACATTGGGTATGTACTGATAGAATTTGTCTGCCACTTTCTCCACATACTCACCATCCACACCGTCCACACTGAAAGTACCGTTCTCGGTAAACACCAAAAACCGCACAATATAAGAGGAGCGGCCTTTGATTCCGGGCTGGGCACAGAACCAGTAAATCTTGTCCCTGGGAATTGCCGTAAAGAACCCGGTGCCTTCCGTCAGCATTAAGTAACTTTCTGTCAAAAGCACCCTGCTGCCATAGGGCTTTTTGCCCTCCGGGAAATAACTCATATACTCATTAAGCAATAGCTTTCCTTCTGCAACCTCTTTGTTGATAATTGCTGCAACTGCCTCTTTGCTGTTCTCCTTCATGGGAAGCTTTAAATTCTGTCCCTTTCTCGGCACCTTGAAGGATTTAATCATTCCAACAATCACACTGAGCAGCATAACTGCCGCCAGCGCACCAAAGGCCAACAGTATTTTTAAATCCAAAGAATCCTTCAACGCAAATGCAAGGATTGACACCATACAGGTAAAGAAAAGAAATGCTCCGATTAATAGTTTTCTACTCTTCTTCCCTGCCTCTATTGCTTCCTGTGCTAAAAATGTTTCGTTCATTTTTACTTCCCCTCCATAATCTTCCTTATTTCTTCGTTACAACAAGATTGGGCTGCGCTTCTTGCAACAATGCTATGAGCTGTTCTAACAACTCACCGGTTTCTGCCACCTCACCCAGCAATTTCTTATTCTGTGCATCCTTCACATCAAAGAAATAAGATGCTTTCATCGGATTTGCTCCGGCACTTGATGTCTTACAATAATCAAGAGCGGCAATATCCTTTCTACGTGCAAAACGATACTGCAAATCGCCAAGATACAAGAAACTCATTCCCACATAGTCCATAGTGAGAAATACAGTGGTATTCGCTCCTATTTTCAGTGCCTTAATCGGTGCACTGTTCATCTGTTGGTCAAAGTAATCTACGTCCTCATCGGTCTTAAGCAGTGCCATAACATTTTCACGGGTTCCCTTTGCAGCATCTACCTTCTTGCCCTTGCTTATCATAATGATTGCAAATAACATAATAAATGCAAACACCCCCAACATCATCAACATGCCACCCATCATCTGAGAATCCATTGCACCGCTTCCTGCCATAGCCGCCACCATAAACAATACCATCATTACCGGAATAACAATAAGTATTACCTTTTTGTTTTGACCGCTTTTATTTCTCTTGCCCTGTACTTCCTTCACATATTTTTCTAACCAGATTGAATTTTTCATTTGTATACCCTCCTTTTGCGTTATAACCTACATTATAGCACACGTGATATTAAAAATCATTCCAATAACGGTGTAAACCTGACCAGATACAAAAATACTTTTAAGGCTTTACTATTATCCAAATGAACAACATGGAAAGCAAGGAAGAGACCTTCTACATGATGCAGTTAGATAATAAAAAAGGAAAGCGTAGCACATTTCTTATCATAAAAATGTACTACACTTTCTCCATTAGATAAAAAATCCAATAATCAAAATGATTATAACCGCAACGATTGTTCCAATCCGCTTAATATCCATGCCACCCAAACTCGGCAAAGTTGCGTCAGTGTTATCAACGGTAACCGTCTCCACTCCCGATTCCTCGGCCTGGGGTTTTTCTTTATTCGCTATAGTTCTCAACGTCTCCTCGTACTGCTTCTTGAATTCCTCATCTCTTACAACACTATCTACCTGAATATCGGTATACACAAATCCGGTGCGCAGGCCGCCTTCAGTCAACTTGTTTGCGTGGGCCAAAAGCGCTTCCGCACAATCACCCCATTCTGCCTCAGGTTTATTACAAAGATCATTCCTAAAATAATCCATAAATGCTATTTCTATAAGGTTATTGACCCGTTTTTCGGCTTCTTCAGCACTTTTGAATCTGTTACTTGCATACCCGTCATTTCCTTCATACAACTCATAGGTACAGGTTCCTTTCGCCTTTGCTGCCACTCTTACTGTAGTTGCTCCCTGCTCATGATCACTGACTGCAGGTGCTTCCCATGTTATTACATTACTCATTTTAATTTCCTCCTGTTTATCTTATGTTTTTTTGTTACTCCACGCCTCTAATCGCAACATGCTCCATATATTTCCCCGCAAGGGCGGCCATCCGTTCCATCTCGTTACGAGCAAAACAAGAAAAACTTATCCCTCTTGTGGCAAGCATATTTTCATTCTCCTGAAACCCCTGTAGATAATAGGCTCTACATCCGGACAACCATCGACCAATCTCATCAAATTCCTCAACCGCATGTAAACCCTTCACTACGGTTGTCCGAAATTCATAATCGATACTGCTATTTTTTAAAAGCTCTACACTTCCTTCTATGGGCTCTATGGAAAAACTACTTTCCAGTCCCACTGCCCTTGCATAATTGTCCTTAGACGCCTTGACATCCATGGCCACATAATCAAGCAGGCCTTCCTCCAAAAGCCGCCCCAGCACCTCGGGCCGATATCCATTGGTATCCAGCTTGACAAGATATCCCAGCCCTCTGACTTCTCTGATAAACCCCTCCAAATCCGGTTGTAGAGTGGGCTCACCTCCCGTAATGCACACACCGTCTAAAATCCCTTGGCGCTTTTTTAAAAACGCCATAATTTCTTCCATGGGAATCTGTGGCTGACCGCCGGGATTTAGCACCAAATCTCCATTATGACAGAATGGACAACGGAAATTGCACCCTCCGGTAAAGAGAGTCGCCGCCACATGGCCCGGATAATCCAATAATGTAGTTTTCTGTAATCCATGAATTTCCATAGCTGCTTCAACCTCACCTAATATAAGATTTCATATGAATCTTCTCCGGATATCCCCAGTGCTTCTTCCATATCCTCAATTGTATCCTCCAATTCATAGGTGGGAGTATCTACAATTCGTACACTCAAAAGCATCTGTTCCTTATCATACATGACTACAAAGCGATAATGTTTGTAAACAGTTCCCTCATCCATTACCTCATTGGCCAAATCATATATCATCACATAACCGTTTTCCAAATCCTGATAAGGATTTATTCCCAGGGAAATCAAATACTCTTTGTAGTCCTTTGCAACGGTTTCACCGTCCTTTGTGGCATATTTCATAGACTCCATAAAGTATAATCCATTACTCTTCACACATTCCACGTCATCATATAATTCGTCCGGTTTTTGGTACTTGGGCTTTTCGGCCTCAGCCTGTTGCATGGTTTCCATAAACACCCGGCGCATTTCAAACACATTACCCTTATCTAACCCTGTAGGAAAAAGAATTGCTGTACCAAAAATAATTACAAACAATCCTGTCATGGCATACTTTACAATTTGATGGATATTAAACATCTGACGATATTTTTCATAGGATTCAATCACCCAGCCAAATTCTGAATAATCGTAGGAATTTTGACAGTATCCGCACTTGCCGCCCTCCAAAATATTCATGCTTGCACCACAACCGGAACATTTGTATTCCCTGAGTGCAGCTACCGGCTTATTTACCACATCCGGGTGGCCAAAAAGCTGCAAATTCAGTGTTTCGTATTTAATGAGAATACGGTTTCTTCGATATTCTGTCAGACGCATTTTGGCCTGAACCCGAACTCTGTATCCATCCGAATCCTTCTGTATGTTGTCGAATCTGAGTGCAGTCATGTCACATTCCACAACATCTTTATAATCCTCAATAATCGAATCAAGCGGACAACGCGCAAAAACATTCACCTCTTCCGCTCGGTCCGTCAGATGAATATTTCGCAATTTATATTCCAGATTCTGATAAAAATCCCCGGCCGAAAACTGCGGAAGAATACTTTTCATAATCCCGTCACGCAAAATCCGTTTTCTATAGGTCACATGTAGAACAATCGCACCTACCAGATAAATCCATCCCAATCGCCAGATGCTCTTTATGGCAACGGGAAACACCGACATCACTATGTGAAATACCACTGCAGTCTCTACCAGACTTTGACTATTTGCAAAGGATCCAATCACCAACAAACCAACTGTCAGACCGCCCAGTAAAATACACACCAAAACCACAAGTGTCTGAATCAGAATATTATGTAACATGGTGCTTTTGATTTTACCGGAGGTATTTTCTTCCAAAGAAAATCCGGAAACCTTGGTCTGGAAATCCTGCACCGTGAACTTGGCGTTACAGGCATCGCATCCGTCGATAAATGATTGTATGGTGTTGATATGCCCACAGTTTGGACAGGCCGCCCTGTCACCAGTCACTGCTGTCTTTAACAAAGAGACGTTGCATATTTCCTTATTCTTGAGCGCAGAAAGCTTTTTGCCGGCCTTATAAAAGGTGCGGTTGACTTTCACATTCATGGCCTTATTACCAACCAAGTGATGTCCGTCACTGCGCATACACATACGCTCATCCCGAACCGTCCTGCTAAATGTATCCTTCTTAATTTGCACATCCATGGACAATCCCTTGGATACAAGACGACGTTTGCTAAGCCGCATACTCTGCCAAAAGGGCTGAGTGGTATGGGCCATTAAACTGTCGTTATCTGCTTTATCTAAATGATATGCCCGTTGAAACTCCATAAACTCATAAGCTTTATGGTCCATTTCATTACATATGTGCTGTAAATTTTGTTCCATTCTACTTCCCCTTGCATGATATTTTCTCTACATCCAATCGAAAAACCGCCACAGCTTCCAACATTTTATCCTCATAACTCCAAACGGCATTTCCCGTGGTTTGCTGCATGATAGCATTGAGACCCTTGATTTTAGTTCCCCTGTCTTCTGTTAGAGAAAGCTTTCCCGTTCCAATCACACTCAAAAAATGTGCCGAATATTCACAAGCGATATCCCCTTCCAGAAGCTGATACTTTCCGTCTATTTCAAAGCCCACAGTGGGGCTTGCCTGCGTCAGCTCGTATTTTCGTCCGGCCTTCGCACCATGAAAATAGAACACATACTGCCCATTCTCGCAAGTGTAGCCATAATTTACAGGCACGATATAGATATCTCCCTCATCATAAAAGGCCACATGTAAAATCTGCTCTCCTTTAATAAATGCCTCTATGGCATTAGCATCTGTAATTTCTCTGTCTTTTCTTCTCATTGTATCAATCCTCACATTTCCATTTATTCTACCACAATTTTCTTAATCCTTCAATTTTCTCTTGACTTTCTCGAATATCGAGAATATAATACACTCAAATACTCGATATTCGAGAATAGGAGGTGTTCATTATGCCCAGAGTCAAATTTCAAACACTGACCGAGCAAATGTTTTATGCGCTACTTTGCTTAAAAGAAGAATGCTACGGCATGGACATTTTGGACCGGGTTCCTGCCATGACCAACGACCGGGTTCATATTGGCTCCGGAACACTTTATACGCTATTAGAGCAGTTTCTGGAAGCAGAGATGATTAAAGAGACCAAAGTAGAAGGCCGCCGGCGCAGTTATATTCTCACTGATAAAGGCAGAGAAATGTTGGAAAAAGAATGTGCCCGCATTGCTGCACAACTGGCTGATTATCAAATGATTTTTGGGGAGGGAAATTTTTCATGAAGAACACAAAATCTTGTTTTGTTCTCTTTTCTTTTTATGACCGTACCGGAATTGAAGCTTATTTGGAGAAGCAGGCCGAAAAGGGATGGCTGTTAGATAAAGTATCAGCTACCGGCTGGCACTTTCATCGTATAGAACCACAGAAATTACATTTTTCCGTAGTGTACTTTGCCAAGGCTTCCTCCTTTGATCCGGAACCTTCTGAAGAACAGTTGTCTTTTCAGGACTTTTGTGAACATACCGGCTGGAATCTGGCGGCATCCAATGCCCAGATGCAGATTTTCTACAATGAGGCACCTGACCCCACACCCATTGAAACAGATGCCTGCTTAGATGTAGCCGCCATCCATGCTTCTGCCAAGAAAAGTCATCTGCCGACTGCCTGCCTCTTAACCTTCACCGGATTATTCCAGATGCTAATCTACATGTTTCGGTTCTTGACGGATCCTGTACGGATTCTTACCAGCAATAATGATTTATTTATCGGCATCTGTTGGCTCCTTATGTTAACCATATCTCTTGGAGAGATTGTCAGTTATTACTCCTGGCACAGACGGGCACAAAAAGCTGCAGAGTTAGATGGTAGTTTTGTAGAAACAAATGGTCACCCTCATTTTAAAATTTTACTGATTGGAATAATCATTGGGGCATATGTCTTTTTACTATTTGCCAATAACAATTCCCGCTTAAGTCTGATTGCCGTTGCATCCACTGTTAGCATCATTGGGCTAACTGCAATTCTTCTGGGAATATCCGAGTGGATGAAGAAATTAAAAGTTTCTGCCAATGCAAACCGTAACATCACTATTATTTTAACCCTCTTCACCTCTTTTAGCGTTGCAGGATTGCTGATAATCGGTATCGTTATTATAAGTGATAGCATTTTCCCTGAAAAAACGCCTGTAGCCACTTATGAAGTCAACGGATGGACTCATAGACTTTATCAGGACGAGCTTCCCTTGCGGGCGGAAGACTTATTTGAAACGGATTATGACAATTACTCCTATGAAATACAGTCACAGGATAAGTCCTTTCTGGCAGAACGAATGGAGGCTTCACAGAAGCCTTGTATAGACGCATTGAACCAACCCCGGTTAGATTATACCATCATCACCACAGAAATTCCTTTTCTGTATAAATGGTTTAAAAATACCATGCTTAACGATTTTGCTGACAATGAAGGTTATCCCGAAATAGAAGGTGTTATATGGGAGGAACCGGTTGCAATCGATGCTGCCCCTTGGAACGCCGTAGAAGCCTATCAACTAAGACTTGGGGATGAATATGATACGCGTTTTATACTTTGTTATGAACGCTGTATTGTTGAACTTGATATAAACTGTGATGTAGAATTAACCAATACACACAAGAAAATAATCGGAGAAAAATTGGGGGCCCGCTAAAATCCCCTGACAATCTTAAAAGCTCATACCAAAATGGGTGGTGCATGTTTTCATGTTCATGCAACCACCCATTTTTTCTTGCTTCAATTCTCTTACTTCAACTTCCAAATATCTCTATTGTACTCTGCAATGGTTCGGTCTGAAGAGAAGAATCCTGCCTTGGCAATATTTACAAGCATCATCTTCTTCCACTTCTGCTTATCCTCGTAGTCTGCAAATGCACGGTCCTTGGTAGCAATATAGTCCTCCAAATCAAGAAGTGTCATGAACCAGTCTTTGTTCAAAAGCTCCTTGTACAGACGCTCCAGATTTTCCTTATGACCGATGGCCATTGCCTGCTTGCCTACGATAAAGTCCACTGCCTCTTTGATGACAGGGCTCTTGTCGTAGTAGTCCTTGGACACATAATCAGCCTTGGCATAGTGCTCTATTACCGTATCACTCTTCTCACCGAAGATGTAGATATTGTCATCGCCCACCAGCTCATGAATCTCCACATTTGCGCCGTCACTGGTTCCCAGAGTCACCGCACCGTTTAACATAAACTTCATGTTACCGGTACCGGAAGCCTCCTTGGAAGCTAAGGAAATCTGCTCGGAGATATCGCATGCAGGAATCAGTTTCTCTGCATAGCTTACATTGTAGTTCTCCACCATTACAACCTTCATATAAGGGCTTACATCCGGATCGTTATTTACAATCTCAGATAGCACCAAAAGCAAATGGATGATATCCTGGGCAATCACATACGCAGGAGCCGCCTTAGCACCAAACAGAAAAGTAAGCGGTGTGGAAGGCTTCTTACCTCCCTTAATCTCCAGATATTTATGAATGATATACAAAGCGTTCATCTGCTGACGCTTATACTCGTGAAGTCGCTTAATCTGAATATCAAAAATAGAATTGGCATCTAGGGTTACGCCTTCTTTTTCCTGAATATGAGCAACCAACTGCGCCTTCTTCTCCTGCTTGATTTCGTAAATCTTATCAAGCACAGTCTGGTCATCGAGCTTTTCAAGAAGCTTTGTAAGCTCTGTGGCATCCTTCTTGTAGCCGTCACCAATGGTCTCGGTCAAGAAAGCCGCAAGCTCTCTGTTACAGGACAAAAGCCATCTTCTAAAGGTGATACCGTTGGTTTTGTTATTGAATTTCTCGGGGTAGAGCTTGTAGAAATGATTCAGCTCCGTATCCTTCAAAATCTCTGTATGGATGGCAGCCACACCGTTTACACTGTAACCGTAATGAATGTCGATGTGAGCCATGTGTACGCGCTCATCCTTATCGATAATCTGCACCTTGGGGTCGGTGTACTTAGCCGCCACACGCTTATCAAGCTCCTTGATAATGGGTACCAGCTGGGGCACGACCTCCTCAATATAAGCAAGGGGCCACTTCTCCAGCGCTTCCGCCAAAATAGTATGATTGGTATAGGCACAAGTCTTACTCACTACATCAATAGCCTCATCCAAGGTGAAGCCTTCCTTTTCGGTCAAAATGCGAATGAGCTCAGGAATGACCAGTGTAGGATGAGTATCATTAATCTGGATTGCCACATACTCATTCATCTTATGTAAATCCTGACCCTTATCCTTCATCTCCTTCAAAATAAGCTGAGCACCGTTACATACCATGAAGTACTCCTGATAAATACGGAGAAGATTTCCCGCTTCATCGGAATCATCGGGATAAAGGAACAAGGTTAAATTCTTGTCTACTGCAGTCTTGTCAAAGGTGATCCCCTCCTTTACAAGGCTCTCATCCACAGACTCCAGATCAAACAAATGTAATTTATTCACACCGTTCTCATATCCAATGACATCAATGTCATAAAGAACGGATTTTACCTTTTTATCGCCAAAAACTACCTCAAAGGTTGTGCCGGGCTTGGTAAGCCATGAAGGCTTCTCAATCCATTCGTTGCGTTCTGCACGCTGCAAATGATCCTTAAATACCTGTTTAAACAGGCCGAAATGATAATTCAAACCAATACCGTCACCGGGCAAGCCCAAGGTTGCGATGGAATCCAAAAAACATGCTGCCAGACGCCCCAAACCGCCGTTACCAAGGGAAGGTTCGGGCTCAATCTCCTCCACCTCTGCAAGGCTCTTGCCGTTCTCAGCAAGCACTGCTGCCAGTTCATCATAAATACCCAGATTAATCAAATTATTGGAAAGCAGCTTACCAATCAAGAACTCCATGGAGATGTAATAAACCTTCTTGTCTCCCGTGATGGCAGGAGTGTTATTCATACGCTCCTTTACAAGCTGCAAAATACCTGTATAAAGCTGCACATGGGTACATGCCCCAATGCTCTTGCCGTAAATTTTTCCTGTAATGGAATTTAACTGTTGCTCCAAATTCATGGTAGTACCTCCTGAAATGATAACGAGATTATAGCACATGCAATTGCTTATTGCAAGCCGCAATCCTTGATAAAATAAGGGTTTATGCCTCTTTCCAAACAACAGGGCACAGCCAATTTACAATTAATTTTATCCGTGGTATACTCGTGTTATGAAAACATCGACTGTAATGACCAATATAACTGAAAAATATATGAAGGAAGCTCTGCGACAGGCGAAGAAGGCATATGCTTTGGGTGAGGTACCCATCGGTTGCGTCATTGTCCATGAGGGACAAATTATCGGCCGTGGCTACAACCGCCGCAACACCGACAAGAACACCCTCGCTCACGCAGAAATTACCGCCATCAACAAGGCCAGTAAGAAAATCGGCGATTGGCGATTGGAGGACTGCACTCTTTATGTTACGCTGGAGCCCTGTCAGATGTGCGCCGGTGCCATTGTGCAGGCCCGCATCCCCCATGTAGTCATGGGCTGCATGAATCCTAAGGCAGGCTGTGCAGGCTCCATTTTAAACATTCTGGATATGCCGGAATTTAACCATCAGGTGGCCGTGACAAAAGGTGTATTGGAAGAAGAATGCAGCGAGATGCTTAAGACCTTCTTTACGGAGCTCAGAGTCCGTAATAAAGCAGAGAGAGAAGCAAAGAAACTAGCCGAGGCACAAAACAACGTGCCTGAGCCAGCTTCTGAATAAGGGTTTAGCGGAATGAATTTTATTGTAGCAGCAGACTGAAATTAGCACTGTTCGACAAATTGGAATTGACCGAGCTCTTTGAGCGAGGGATGACAATTGAACGTAGTTCAATTGTCTGGGGTGTATAGTTAAGAAAATGGAATTTCCCAACTAAAACAGGAAAACTGCAAGATTCGTTGGGATGAAAACAAAAAAAGGTCGAAACGGTGCGTTCGTCCTACTGAAGCAAAAAAATGTTGATATAGTGGGACAAAAAGGGACACAGATGTCCTACTAAAATGAAAAAATAGTAGTTTGAGAGGACAATAGTAGTAAAGATGCCCCAAAGGGGGCTGCAAGAAGAGCCATGCCGACAGGTTCGCAGGCAAGCCTGCTCACTGTCGCGGCATTCGCCGTATGCATCTGAGCTCGAATGTGTCTGCTCGTGTGCAAGCACCCGGCAGACAATTCGGCTTATCTGCGCATGGCTCATTGCTCGCGCAAATTCCAATTTTACTTTCTATAATTATCAGCAAAACCCTTCCTACAAGAAGCAATAATAATACCCCGCCATCCACAACGCCAGCACCAAAACATCCATTAAAAACGGCGTTACCGACACAGCCATTACCTTAAAGTACTTGCGATACTCCCATAAGGTCGAAGGTAAAAACCAAAGCCGAAACACCAGTCCCAACGCTACCAAAATCATGGTAAACCAAAGCATCACATTCTTGTAAACATCTGTACAAAATGCCTCCCACGTAAAGTTTCCTTCCGTCACAAAAATCAATAAAGAAACAAACAGGCCGGCCACGAATGTGATACCGCCTCCTAACATTCCGACACTCCAACCCACACCGCTCCTTTGGGCACAGTGTTTGAAATCTTCATACGGAAGGGCAATATTGCATTTTCTTTCAAGCAATTCGAAAAGCTCCGAAGGAAAATTTCCTTGAATCATAGACACTCCGATAGAACCACCCTTATAGGGAATTACATATCGGCCATTCTTAATGCGGATTTTCTTTCTTTGAATGCACTTTGCCATCTCATCATAAGTAATGATTTTCTCATTACGAAGATAACGAAGAACATGCACCCGTTTGTCTGTAAAAATCACTTCTGTACTGCTTAGATACTTCATCAAAACAGGCATCGCATAATATATGGCGGCAAAGAAAATGATGGCCAGAACAATTCCTACAACATGGTACCAGCGACACTCCGATATCATTTCTCCCAAATCCTTCATAGTAGCTGCAAAACCAAGCTCCCATACAGATAATCCCAAAAGGTGAAGAAGTATACCTCCCCCACACAACAACATGCCTACATAAAAGAAGCGAAACAATACCGCCATCGACATATAGAAATCCACCATAGGCGGATACTGCCTACAAATGATGGTTTCTCCCACATAAAGCTCAGCAGCTTCTTTATCCAATCGTTTCTGCCTATAAATTCCTTCCAACCGCTGCTGTTCCTTAATCGCCTCTATGGTACCCTTCCGCACCAGATTCCGTCTGGAATAATTCGAAAACAAACCATCTGACATCTTGTCTCTCCTTTAGCACATTCAAAATATGCTATCCATTCCTCCGAATAAGTCCTCTCAATCGCAAAACATTACCCGGTGCCACAGACAGCTCATCCACGCCAATCTCAAGCCACTCCTGTAACAGATTCTCATCCCCTGCAAGTTCTCCGCAAATTCCCACATCAATTCCTGCTTTGTGCGCATTCTCCACCGTCATGGCAATCAGTCGCATCACTGCAAGATGATAAGTATCGTAAAACCGATCAAGGTCTCCATTTTCCCTGTCACAGGCCAATGTATATTGGGTCAAATCGTTGGTGCCGATACTAAAAAAGTCCACCTCTTTTGCAAGTATATCACTGATAAGGGCTGCTGCCGGAGTCTCTATCATGACACCTTGCTTGGGCTCTTTAAAGCAGATTCCGGCTTCCGTAAGTTCAGCCTTTACTTCCTGCACTATTTTCTTTATCTGCCAAACTTCATCCATACCGGTAATCATGGGATACATAATCTTTAAATTGCCAAACTGTGCCGCACGGAACAGTGCCCGAAGCTGCGTTTTGAAAATCTCAGGTCTTGTAAGACACACTCGAATCCCTCTACATCCCAAGGCGGGATTTTTTTCTTCTGCAAGCTCCATATACGCACACTGCTTGTCTGCACCGATATCCAGTGTACGGACAATCACAGGCTTATCCTTCATAAGCTCTAAAACTCGCTTATAAATCGCAAACTGCTCCTCTTCCGTAGGATAACTCTCTCTTTCCAGATACAGAAATTCGCTCCTAAAAAGCCCAATTCCTTCTGCATCATTTTCTATGGCAATCCCTAAATCTTCAAGGCAACCCACATTTGCACAAAGTCCTATCTTTCTGCCGCTAAGGGTAATGGTTTCTTTGCCCCGATTGACTTCCTGGTCCATTCTCTCACTTTGCTGTTGTGCCATCCCTTCTGCAAGCTTTACCTGCGTCATTTCATCAGGTTCCACATAAAACAATCCCGATAAAGCATCCACAGCTCCCGGCAATCCATCCCAATCCTGCCAGTCCGCTCCAAGCTCTGCGCCCACTATCGCCGGAACCCCCATTGTCTTAGCCAAAATAGCAGTATGAGAAATGGCAGAACCCTTGACTGTCACAAAAGCCAGCACCTTACTTCTGTCAAGCTGCACTGTTTGAGAAGGCAATAAATCCTCTGCCACAACAATGACAGGCGTGTCACTTATCAACTCTTCCGCTTGTGCGTTTCCGCTCAAAATTTGTACAAGCCGCCCTGACACATCTAAAATATCTGCTGCCCGTTCCCTAATATAATCGTCCTCCATGGCAGCAAACACTTCCGCAAAATATGCCCCTGCCCTGTCTACCGCATACTCAGCATTGACACGCTCGTCATAAATTCGACTCTTGACAGTCTCGTTATAATTACGATCCTCCAACATCATCTGATGCACATCAAAGATAGCAGCCTCTTCCTCGCCTGCCGTCTTCACTGTTTTCTTATATAATTCCTGAAGCTGTGTCAGGGCCTGCCTCTTGGCATCCTCATACCGTTCCAGCTCTGCCTGCGGGTCATTAATTTCTCGGGGATACACCTGATGGCTTGCATCCCGATATACCCATATTGGTCCTACTGCAATTCCCGGGATCACACCCTTTCCCTTGCAAATTCTCATCAGATTCCTCCTTGTTTGAACAAGCTCATAACTGCCTCTTTCGTCGCCATTTTTTCTGAAAATGCACTTGCGCTTCCCGCCGCAAGCCCCATATAAAATGCATGTCTTATATCCTTTTTATCAAGCCAGCCGGATACGAATCCTGCCACCATAGAATCTCCTGCACCTACGCTGTTGAGCACTCGCCCCTTGGGGGCCTGCGCACTGTATATCTCGCCGTTTTCAGCAAGGAGCACTGCCCCTTCTCCTCCCATGGACACAAGCACATTGCGCGCCCCCATTTCCTGCAATTTGTGGGCATAGGGCAAGGCTTCGTCCCGTGTGGATAATGTCACATCGAACAGCGCCTCCAACTCATGCTGATTAGGCTTTATCAAAAAAGGGTGATGCGGCAAGGTCTGCATCAGAAGCTCCCCTGTAGCATCCACAACTACAAGTACGCCTCTGCTTACCGGTCCCATCATTATCTGCTCGTAAATATTCAAAGGAAGCGAACCGGGAACACTTCCGGACAAAATCAATATATCGCCCTCTCCAAGACAACTCAAACGTTCCACAAGCTTTTGCACCTCCGAGGAAGTAATCTTGGGTCCCTGACCATTAATTTCTGTGCCATCCACCGATGTCAGTTTCACGTTAATCCGGGATGCGCCCTCCACGAATACAAATCCATTCTCAATCCCCTTCTCCGTCACCTGCTTTACAATCTCCTCTCCCGTAAACCCCGCCACAAAACCAAGGGCTACACTTTCAAATCCCAGATTTTTAAGCATCATTGACACATTAATGCCCTTTCCTCCGGCCACCAACTGTTCTGATTTGGTTCTATTGGTACGACCAAGCTGAAAATCGTTCACAGATACAATATAGTCAAGAGACGGATTGAAGGTAACGGTATAAATCATTAAGGCACACTCCTTTGCGTTATTGTGCCTATTATACATGGAAATGCGCCACAATTCAATAATTGAGTGGTTTCATCTGTCTGCATACTTTCCCCTTGACAAATTTCCTTCAAAACGATACACTAAAAAAGCCGTACATGCGGAGCACCTGCTTCCGATGATGAAATTCGGTCTCGCGCAATGGGAATCTACGAACCGTGTCAGGTTGGGAACAAAGCAGCACTAAGTAGAACCTCTCATGTGCCGTGAGGCAACCGGGTGGAGTCGGAAGCAAAGACCGTGTGTACGGTTTTTGTATGCAGTAAATTCTATATTCATTCTTCCGCTTCGTTCATTTGGGGTTAACCATATCTAATTTCGATTGAGGCCAGTATCTTTTTCCACGGAACGTTTTCACTCCGTGAAAAAGCGCAACGGATGCTAGGCTCGAAGCCGCAAGCGGCTTGACCTCGCCAAGCACCGGCGTTTTTCAAGGTCTCGTGGAAAGAGATACTGGCCTCAATCGATTATTTACATACCAGAACCCAAATAACCGAAGCTACAAGAATGATTGTCTACACAAAAAGCAATAACCGCGGAGAGAAAACATGCCACAGACTACCTTAACAGACAATTTCATGACAGACTGTGTTCTGTGTCCTCGTAAGTGTCATGCCAATCGCGCTGCCACACAGGTGGGGTATTGCGGACAGACGGATGAATTGAGGGCTGCAAGGGCCGCACTGCACTTTTGGGAGGAGCCTTGCATCTCAGGTACAAACGGTTCCGGTACAGTATTTTTCTCAGGTTGTAATCTTCGATGCGTATTTTGCCAGAATCACAATATCGCCCTCGGAAAAGTGGGACAACCGATTTCTAACAAACGACTGGCTGAAATATTTCTGGAACTGCAACAAAAAGGGGCCCACAATATCAATCTTGTGACCCCAACTCACTTTATTCCTCAAATTGTAAACGCACTGGAAGCAGCCAAGCTCCAGGGACTTTCCATCCCTATTGTGTACAATACCGGCAGCTACGAGGAAGTATCCACACTACGTCTGCTCGACGGCCTTGTAGATATTTATCTTCCGGATTTAAAATATTACTCCACTGATCTCAGTCTGCATTTTTCTCATGCTGCAGACTATTTTTCAAAGGCAACTTTAGCCATTGAAGAAATGTATCGCCAAGTAGGAACGCCGATTTTTGCCACTGATGGGACCGGGTTGCTTGAACGTGGAATGATTGTGCGCCACCTTCTCCTTCCCGGACAGACCAAGGATTCCAAAAAAATCCTACGCTATCTTTACGAAACCTATGACAACAATATCTATATCAGCATCATGAACCAATATACACCTCTGCCTCATGTAGCAGATATTCCTGAGTTAAATCGCAAGGTCACTGATGAAGAATACGAACGAGTGCTGACCTTTGCCAAGCGACTCGGCATCCAAAATGGCTTCTACCAGGAAGGTGATACCGCCAAGGAAAGCTTTATTCCTGCCTTCGACGGCGAGGGGCTGTAAAGCTTTAATTTCCTATTTACAGCTCCACCGGCATCATATAGTATCCGAAGTCTCCCTCCTCGGCAGGTTCCACTGCACTTTCAAAGCTCTTGAATCCAAACATTACTGCGGTTTTCTTTTCTCTTTCATAAAAATTACCCGGTACACCTATGTAATAGCATATTTTATTTCGTTCTCTGATTCGAGTCAGTATCAGATGATGATAATTATAGTATCCATGCAACAAAAAGCTATTATTTACCAGACGATAGTTGCGCTCCGATAAAACAACGAAATCCCCGGGGCCCAATGCCAGATATTCTCTGTCATCCGAGAATGGATTCCTATGTGGATAAACCGCCCACAACTGCTCCCACTTATCATCTTTGATAGCTGGAGCAAACTCAATAACGTCTTCCTTCTTGACTACATGCTCCTTCGGAAGCTCCGGCTGCACAAATTCAAGGTTTGGCGCCAATTCCTGCAAAGGTATAAAGGTATCTTCCTCCGGCATCTTATCAACACAATCCACCTTCTTTACCACAGCCTTTGCTGTTTGTTGCGCCCCAAGCATACATAGGATTTCTTTTCCCTCGGATATCGGAATTCGAAATCCCTTTAACTGATTATATGTTAATCCTTTTCCATCCAGATTATCACAATCCAGACGCTCCAGATAAAGCTTTATTCCACCATCTGCCAATTGCAATCTGCACAATTCATGTTCCTTTTCTCCATCCAACAACAAAAATGGCCTTGTAAAGCGATCCTTGCGATACAACCCACTTACCTGAAGACTGATACTGCACAGGTTGTCCTCCCGCACAAGCTTGATAAATCCCGCACCACGAGTGCGCAGTCCATTCTCCATATAGTCCAAATATCTGATTTGTCGGTTATACTCTACCATAGGTCTGGTTTGTCCAAAATACATAAAAAATCCCCCCGCACATGTTGCAATCGTTTTTATTGCAATATATGCGGGGGAATTCCTAATTATTCCAAACTCTCCAAATACTTCATATAGTTCACAACCATCAACGCAATCTTGAAAGTCAATGCATCATCAAAGCTACGCAAATCTAAACCGGTACTCTTCTGAATTTTCTCAATACGATATACCAGTGTGTTACGATGTACAAAAAGCTGCCTTGATGTCTCAGACACATTCAGATTGTTTTCAAAGAATTTGTTCAGAGTATTCAACGTCTCTTCGTCCAAATCCGTAGGTACATTTTCTCCAAATATTTCCTCTATAAAAATCTTACACAGATTCACAGGAAGCTGATAAATCAAACGCCCAATGCCCAGCGCACTGTAAGCTGCCACTTCTCTTTCTGCATAAAAAATCTTGCCTACATCCAGTGCCATCTTAGCCTCTTTGTAGGATTTAGAAACATCCTTAAGCTCCTGCACCACCGTTCCGTAAGCCACTCGCACCCTAAGCATTGCCTCGGCATTCATCATATCTACAATAGTATTAGCAACTGCGTCTAAAGCTTCAGGACTGCTATCCTCTACCAAGGACTTCACCAATATCACATTTTTCTCATCCACGGAGGTCACATGGTCACCCGCCTGTGTAGAAAACATTCCTTTTAAAAGCTCTGTGACAATACCATCCTTCTCCTGCTGTACCTCCACCAGAAATACTGCTCTGGGTACAGTCACATCCAGATGAAGCTTCTTTGCACGATTATGAATATCTACCAACAGCAGATTATCCAGTAAAAGATTTTGGAAAAAGCTGTTCCTGTCAAAGCGCTCACGATAGGCAATCGCCAGATTTTGAAGCTGACATACTGCAATTCGTCCCACCATGTAAGCATCATCTGCTCCGCCATGAGCTGCTACCACATATATAAGCTCACCGTCATCATATATTTTCATAAGATGACAGTTGGCGATAACCTGGCTCTCCGCCGGAGACTCAGCAAAGCTGCTTATCATCTGGGCAGAAACATCCTTCTGTTCCATGGTAACAGCAACCTGCATGCCATTTACCTCATATACGCCAATGTCCACCTTAGTAATTGCTTTTAACTCATCAATACTTGTCTGTATAATCTGATTGGAAATCATAGCTTTTCCTTTCGTAACTTTTAGTCTGCTCTTATATCATAGCTTATTTTATAAGGAGCCGCAAGTTTAAACTTCACAAAAATACCCCAAGCCTTTCGGCTCGGGGTATGTAAGCTCAACTTATTAGTTGGTGATAACCTGCTCGGTCTCCTTGTCGAATACATGAATCTTCTCAGTATCCAAAGCAAACTTAACAACGTCACCAGGTCTGGAAGTTGTACGAGAATCTACTCTTGCAGTTACAGGGAACTCGTCAATATCGAAGTACAGATATACTTCTGCACCAAGCAACTCGTAAACCTTGATAGTAGACTCAAATACGCTCTGAGGAGATGCCTCGATGAACATCTCGGAATCGTATACATCCTCAGGACGGATACCGAAGGTAACAGCCTTTCCATCATAACCGCCATCGATCAGCTTCTTGGACTTAGCAGGAGGAAG
>JAZQLH010000074.1:0-27964 GCA_045542555.1 Acetatifactor sp. | reverse complement strand
GAATTCGCCTTTGTTTTATACAAAGGCGAACTTCGCCTCTATCATGTGCGAGAGGGAGAAGAGTTGTCTGAAGAATCTTACAATACCATAATGAAGGAGGTTTTGCCTAAGAGAGCTAAGCTTAGAGCTATGAATCTGCTTCAAAAGAGGGAATATACTACATCACAGCTTCGTGACAAACTAAAACAGGGTTTTTATCCGGAAGTGGTGTTGGAGGAAGCTTTAGACTATGTGGCATCTTTTCATTATACAGATGATTTACGCTATGCGACAGATTACATCCGTTGTAATGAGGAGAGCCGCAGTCGCAAGCGAATTGAGCAAGATTTGCAAAGTAAGGGTATTTCAAAAGACATCATTAAAGCTGCCTGGGATGAGTGGGAACAATTAGGCGGTGTCCAGGATGAGGAGACTATGATTCGCAAGCTTCTAGAGAAAAGAGGTTTTGAAGCGGATACTGCGGATTTTAGCCGCAGACAGAAGGAAGCAACGTATCTTATGAGAAAGGGTTTTTCTATGGATAATATTCGACGTGTGCTTCGTGGTTTTGAGGAAATTTGCTGATTTGTTTTCAGAAATTTTTCAAATTTTTGTAGCTATTTTACACTTCTACTTGACACGAGGGTCATTTCGGTTTAGAATTTAAGTGTTGTAAATTGCTTGTTTGATTGTTTATTGAACCTGTTTTACAGGCAAAGTGTACAATGAAAATTTCATAAAAGGAGGTGCTCCTGTAATGCCGCAGACAATTTTGGTTGCGCTTGCGGTTGCATTGGTTTGCATCATTGCCACGGCTTTGGTTACCAACAAATTGACAACTTCTTATTTACAGAAGTCTGCCAACAATACTATTGGTAATGCGGAGGAGAAGGCAAGAGAGATTATCGATGATGCTCTCAAGACTGCGGAGTCCAAGAAGCGAGAATCACTTCTTGAGATTAAGGAAGAGTCCATTCGAGCTAAGAACGAGCTTGATAAGGAGATTAAGGAACGCAGATCTGAGGTACAGCGTGATGAGCGTCGTGTACAGCAGAAAGAAGCAAACATTGACAAGAAGGCTGATGCACTTGAGCGTAAAGAACAAAGTTTAACTTCCAGAGAAGAATCCCTCAACAAGATGAAGGAAGAAGTCTCTAAGTTAAATGAGCAGCGTTTACAGGAACTGGAACGAATTTCCGGGTTGACCTCTGAACAGGCAAAAGACTACTTATTGAAAATTGTTGAAGATGAAGTGAAACATGAAACGGCTGTGATGATCAAAGAAATGGAGAGTCAGGCCAAGGAGGAAGCTGACAAGAAGGCGAAAGAATATGTTGTTTCAGCAATTCAGAGATGTGCAGCAGACCACGTTTCTGAGACAACTATTTCCGTTGTGCAGCTGCCCAGTGATGAGATGAAGGGTAGAATCATTGGTCGTGAGGGACGTAATATCCGTACTCTTGAGACTATGACAGGCGTTGACCTGATTATTGATGATACTCCGGAGGCAGTAATCTTATCCGGATTTGATCCGATTCGCCGTGAAGTGGCGAGAATTGCCCTTGAGAAGTTAATCGTTGATGGACGTATCCATCCTGCCAGAATCGAAGAAATGGTAGAAAAGGCGCAAAGAGAAGTTGAAGTGATGATCAAGGAGGAAGGTGAGTCCGCTACTCTTGAAGTTGGAGTACATGGTATTCATCCCGAACTTGTAAGATTGCTTGGTAAGATGAAGTTTAGAACCAGCTATGGTCAGAATGCATTGAAGCATTCTATCGAGGTTGCACAGTTGTCAGGACTGCTTGCTGCTGAGATGGGACTGGATGTAAGATTGGCTAAGAGAGCAGGACTTCTTCATGACATAGGTAAATCAATTGACCATGAGATGGAAGGTTCTCATATACAGCTCGGTGCTGAACTTTGTAGAAAGTACAAAGAGAACAATGTGGTTATTAACGCAGTGGAATCTCACCACGGCGATGTAGAGGCCACTTCCCTGATTGCATGTATTGTACAAGCTGCTGATACAATCTCTGCTGCAAGACCGGGAGCTAGAAGGGAAACATTAGAGACCTATACTAGCAGATTAAAACAGTTAGAAGAAATAACAAACAATTTCAAAGGTGTAGACAAATCTTTTGCTATTCAGGCAGGTCGTGAAGTTCGTGTCATGGTAGTGCCCGAGCAGGTTACAGATGCCGATATGGTACTGATGGCTCGTGATATTTCCAAGCAGATTGAAGCTGAGATGGAGTATCCGGGACAGATTAAGGTAAATGTAATCCGTGAGAGCCGTGTAATTGATTATGCGAAGTAATTGCGAGACCATAGACAGTTCAAGACGTAAATGAATGGAACAAACTTAATAAGTCACATGACAGCCGTTGCGTTTGCAGCGGCTGTTTTTTTCATTGTGTTGCAAAAACTAGTAAAATATTAAAAAAACGCTTGTGTTATGCCGATTCTTATAGTATGATTAGTCAAGTGTATGATTGTATACGATTATGCAAAGGAGAGATTTTGGTATGAAAGCATATTGCGAAATGAGTAGGGATGAGTTGTTGACGTTACAAAGTCAGCTACATGCAGAATATGAGGAGGCTAAGGCGAAGGGACTGAATCTGAATATGTCTCGTGGTAAGCCTGCGGCATCTCAGTTGGATATGTGTAAAGATTTTCTTGATATAGTAAACAGCGGGTCTGATTTGATTACAGAGTCAGGTGTTGATACCCGTAATTATGGTGAGCTTACCGGTATTCCCGAGGCACAGCAGTTGATGGCTGATATGATGGGAGCAAATCCAGAGAATGTAATTATCTGTGGAAATGCCAGCCTGACCATTATGTATGATACAGTGTCCCGTTCAATGACTCATGGTGTGATGGGCAGTACTCCATGGTGTAAGTTGGATAAAGTGAAATTCCTTTGTCCTGCTCCCGGTTATGACAGACATTTTGCAATTACCGAGCATTTTGGTATCGAGATGATAACCGTTCCTATGTCTTCTAAAGGACCTGATATGGATATGGTAGAGAAGCTTGTGGCTGAAGATGATTCTATTAAGGGTATCTGGTGCGTACCCAAGTATTCCAATCCACAGGGATATACTTATTCTGACGAGACGGTAAAACGTTTTGCCAATTTGAAACCGGCTGCCAAGGATTTTAGAATTTTCTGGGATAATGCTTATGTTATTCATGATTTGTATGAGGATAGAAGTGATGAGCTTTTGAATATTCTGGATGAATGTGAGAAGACCGGTAATCCTGATATGGTTTACGAGTTTGCTTCTACCTCCAAGGTAAGCTTTGCAGGCGGTGGTATCGCAGCGATTGCAGCATCCAAGGACAATCTGGATGCCATGAAGAAGTCCATGACGGTTCAAACCATCGGTTATGACAAGATTAATCAGTTGCGCCATGTGCGTTATTTTAAGAATTTGGATGGCTTAAAGGCTCATATGATGAAGCACGCAGCTTTGATGCGTCCTAAATTTGAGGCTGTATTGGAAGTTCTTGACAGAGAACTCAGTGGTGCAGGTATCGGCACATGGACCAATCCTAACGGCGGTTACTTTATCTCTTTTGATGCCATGGAGGGTTGTGCAAAAGCAATCGTGGCAAAATGTAAGGAGGCTGGTGTGATACTTACCGGTGCAGGTGCTACTTTCCCTTACGGAAAGGATCCCAAGGATAGCAATATCCGTATTGCGCCTTCTTTCCCCACCCCTGAGGAGATGGCTGCGGCTACTGACCTGTTCGTGCTTTGTGTAAAGCTTGTAAGTGTAGAGAAGCTTCTGGAGGCATAATATAAATGGAAGAAGTAAAAAGATTAGAGCGTAATCTTGTGGCAAAGGGAGCTATCATAGATTATTATCAGGATACTATGCAGATTCCTAATGGCAATGTGGTAAAATGGGATTTGATTGACCATAAGGGTGCAGCGGCTGTGGTGGCTGTGCGGGATGACGGCAAGCTTTTGATGGTGCGCCAGTACCGTAATGCATTGGAGCGCGAGACTCTGGAGATTCCGGCAGGGGGCTTGAATGGAAGAGAGGAGCCCACCATTGAGGCAGCCGCCCGTGAACTGCAGGAAGAGACCGGCTACAGCAGCAACGACTTGGAACTTTTGAACTCCATATACACCACTGTAGCTTTCTGTAATGAGAAGATTGATATTTATCTGGCCCGCAATTTGACACGCGGCAATCAGCATTTGGATGAAGACGAATACATCGATGTAGAAGCATGGTCCTTAGACGACCTGATGCAGATGATATTCGAGAGTAAGATCCAGGACTCCAAAACCATCTGTGGCATCCTAACCTACGCCGCAAAATATGGCCAGGAAGATTAAGGTTAATTTGTATGTGTTGAATATATGTATAATCGATTAGGCGCTTTATGCCCTACCACGAGACCTTGAAAAACGTCGGCACTTAGGCTGTGTACTTTACAGCCTTAGTGCCGCTACGCTTTTTCACGGAGTGAGAACGTTCCGTGGTAGGACTAAAGCGCCTAAATTGATTATATAGAGTATCCAAACACAAACAAATTGGACTATTAATCCTCTTGCCCGCATATATTGGACTGTTAAGGCGGGTGGAGCGATGAGAGACAAATTTTCTTTTGGAATGATATTTCTGGTGGGACTTATAGCCGGAATACTTACAATGAATTTTGGAAAGAGCATTTTGCTGGAAAATACGGGATTGTTGGATGAAACTATGCTTAAGCAGATGTCGTCCGCATTCCCTGACAGCAATGCTCTTTTTGCATTTGTGCTCAGAAAACGACTGATACTTATGGCAGTGATGGTGCTTCTGGCTACTACTTATTTAGGGATGGTTGCCTGCGGGGCGCTTGATTTGTGGTATGGTTTTTCAACAGGAGCATTTCTTGCGGCAGCACTACTGCGTTATGGGTTTAAGGGAATTCTGTTGGTGGCTTCAGGTGTTTTGCCACAATATCTGTTCTACGGGCCGGCGTTGTATGCGTTACTTTTATGGTGTGATCGAACCTGTCGCATGATTTACTGCAAGGGTTATCGGTATGGCGAGGATGCAAAAACACCCATCCTTTTGGGACGGGTGCTTCCTCTTGTGTTTATATTGGTGGGACTGCTTATTGGTTGCTTTTTGGAAAGCTATGTAAATCCCGGCATTCTAAAAGGTTTCATAAGACTGATATAGTTTATTCATATTCAGCCAGTGCGTAGATAAGCCTTTCAGTATCCGCCCAGCCAAGACAGGGATCGGTAATGGATTTGCCGTAAACACCCTCACCAATTTTCTGGCAACCTTCTTCGATATAACTTTCAATCATCAGACCCTTCACGAGTTTGTGGATGTCAGGGTTTAATTTACGGTTATGCATAATTTCCTTGGCAATACGAACCTGTTGGTCAAATTTTTTGCCAGAGTTGGAATGGTTAGTGTCAATAACACAGGCAGGATTCTTTAAATCCATTTTGTTGTACATTTCCAGCAGAAGATTTATATCCTCGTAATGGTAGTTGGGAAGACTCTGACCATGTTTGTTGGTTGCACCGCGCAGTACGGTGTGTGCCATATCGTTACCGGTGGTTTTGACTTCCCAGCCTCTATAGATGAAGGAGTGGGGATGCTGTGCCGCATATACGGAATTAAGCATTACGGAAAAATCGCCACTGGTAGGATTTTTCATACCGGCAGGAACATCGAAACCGCTGACAGTGATACGATGCTGCTGGTCTTCAACGGAACGTGCTCCGATAGCCACATAGGACAAAAGGTCGGAAAGATAAGGCCAGTTCTCGGGGTAGAGCATTTCGTCTGCAGCAGACAGGCCGGTCTCCTGAAATGCACGGATGTGCATCTTACGGATTGCAATCAGTCCTGCAAGAAAATCAGGTTTTTCCTCAGGATTAGGCTGATGTACCATGCCCTTGTAGCCTTCACCTGTGGTGCGGGGCTTGTTGGTGTAGATTCTGGGAATCAGAATCAGTTTATCGCTTACTTTTTCATTTACTTTTGCAAGCCGGTTAACATAATCACATACGGCATCTTCGTTGTCTGCGGAACAGGGACCGATGATTACTACAAATTTATTGCTCTTGCCGGTAAAAACATCACGAATTTCGGCATCTCTTTTCTTTTTTAATTCGACCAGTTCCTTTGGAAGTGCATATTCCTCACAAATTTCTGTAGGAGTAGGCAAAACTTTAATAAATTCAAAACTCATATTTTTCACCATGTCAAGGGACTTTTTGGGGTCCCATTCCTTTCTGTCGTGAAATATTATAGTATAACTTGTCCCAATATGCAAGAACATGAAAATTTTCTGAAAATGAAATTTCTACTTTCCCATAAAAGCAGAATATGCTATACTGTTACAGAAGTGTCGGATTCTAGGGAGCGTATCGATTATGTCGCAGGAAGGAAAGCGAGATGCTGCTGCGAGACAAAAACGTGTCCGTAGATTAAAGCATCTGATTATAGGAACATTTTTAACATTGATTTTATTGCCTATAGTATGTTGTGTGGTGTTATTGTTTGTGGTTTGTGATATGAACCGGGAAATAGATGCGCTATCGCAGCGGGTAATCGCATTGGAACAGGCACATGGAGGTGCAGCAAAAGATACGGTCAATGCATCGGATCCGGAGGGGGCTGGTACAGAGCCGGGGGTATCGGATGATATTCAGGCAAATGAACCAACAGTAGTGGATTCAAGACAGAAGGTATATCTGACCTTTGATGATGGCCCCAGTGTTTATACCAATGAGATTTTGGATATTTTGGCGCAGTACGATGTGAAAGCCACGTTTTTTGTGGTGGGCAAAGAGGATGAAGCATCCAAAGAGGTTCTACGAAGAATTGTGGAGGAGGGGCACACCTTGGGTATGCATTCCTACAGTCACAAATATGCAGAACTGTATGAGTCGGAGGAAAGCTTCATAGCAGACTTTGAAAAGCAACGGGCATATCTTAAGGACGTGACAGGTCAAACCTGTATGTTTTACCGATTTCCGGGAGGCAGTTCTAATACTGTAAGTGATATGGATATGCATGTTTTTGCGGATTATCTGGATACACAAGGTGTTGTGTTCCATGATTGGAATATTGCGTCGGGAGACGGAGGCAGAAGGCTTCTGGATGTGGATACGCTGGTAAAAAACTGTACCACTGACGTGGGAAAGTGGAGCAGTTCAGTGATTCTTTTGCACGATTCTGCGGAGAAATCTACAACCGTGGAGGCGTTACCGGAGATTATAGAGACAATCCAGGCAATGGAAAATACAGTGTTTTTGCCGATTACCGAAGAAACGGAGCCGGTACAGCACATTGACAGAGCAACAAATAATGGAGGTACAAATTAAATGGGTTTTTTCTCGGATTTAAAAGAAGACTTGTCCCTGGCAGTTAACGAGCTGATGCCGGAGGAACTGGCAGAGAAAGCAGTGGATGAAGAAAAGGATGAAGAAAAGGTTGAAGAAAGTGTGGCAGTTGAAGAATCTGCAAGTGAGCTTGTGGCAGACCTTTCTTTGGAGGAAATGCTGAAGAATATTGATGATATTCAGGTTCCACAGGAGATGGAGTTTGTGCAGGAGCCTACAGTTGAGGAACCGGAACCGGTTGTAAACGATAACGAAGAGGCGGTCAACAATTTGCTTACAGATGTTGATTTGGAGGAAATGTTGTCTGCGTTGAATGTGGTTTCTGATGAGAAGCAGGAAGCGGAAGTGAAGGCGGAGCCGGTAGAGGAAACTGTTGAAATTTTGGCTGAGGAGCCTGTTTTGGCAGCAGTAATGGACAAGGAGCCGGTTTTACAAGAAAAAATAGAAGAAAAAGCAGAAGAAAAAGGAGCAGAAGAAATGGATAGTTATGTGAGCAGACAGGCAGTAGATGAGACTGCGGTTATTACTGCAGGAATGCAGATTAAGGGTGATATTACTTCCGAAGGTTCTATGGATGTTGTCGGTAAGGTAGAGGGAAATATTGATGTATGGGGCAAACTTAACATAACCGGACATATCAACGGTAATTCCCATGCGGCAGAGATTTACGCAGAGGGTGCCAAGATTAATGGTGAGGTTGTCAGCGATGGCGCTGTAAAAATTGGTAACAGTTCTGTTATCATCGGCAATATTACTGCTAAGAGTGCAGCGATTGCCGGTGCGGTAAAGGGAGATATCGATGTGCAGGGTCCCGTAATCCTGGATTCTTCTGCTATTGTAATGGGTAATATTAAATCCAAGTCTGTACAGATTAACAATGGTGCTGTAATTGAAGGTATGTGTTCACAGTGCTATGCAGACGTAAGTCCTTTGAGCTTCTTTGACGAGTATAAGTCTGAATTCAAGAGTAGCAGCAAAAAGAATAAATAAACAGCGGGGGTAGACCATGCGTAGAATTTTATTGAAGCTTTCCGGCGAGGCACTTGCAGGAGACAAGAAGACCGGATTTGATGAGGAGACCGTTAGAAAGGTGGCTGTTCAGGTCAAGGAACTTGTGGATGATGGTATTCAGGTTGGCATTGTTATCGGTGGAGGTAATTTCTGGAGAGGACGTTCCAGTGAGAATATTGACCGGACCAAGGCAGACCAGATTGGTATGCTGGCTACCATTATGAACTGTATTTATGTTTCAGAGATTTTTCGCTCTGTGGGTATGATGACTAATATTCTTACCCCTTTTGAGTGTGGTTCTTTTACCAAGCTTTTCTCAAAGGACAGAGCAAACAAATATTTTGCAAAGGGCATGGTAGTGTTCTTTGCAGGTGGTACAGGACATCCTTACTTCTCTACTGATACCGGTGTGGTGCTTCGTGCCATAGAGGTGGATGCGGATGTAATCCTGTTGGCAAAGTCCATTGATGGCGTGTATGATGCAGACCCTAATAAGAATCCTAATGCGAAAAAGTATGATGCGGTAAGCATCGATGAGGTAATTGACAAGAACCTTCAGGTGGTTGATATGACAGCTTCCATTCTGGCCCGTGACAATAAGATGCCCATGTGGGTGTTCGGGCTGAATGAGGAGAACAGCATCATCAATACCATGAAGGGGCAGTTTAACGGAACAAAAGTGACTGTATAAAATATAATGTGAATCCCACAGGGAGAACGGAGGAATTATGGACGCTAGATTACAGCAGTATGATGACAAAATGAAGAAGGCACTGGACTTTTTGGAGTCCGATTATGCAGGCATTCGAGCAGGTCGTGCAAACCCTCATGTGCTTGATAAGATTCGTGTGGATTATTATGGCACACCCACTCCCATTCAGCAGGTTGGTAATGTAACTGTTCCTGAAGCACGTATCATTCAGATTGCACCTTGGGAGAAAACCCTGATTCGTGAGATTGAGAAGGCGATTATGACTTCTGATTTGGGCATTAATCCTTCCAATGACGGTAGCGTGATTCGCCTTGTGTTCCCTGAGCTTACCGAAGAGCGCAGAAAAGAGCTTGCAAAGGATGTTAAGAAGAAGGCAGAGGATGCTAAGGTTGCTGTCCGTAATATCAGACGTGACGGTAACGATGCATTTAAGAAGCTTGGCAAGGAGATTTCCGAGGATGAGGTGAAGCAGCTTGAGGAGCAGCTTCAGAAGATGACTGACAAGTATATCAAGGACATCGATGCAATGATGGATGCCAAGACCAAGGAAGTAATGACCGTATAAAGTCATATATTGAAATGAAAAGATTAAGGGGCGGAGGGGCTATGCCATCTGCCCTGTTTACCTTTAGAGAATTTGAGAGGTGCAGTATGAGCGAGAATTTGAATATTCCTCAGCATGTGGCCATTATTTTGGATGGAAACGGACGCTGGGCCAAGGCCAAGGGGCTTCCTCGCAATTATGGCCATGTGGAGGGAGCGAAGACGGTGGAGAAGATTTGTGAAGAAGCGTACAAAATGGGAGTTCAGTATCTAACTGTTTATGCTTTTTCCACAGAAAACTGGAACCGTCCGCAGGATGAAGTGGATGCATTGATGAAGCTTCTGCGTAATTACCTGAAAAACTGTATTAAGACAGCTCATAAGAACCGCATGAGTGTTCGGATTATCGGTGACGTTTCCAGGCTTGATGAGGATTTGCAGAAGAGTATTGCAGAACTTGAGGAAGCGACCAAGGATAATGATGGCCTGCATTTTCAGGTTGCCATCAACTATGGCGGCAGAGATGAGATTACAAGAGCGGCCCGTAAGCTTGCAACAAAGGTTGCGGCAGGGGAGCTTGCGGCAGAAGATATTACAGAGGAGATGATAAATGCTCATCTGGATACCGGAAATCTTCCTGACCCGGATTTGCTGATTCGCACCTGTAATGAGCAGAGAATTTCCAATTTCCTGCCGTGGCAGCTAGCTTATACAGAGTTTTATTTTACACCGGTAGCCTGGCCGGATTTCACCAAAGAAGAATTGTTGAAGGCTGTAGAGGCATATAATCGTAGAGACAGAAAGTATGGCGGCCTGAAGGAGGAGTAGCTAATGTTTTGGACCAGATTGTTCAGCGGAGTTTCGATGCTTGCAGTCGCAATCGGAGCAATGTTCATTGGTAAGTGGCCTTTGCTTTTAATTTTATATGCGTGCTCCATGATGGCTTTTAGAGAACTGACAAAGGTACTGGGATGTGCCACGGATAAAAAGAAGGTAAATGCACTTGAGATTATCGGGATGCTTGGAATAACCGGGTACTACGGGGCAGTTTATTTTGCCACGGACAAAGTGATATTACTGATGTGTATTGTGGCAGTGTTTCTGGCGGAGATGTTCTGGTATGTCATCCAATTCCCGAAGTACAAGGCAGAACAAGTGGTGGCGGCAGTTTTTTCATTTCTGTATGCGCCCTTACTTTTGTCCTTTGTATATCTGACCAGAGCAGGAGAGCGGGGATTCTATCTGGTGTGGCTGATTCTCATTAGTTCATGGGGATGTGATACCTGTGCCTATGCAGTGGGAATGCTTATTGGAAAGAAAAAGATTTTTCCTAAGCTTAGTCCTAAAAAGTCTCTGGAGGGATGTATTGGTGGTACGTTGGGCGCAGCAATTATCGGCGGATTATATGGATATTTTGTTGTGGAAAAGGTACTTCCCGACCAGAATGTTGCATGGATAATTGCCTTTATCTGTGCGGTGGCAGCAGTAATGAGTATGGTGGGAGACTTGGCAGCTTCTGCTATCAAGAGAGATCATGATATCAAAGATTATGGTACATTGCTTCCGGGGCATGGTGGCGTGATGGATCGATTTGACAGCATGACGGTAACAGCCCCCATGATTTATTTCTTGTCAGTACTGATGATTGGAATTTAGAAAGTGAAGAAAAACATGGAAAATACAAATCGTATCAGGAAAATTGCAGTTTTAGGTTCCACGGGTTCCATTGGAACGCAGACTCTGGAAATTGTGCGTGCCAATTCTGATTTGCAGGTTCTTGCTTTGGCAGCCGGGAATAATGTGGCACTTATGGAAGAACAAATCAGAGAGTTTAAGCCCTTGGTGGCCGGCATGTGGAGCGAGGAAAGTGCAGCGGATTTGCGACGTAAAGTGGCAGATTTGCCTGTGAAAGTTGTATCCGGTATGGATGGACTTTTAGAGATTGCTGTGCTTGAAGGGGTTGAGGTATTAGTTACCGCAATAGTGGGAATGATTGGTATAAGACCCACCATTGCAGCCATTGAAGCAGGTAAGGATATTGCGCTTGCAAATAAAGAGACTTTGGTTTGTGCAGGACATATTATTATGCCGTTAGCTGCAAAGTGCGGCGTGTCTATTTTGCCTGTTGACAGCGAGCACAGTGCTATTTTTCAGTCTTTAAACGGCGAGCCTTTGGAACGGATTGAAAAGATTTTACTTACTGCCTCCGGTGGTCCTTTTAGGGGAAAGAGCCGTGAGGAGCTGGCAAATATGCAGGTGGAAGATGCCTTAAAGCATCCTAACTGGTCCATGGGGCGCAAGATTACCATTGATTCTTCGACTCTTGTGAATAAGGGGCTTGAGGTCATGGAGGCAAAATGGCTCTTTGGTGTGGACTTGGACCGCATTCAGGTAGTGGTACATCCCCAGAGTATTATTCATTCTGCAGTACAGTTTGTGGATGGTGCGATTATGGCACAGCTTGGTGCCCCTGATATGAAGCTTCCCATTCAGTATGCATTATATTATCCCGACAGACGTCCCATGGAGGGTAAGCGGGTAGATTTTTTTGAACTTGGTCAGATGACCTTTGAAAAGCCCAATACAGATGTGTTTGTGGGACTTTCTCTGGCTTATGAGGCGGCTAAGATTGGCGGCAGTATGCCCACGGTTTATAATGCAGCGAATGAGAAGGCAGTAGGATTGTTTTTGGATAAGAAGATTTCGTATCTTCAGATTACGGAGCTCATTGCGGAGTGCATGAAGGCGCACCGTGTGATTGAGAATCCGGGTGTCGAGGAAATTCTTGCCACAGAGCAGGAGGCCTACGACTATATTTTAAGCAGATAAGTAGGACATTAAAGGATATTTTATGAACGGTTCAAATGCTTTTGTTTCAATTCTTTTGTTTATGATTATTTTCGGAATCGTGGTGGTTTCCCACGAGTTCGGACATTTTCTTCTGGCTAAGGCCGGAGGTATCAATGTAGTAGAGTTTTGCGTGGGAATGGGGCCCACATTGTTTGGCTTTGAAAAAGGAGGGACCAAGTATTCCTTAAAACTGCTTCCCATTGGTGGTGCCTGTATGTTTGAGGGGGAGGATGGATTGAATGCCAAGGAAGGCGAGATGAGCCCCGGTGCATTTCCAAATGCCAATGTATGGAAGCGGATTTCCACGGTTGTGGCCGGCCCATTCTTTAACTTTATTCTGGCTTTTGTGATTGCACTGGCTATGGTGAACATGATTGTAATCCGTGATCCGGTGGCTACGGAAGTGCTGGAGGGCGGTGCGGCGCAGGCGGCAGGTCTTCAGGACGGTGACAGAATTATTTCACTGAATGGTGAGCGGATTTATCTGTATGAGGAAATTATACTTTTTAATGCTTTGTATCGCGGTGGCGAAGTGGAGATGGTTTATGAGCGAAACGGAGAGCGTTATACCACAACGCTGACACCCCTTTACAGTGAAGAGTACGGACGATACATGATGGGATTTTCCAATGCGGATTTTGTGGAGCTTGAGGGCACGGACGCATTAAAATATGCGTGGTATGAGATTCGCTACAATGTGATAAATACCTACAAAAGTCTTGGCATGTTAATTACGGGAAATGTAAGCCGTCAGGATGTGGCGGGCCCTGTGGGAATTGCCAATGTAGTCGGTGAGACTTATGAGCAGGCCAAGGAATATGGCTGGCAAAATGTCTTGGTAAACATGATGAATATTACCTTAATGCTTTCTGTAAATCTGGGTATTTTAAATTTGCTACCCCTTCCGGCATTGGACGGCGGCAGACTGGTATTTTTGATTATTGAGGTTTTGCGAGGTAAACCTATTCCTCCTGAAAAAGAGGGTATGGTACACTTCATTGGTCTGATGTTCTTTATGGTGTTGATGGTAGTGGTTTTCTTTAATGATTTAGCCAATATTTTTGGCATCTAGTTTATTTTTTATAGTCTATGGGTGAGGGATATCCGCCCGGATATCCCTCGCTTCAATCAAATTCTAATACTGTATTCACAGTGTTTTTCAAATGATTCAATTACATATGGAAAGGAGCAGTATGAAATTTCTGACAGGGTATTATTGTTGTGCTAATTTGCACAGTGCTCTTGTGTTGCAACAAGTGACGCGCAGAAAAGGGAAGTTGCCTATCGTCTTTGCCTTTGTTTGGAAAAGTGGAGACGGTTGCGATAAAGAGGATAATGATGTGGCAAGAAAAGTGACGGAATGGTTTTATGAGGAGGCGTTGCAAGGATGTATAAAAGGAGTGGAGGCAGATTGCATTGACACAGTAGGGAGAAAATTTGAGGCAAAGGCACAGAATATAAAAGGAGAGTTTGCAGCATTGTTCGCTGTGGGGAGTGAATGTTTTTATGCATGGAAAGGAGATGTGCAAATACATCTTTTAAATCTTCAGTTTAATAAATTACATAAAAAAAGCTTAACATATTCGTCAGAAACGATGTGTATGGAGCGGGCGCAGATTGAGGCGGGGGTGGGCGTGCTTTTGGAAAACAATTGCTTGTTTAAGTATTTACCGGCGCAGCTTTTAAAGGAATGCCTGAATGTAAATGCTTTGCAAAGTAACGAGCAGGTGGAGAGGCATTTGAGAGAAGCTTGCAAAGCGGCAATACAATATGGGGACCGGGAGGTTTTGGCTGTTTTGGTGGTAGTTAGGGGAGCGTGATAAATATGAATTATGATGAAAAGAAAAGAATTGGTATGCTTGCGAGCCAGAGAGCGTTTCTTGAAAAAAACGGCTACATAATGAAGGAACTTGTTGGGGAGGGGGGCTTTGGGCAAGTGTATCGTGTGTGGGATAATAAAGAGGGAAGGAGTCTGGCTTGCAAGATTGCATCAAATGCTTTAGGGCGAAATGTTCTAAGGCAAGAAGCAAAGCTGCAAAAGCGAATAAAGCATCCGATTTTCCCCTGTTATGTGGATTTTCTGGAGAGTAGAGAATATACAATGTTTTTGATGGATTATCTGGAGGGGGAAAGACTGGATATGTGCTTGCAAGATGGGGCGCTGGAGCAAAAGCGGGCACTGTCGATAGCAATACAACTTGCGCAGGGGTTGGAATATTTGCATAATTTACCTGAACCAATATTATATAGGGATTTAAAGCCTGCAAATATTTGTCTGGCGCAGGATGGGAAGGTATATCTTATGGACTTAGGCTGTGCCTGTTCTATTTCTCAGGCGCAATTTTCCAAAGCGGGCAGTCCGGGATATGCGCCCCGGGAGCAATTGGGAGAACTGCATGGGGAGGGAGATAACCCGAAAGTCAAACAACCGGGGTTTTATAGTGATGTGTATGGGTTGGGGAAGCTTCTGCATTATATGTTGACAGGAGATGACCCTTGTAAGCCCCCTGTCAAAAAAATGCCTATAAGGGCTTATAACAGGAAGTTTAGTCCTCTTTTGGAGCAGCTGGTTATGCAGTGTGTGGAGGAAGTGCCAAAGCTTCGGCCACCGGATGTGTACTGTGTACTGCGCATATTGCATTTGCTTTTAGGGGAAAGAATAAGGGATAGGATAGCTGTAAAAAAGAAGGAGCTTCAGATTGTGATGGGAGATAGAGGCGGACGAGAATATGGATTTATTTATGAGCGAAATATTTGTTGTTCCGTGCAAAAATAATAAACTTTTCGTGTCTAGGTTGACAGTATTGGGACTCTGTTATATCATAAGTATAACAATGCGAAAAATCTAAAAAGGAGGTGTCCGGAATGATAATTGAAATCGATTTTAACAGCGATGAAGCCCTGTATTTGCAGCTTCGGAATCAGATTATTCTGGGCATTGCCACATCGCAGTTTCAAAACGGAGATTCTTTGCCCAGTGTGCGTCAGCTTGCGGATAGTATCGGTATTAACATGCATACAGTTAATAAGGCCTATACAGTGTTAAAACAGGAAGGCTATGTGAAGGTGGATCGCAGGCGGGGAGCGGTAATTGCGGTAGATATTGACAAGTTGCAGACCCTGGAAGAATTGAAAAGAGAGCTTAAGGTCATACTTGCTAAGAGCAGTTGTAAAAATATTTCAGTAGCAGAGATACATGAGCTGATTGATGAAATTTATAATGATTATATTTGATGGAGGACTGAAGGATGCAGTCAGAATTTACAGATAAGGCGAATGCGGCCTTGGCACATGCTGCCAGATGCGCCAAAAGTTTAAAGCAGGGGTATATTGGCACGGAACATATTTTGGCAGGTCTTTTGATGGAGCAGACAGGTGTGGCAGCCAAGGTGCTTTTGGACAATGGTGTGAGCCTTGACAAGGTCGTGGACATGATTCGGGATTTGATTGCTTTTGAAAAGGGTGTGTCTTTAAAGGAGCGAGAGGGGTATTCTCCCCGTGCACAAAAAATCATGGAAGAGGCTCACAGACAGGCGGAGCGCTTTGGACAGAAGCAGACCGGAACGGAGCATCTTTTGCTTTCGTTGATTAAAGAAGGTGAGAATGTAGCAGTACGTCTTTTGAATACTTTGAATGTTAATGTACAGAAGGTGTATGCAGACACCTTGGCTGCCATTGGCCAGGATGGTAATCTGTACAAGGAGGATCTGGGCAAAAAGGGTCAGGGAAAGGGAAAGACAGCTACCTTAAACCAGTACAGCAGAGACCTGACTGCACTTGCCAGAGCGGGAAAACTTGACCCTGTTATCGGAAGAGAGGATGAAATCAGACGTGTGATACAGATTTTGAGTCGTCGTACCAAGAACAATCCCTGTCTGATGGGTGAACCCGGTGTAGGTAAAACCGCAGTTGTGGAGGGACTTGCGCTGCGCATTGCATCAGGCGAAGTGCCTGCCACAGTGCAAAACAAGCGACTTTTGACATTGGATTTGTCTGCTATGGTTGCAGGTAGTAAATATCGTGGTGAATTCGAGGAGCGTATTAAGAAAGTAATCAAGGAAGTGATTGATGATGGCAATGTAATTCTTTTCCTGGATGAATTGCATACCATTATCGGTGCAGGCGGTTCAGAAGGCTCCATTGACGCCTCCAATATTTTAAAGCCCTCCCTTGCAAGAGGTGAGGTGCAGTTAATTGGTGCAACAACTATTGCAGAGTATCGCAAGTATGTGGAGAAGGATGCGGCTTTGGAACGCAGATTCCAGCCGGTAACGGTTGAGGAACCCACAGAGGAGGAATCCATTCGAATTCTTGAGGGTATCAAGAGCAGATATGAAGAGCATCACAAAGTTCAGATTACCTCAGAGGCTGTGGAAGCAGCCGTGCGTCTGTCCAATCGCTATATTAATGACAGAAATCTGCCGGATAAGGCAATTGATCTGATTGATGAGGCAGCAGCCAGTGCGAGACTTAAGACCATGGATTTGCCGGATAAATTAAAGGAGATGGCTGAGCAAATCAAGAAGATGGATCAGCAGATTGAGCGTTCCATCCGTATGGAGGCGTATACACAGGCTGCAGAAATCAGACGTAATCAGGATGAACTGGTGAAGAAATATGAGCGTCAGATGGCTCGAAGAAAGGCGAAGCAGGATGCTCCGGAGTATAGTATCGGCGAGAGTGATATTGCCGAGGTAGTGGCTATGTGGACCAAAATTCCGGTACAGAAGCTGGCGGAGAAGGAAAGCGAAAGGCTGCTTAAGCTGGAGCAGTTACTGCATAAGCGTGTAATTGGTCAGGAGGAGGCGGTTGCAGCCGTGTCCAAGGCTATGCGCCGTGGCAGAGTGGGGCTTAAGGACCCCAATCGTCCCATCGGTTCGTTCCTGTTCTTAGGCCCTACCGGTGTGGGTAAGACGGAGCTTTCCAAGGCACTTGCAGAGGCTATGTTTGGTTCAGAGGAAGCCATGATTCGTGTGGATATGTCTGAATATATGGAAAGTCATTCCGTTTCCAAGATGATTGGTTCACCGCCCGGATATGTGGGGTTTGAGGACGGCGGTCAGCTATCCGAGAAGGTGCGTAGAAACCCTTATTCAGTAGTGCTGTTTGATGAGATTGAGAAAGCGCATCCCGATGTATTTAACATTCTGTTGCAGGTATTGGATGATGGCCATATCACAGACGCCAAGGGCAGAAAAATAAATTTCAAGAATACGATTCTTATCATGACTTCAAATGCGGGAGCCCAGCGGATTGTAGACCCTAAGAATCTGGGATTTGCCACCGAGAAGAATGAGAAAAAGGATTATGAGAAGATGAAGTCTGCGGTGATGGAAGAAGTCAAGAAGAACTTCAAGCCGGAGTTTATCAACCGTATTGATGACATCATTGTATTCCATCAGTTAAATGACGATAATATGAAGTCCATTGTAAATCTGTTGGCCTCCAATCTTTATAAACGTTGTGCTTCTCAGATGGATATAAAGCTGAGCATGACGCCTGCATTGAAAGAGCATCTTGTAAAAAAATACGCAGATAATAAGATGGGCGCACGTCCTTTGAAACGTGCTATCCAGTCTGTGGTGGAGGATGCCTTGGCAGAGGAAATTCTTATGAAAAAGGTACAGCCCGGGGATACGGTCAGTGCCGGATTTAAGAATGAGAAGGTGACTTTTACGGTAAAGTAGTAAAGTGATAAATTTTTTGGATTTTAGGTAGAAAAAAGAGTCATTTTGTAGTATACTGAATATAGGTTTTCAAACAGGGCACTTGGCCCGCTATATTAACCAGGAGGACAAAAGAAATGGCAGTAGTAGAGGAATTGCTCCGAAGTGACGCAGACGGCGCAATCAGCTTCGGTAATCACCAGCTGGCACACAAGGCAAAGGTTGAGGATTTCAAGCATGAGGGAGACTTGTTGAAGGTAAAGACCTTCAGAGAGATTACCAAGCTTGAGAAGAACGGCATGTTTTTATATGAATCCGTGCCCGGTACCAGTGTCCTCAATTTCAAAGAGAGCGCAGAGGGTGTGGAGTTCGTTGTGACAGGTTCCGAGGATGCTCAGATTACCATCGGTCTCATGGATGACACCGAGTATGAGGTGTGCGTACAGGACAGAAGCGTAGGCAAGATGAAGACCGGAATGAGCGGAAAGCTTTCCCTAAGTGTAGAACTTGAGAATGCAGGCGAGGTTTCCGTTAAGGTTGTAAAGGCATAAAAGTTTACAAGACATCCCGACTCCGGGGAAGCTTGGGGTCGGGATGTCTTTGTAAGTAGTGAGGAAAAATAAATGGCAAAAGGCAAGACATCTACCATATTTTTTTGTCAAAACTGCGGACATGAGTCTACCAAATGGATGGGGCAGTGTCCGGGATGTAAAGAATGGAATACTTTCGTGGAGGAGACGGTAAGTAAGGCTGAATTGAAGGCAGCAGGCGCTGGAAGGCTTGGAGAACGCCCTAAACCCTGTGTGCTCTCTGAGGTTACCATCCGGGAAGAAAATAAGATTCTCACAGGAAGCGGAGAGCTTGACCGAGTATTGGGTGGCGGTATTGTGCAGGGGTCACTTACACTTGTGGGTGGTGACCCGGGTATCGGCAAGTCCACGCTTTTACTGCAGGTATGCCGTAATCTGGCGGCAACAGGTCACACGGTGCTTTATATATCCGGAGAGGAATCCCAGGTGCAGATTAAGATGCGTGCAGACCGTATTGGCAGCTTTTCTGATAAAATGCTTCTTCTGTGCGAGACCAATCTGGGCAATGTGGAGGATGTGATTCGCAATCAGAAGCCGGAAGTTGTGGTGATTGACTCCATCCAGACCATGTTTAATGACAATGTTTCTGCGGCTCCCGGCAGTGTGTCTCAGGTAAGAGAGTCCACGGGTGTTTTGTTACAGTTAGCCAAGGGCTTAGGCGTATCCGTGTTTATCGTAGGTCATGTGACCAAGGAGGGTACCGTTGCGGGACCCAGAGTGCTGGAGCATATGGTGGATACAGTGCTTTATTTTGAAGGAGACAGACATGCCTCCTATCGCATTTTGCGAGGTGTTAAGAATCGTTTTGGTTCTACCAATGAAATTGGTGTGTTTGAGATGCGGGAACAGGGACTGACAGAAGTGCCCAACCCCTCAGAATATATGCTTTCAGGAAGACCTGAAAATGCCAGCGGTTCTGTAGTGGCATGCACTATGGAGGGCACCAGACCCATTTTGGTGGAAATTCAGGCGCTTGTGTGTCACAGTAATTTCGGTATTCCCCGCAGACAGACAACAGGAACAGATTTTAATCGTGTAAATCTGTTGATGGCGGTTTTGGAGAAGCGTTCGGGACTACAGCTTGCGGGGTGTGATGCCTATGTGAATATTACAGGCGGTATGAAGATTGCAGAACCGGCTATTGATCTGGGTATTGTACTGGCTGTTGTATCAAGCTTTCGAAATCAAGCATTGAATCCCAAGCTGATTGCCTTTGGCGAGGTGGGCTTATCCGGCGAGGTGCGTGCGGTGAGTATGGTAAAACAGCGTGTGGCAGAGGCCAGAAAACTTGGATTTGAGGTTTGTGTACTGCCCTGGGTCAGCGCCAAGGAGTGCATGGCAGAAGGGGTGCAAGAGGAAGGTGGCATGCAAATAATCGGCGTCAAAACCGTGCAGGACGCCATGGACAGATTATTTTAAAAGTTTTACTTGCCATTATAGAAAAGATGTGTTACAATATGATTCGTTGGTGAGAAACCGACGAATATAGGGGAATAGTACAATGGTAGTGCGGCGGTCTCCAAAACCGTTAATGGGGGTTCGATCCCCTCTTCCCCTGCTCTTAAGAAGGTGTCAGAAACGACGTGATAAGTTGTTTCTGGCTTTTTTATTTGCTAAAATGAAATACAGATACAGGTGGTTATGAAAGGAGGATAAATTATGGAACAGGACAATAGGGATAATCAGCAGGAACTGACACAGGAGGAGCTTTTGGCGAAAGCTATGCAGACTTTGGAGCTGTATATAGCAGATCTTGCGGCTAAGGCAGGAGAGAGCGAGGAATATGCCAAGGATTTGTGGAAACGTATCAGAAAGTCCGCAGGTGTGCTTAGAGAACTGGCTTATTATCATGATTATGGGAAGTTCTGGGGAGAATACAAGGTGGCCGGTTACAGCCTGACAGATATTCTGGTGTGGCAGGTAGACCATTTTAAGGCCTATCTGGACAGGCGTGAAGAGGTCAATCGCCATAAACCGGAGAAACTTTTTTTGCAGGCGTTAGATATTCTGCTTCAGATGGAGGTCGATCCGAAGCCCTTTGTGGACAAGCTGCAAGGGGAGACCGGTACAGATTATGTAGGTAAATTTAAGGAGTATTAGAATTGTTAATTCTGTAACAAAAATGTTCTTAATTTAGTGCAATTTTAAGGTTGAAACTGTTAATTTATGGGTGTATAATGGCTTTTGGCCTGTGGACGATTATGCTCACGACCCGAAAAAATATAAATTTAAACAAAAAAGAAAAGGATGAATTCGTTATGAGCGAGAACACAAAAAAAGGTGGATGGCGCACAAACAAATGGGTTCGTGCAGCAATTCCTGCACTGCTTCTGCACTGCAGTATCGGAACTGTTTATTGTTGGTCAATTTTCAGCCAGGAGATTGCTGATTACATTGGATTTTCAAAGGGTGCTACAGAGTGGGCATTCAGTTTTGCAATCTTCTTCCTGGGCATGTCCGCAGCATTCTTGGGTAACGTAGTTGAGAAGGACATTCATAAGTCTTCCCTGATTGCAAGTATTTGTTTTGCAGTAGGTATGGCCGGAACCGGATTTTTCATTTATTACGGCGGTCAGCATCAGGGTAGCATGTTGGCACTGATTGGTATTTATATTTGTTATGGTTTCATCATGGGTATCGGTCTTGGTACCGGTTATTTGTCCCCTGTTAAAACTTTGATGCTGTGGTTCCAGGATCGTAAGGGTCTGGCAACAGGTCTTGCAGTAGCAGGTTTCGGCGCAGCAAAGGCAATCGCAAGCCCTATCATGCAGGCAATGCTGTCGGGTCTTGGCGATGGCGGTATCTACAAGATGTTCATCATTCTTGCAGGTATATATTTTGTAATGATGTTTGTTGGTCATTTGCTCCTTAAGAAGCCTGAGGGCTGGCATGAGCCTCAGACCAAGGATAAGAGCCAGAGCATGATGGCTGTTATCAAGTCCAAGCCTGTTACCAACTATATTGGTATCTGGTTGATGTTCTATCTGAATATCACCTGCGGACTGGCTTTGATTTCCCAGGAGAAGATGATTGTTAAGTGTCTGGGACTGGCAAGCTTTGTAGGTATTATTTCCACTGTATCTGCAATCTTCAATGCAGGCGGTCGTCTTGGCTTCTCTGCATGGGCAGACACCATGAAGGATAGAAATACTATTTACAAGCTGATTTTCATTTTGTCTACCATTTTTACCGGTATTGTGATTCTTACCGGCGGTATTCAGAACGGTGCAAACAATACTGTGTTGATGATTCTTGTGCTGGCTTTGATTTTTATTGTAAATGCAGGTTACGGCGGCGGTTTCTCCAATGTGCCTACATTGTTGTCTGACCATTATGGTATGGGTAACATCAGTGCAATTCATGGTTTGACCCTGTCCGCATGGGGCTTTGCAGGTCTTACCGGTAACCAGATGGCAGCATGGATTGTAAAGACCTTCGGTAAAGAAGAGCAGATTGAGCATGTGCTTTCTGATGGTACCATTGAGATGATTACCGTAAATCCTACCGGTTATCAGTATGTGCTGTATGCAACCATCGCACTGTACATTTTGTCTCTGCTGATTTGTCTGTTTATGGTTCGTCCCACTGAGAAGGCACTGGAGGCAAAGGCTGCTAAGAAGGCTAATAAGAGCGCATAATAAAAGACATTACTGAAGTAATGTCTTTGCAAAAAAACTCCCGGCATTGCCGGGAGTTTTTTAGTGGGTAAATATTTTATTTGTCATAATATTCCAACTCGCACTCCAATGTTTCGGGAACGGCAGTGCCACTGTTCCACATTTTTTTGCGTAGCATTTCAAGCTGATGTTTTTTCTGGGCACGCTGTAATTTGTGTCTGTGAAGCAGGTCAGCATACATGGGATTGGACTCCAGCTTTTGACAGATTTCTGTGGTAAACGGGCAGTATGTAAAGAAGATTTTTCTCGCCACCTTGTTGAGTCTGGGAGAGGCGTTTCCTTCGTATAATACCCATTGGATATAGTCTCTTACAAACATTTCCCGGAAATTATTCTTGGTCTGCAAAAGTCCTGTTCGTATACGGTCCTTGGCTTCATTACTCAGGTCGTGATTCTTGCGGTAGAATTGAATATAATCAAAATATTCACTGGTAAGGGAAGCCTCGCTGACATCATTCCAGCGTGCGCCCTGAATACGTTTGCACATTTCCCAACGGAATTCTGCTGTCATACGAAGGTAAGATGTGGTCAAATCCTCCATATGGAAAATGGAGAAGCACATTCTGCCGGGGGTATTACGCTTTTTACCTTCAATTTCCTGCCACATAACCGTTCGGATTCCGGCATTGGGGAACAGGATAACATCAGGAATATATTCTGAGTGAATGGGAATTTTGCCCATAACATCAATGTGGTCCATATCCAGTCCCTCGCGGTAGAAGGCTGAATAATCTACATTTCGAACCAGTTCAGCTGCTTTCGCTATTTTGGATGCTGTCACATAGACGGATTCCAAATCCTTCTGCGCACTTTCCTCTGTAAAAACAGGACAGTAAGTAGAAATTCTTCCGAAGGTAATTTTGTTGACCGTAGGGAACATGTTTTGTAACTCATAATTCACCTTAGAAAGACGGTTGCTTTCCAGTGTCATCAAATCCTGTTCAGTGACGTTTCCGGACATTTTCTGTTTGTGTATAAAATCCGTATAGTCCTGATCAAATTCGTTTCGGCTGGGTTCCTTTTTGCCTTCAAAAATAGCCATTAGCCAGTGATAAAAGGTATATACGCCAAAGGTACCGGTGTCGGTCATGTTGGGAAGCATATTATAGAGGGTTACAGAATTCTTGGTTCCGGCCAAATCTTCGTCCACATAGCCAAAATATAGGAACATCCATACGGGTGCGGGAATATCGGCTGTGTGGAGGGTTTGCTCAAAAATAGTTGTGTAAAGAACATAGAATTCTTCGGTTAACGCTCTGCGAAGTGTACTGACACTGCTGTCCATAGAACCCCTGTCAGAAAGCATTTTGTAGTTGTTTATGTGTTGGCGGAAGGAATCGGCAATTCCCAGTTCCTTGCCGGCAAACTCTAAAATGGTATTTAGTGACCCGGCTAACTCTCCGGGGAGCGTGGCAGAAGCATCATTCTGACGGGTAGTCAGGGACTGATTGTTGAAAAATTGACTTATCCGACTTTCGGAATCTTCCGGTGAAATGGCAAGTCGATTTTCTTTTTGTTCGGATATTCGACGGAGTATATCGAGAATATCGATTCCGTCATCGCTTCCGGGCTCTAATTTATAATATAAGGTCGAATAAAAATCAAATAAATCGTTGCCGGATTTGTGAAAGAAAAATCCGGCTATGTTTTTCTGGTAATTGCAATGTGTCTCCAGTTGGTTCCATACGTTTTGGAAATCAAGACTGCCTCTTTTTAAAATGCCCATAGAGACGGAAGGTTCCTTTAGGAAAACCTTAAAAGACTCGCCGGCATATATGTTGGTCAGTCCTTGATAATAGCCGGTCAGCCAAGGCTCTTCGGCCTCTTCAGCCATATAGACACTTAAGTTGTTCATCCCATCCAAAACTCTGGGAGTAATGCGGTAACGCTCACAAAGTTTTGTATATTTGTCGTAATCGTCGAGCAAATTTCGATAGAGGCTGTTGCTTGTAATTTCCGATTGAGCGAGCGTGTTTTGCAATGTGGTTATCTGGCGACAGGCAGATAGTAGAAAAAATCGTGCTATATCTGCGTGATTTTGCAATAAGTCGCCCAGAATGTTAATGCTTGAAAGAGGGTAACTTAGGAGCGTGGTAGTTTCAGTCACGGTATAGCTCATAAAATGGATTTCAGAGCATATTTCACATATGCCGATGACATCTCCCTTGCTCAGCGTGTAAGAACCGCCGGGATAATCAGCACGAACCTTACCTGCAGTAATCAGATGCAGAGCGGTCATGGGCTGTCCATATGTATAAATTGCTTTCCCTTTTTCTAATGTAATACCAGCCATAACAATACCTCCGCAGATAGTATACCATAACCGTATATAAATTTTCTACTGTACTTTTGATAAAAATGTGTTAAAATAAAAATACATATGTGTCAGTTTCTGAGATATATTGTCCGGAGGTGAGACGAATGGAACATGAAACAGAAAATCGCAAACAACAAATTGAAGAATATAAAAGAGCGTTGATGCCGCTTTTGCGTTATCTGCCATGGCTTGAGAAAAGCGTTGGAACCAAGGTAAGCCGCAATTATGATGGAGCGGATGTGGGTGAGAAACTGATGAGCTTTCCCGTGTATGACAGTAACCTGATTGGCTTCGTGCGGGAGGCCGGAAATTCCATTTTTATGGATCGTAATTATCGTTATGTCTACACAAGGAATCGTATTGTCACACATGATGATGAGCGAAGAGTGATTAAAGAAGCAGGGCTCAAAGAATGGGGGATGCTCTGTGGTATTTTATCCAATTATGTTCTGGGTGGTCGTACAAGGTCTACCTTGTGGAGTGAGGCTGTACAGGAGCAGATTTTTTATCTTGTAATCAAAAAAATGTGTGAGATTATAGAGTTTTGGGACAAACCGCTTGATAAACCAAGGGTCTGATACATGATTGAGAAAGGTATGAGGTTGTAAAATGGGTGATAAATCAGTACAGAAGAAAAAATATATTGTGGAGACTGCCAGGAAGGTTTTCATGGAGAAGGGATTTAAGACCGTTACCATGAAGGATATTGTAGAAGCATGTGATATCAGCCGCGGCGGTTTATATCTGTATTTTGAAAATACCGGGCAGATTTTTACGGAAGTGCTGAAATTAGAGAGCGAGGAGACCGATGATGTATTCTCACGCAGTATCTCGGAGGATGCCACTTCTGTGGATATTTTGCTTTTGTTTTTGAAGGAGCAGAAGAAGGAAATCCTGCGCAAGAAAGATACACTTACTCAGGCAATTTATGAGTTCTATTTTGAAAATAATGGTAAGTTGCCCAAGAAAGATAATGTGTTGAAAATGCAGTTTGATTCAGCGGTTAAGGTCATTGAGAAGCTGATTGAAACCGGCGTGGACAACGGAGAGTTTGTCTGTGAGGACTGTGCGGGTATGGCCCGTAATATCATGTATGTGCTGGAAGGCATGAAGATTTCAGCCCAGACTACCGGAATCAGCTCTGATGCAGTGGACAGAGAATTGATGTTTATCCTGCGCGGACTTGGTGCGGAATAATAATAAACTTGGAGGATATATAAATTATGGCAAACGTAAGACGTATTTATGTGGAGAAGAAAGCACCTTTTGCGGTTAAGGCGAAGGAACTTCACGAGGAACTTAAGGGTTATCTGGGTATTAACGCAGATAAGGTTCGTGTGTTTATCCGCTATGATGTGGAAAATATCTCAGATGAAGTGTTCGAGAGAGCATGCCAGACAATCTTTTCTGAGCCGCCCGTAGATGATTTGTATCTTGAGAATATTGAGATTCCTGCAGACGGACATGTGTTTTCCGTAGAGTATCTGCCCGGCCAGTATGATCAGAGAGCGGACTCCGCAGTACAGTGTGTTCAGTTTTTGAATGAGAATGAGAATCCCATTATCAAGACTGCAGTAACCTATCTGATTCAGGGTAATCTTACTGAGGATGACATGAACCGCATCAAGTCTCACTGTATCAACCCCGTGGATTCCAGAGAGACCGATATGGTGAAGCCAGAGACTTTGGTTACCGTATTTGATGACCCCGCAGATGTGGCAATTTTTGACGGATTTGCTACCATGGCAGAGGATAAGTTAAAAGAGCTTTATGATTCCCTGGGTCTTGCTATGACCTTCAAGGATTTTTTGCATATTCAGAAGTACTTTAATGAGGATGAGGGCAGAGACCCTTCCATGACAGAAATTCGTGTGTTGGATACCTATTGGTCCGACCACTGTCGTCACACCACCTTCTCTACCGAGCTTAAAGATATTGAGTTTGGTGAAGGTTTCTATCGTGAGCCTATGGAGGCTACCTACAATGATTATCTTGAGACCAGAGAAGAGATTTTCAAGGGCAGAGAGGATAAGTTTGTATGTCTGATGGATCTTGCTTTGATGGCTATGAGAAAGCTGAAAAAAGACGGCAAGCTTGATGATATGGAGGAATCCGAGGAAATCAACGCTTGTTCCGTTGTGGTACCCGTAGAGATGGATTACGGCGACCATGTGGAGACCGAGGAGTGGCTGGTATTCTTCAAGAACGAGACTCACAATCATCCTACTGAAATTGAGCCCTTTGGTGGTGCTGCTACCTGTCTGGGCGGTGCAATGCGTGATCCCCTCTCCGGACGTGGTTATGTATATCAGGCAATGCGTGTGACCGGTGCGGCAGACCCTACTGTTCCCGTGTCTGAGACCTTGAAGGGTAAGCTGTCCCAGAAGAAGCTGGTTCGCGGTGCTGCAAGCGGATATTCTTCCTATGGTAACCAGATTGGTCTGGCAACCGGTTTTGTAAAAGAAATTTATCATCCCAATTATGTGGCTAAGAGAATGGAGATTGGTGCCGTTATGGGTGCTGCTCCCCGTAAAAATGTTAAGCGTGAGACTTCTGATCCCGGCGATGTAATTATCCTTTTGGGCGGTCGTACCGGACGTGACGGTTGTGGCGGTGCTACCGGTTCTTCCAAGGTTCATACCGAGGAGTCCATTGAGACCTGTGGTGCAGAGGTTCAGAAGGGTAATGCTCCTACTGAGAGAAAGATTCAGAGATTGTTCCGTCGTGCGGAGGTTAGCCGTCTGATTAAGAAGTGTAATGACTTTGGTGCCGGCGGTGTATCCGTTGCAATTGGTGAGCTGGCTGACGGTTTGTCTGTAGATTTGGACAAGGTACCCAAGAAGTATGCAGGTCTGGACGGCACTGAGCTTGCAATCTCCGAGTCTCAGGAGCGTATGGCTGTTGTGATTGATCCCAAGGATGTTGCAGAGTTCATGGGTTATGCAGCTGAGGAGAATCTGGAGGCTGTTGAGGTTGCAGTGGTAACCGAGGAGCCCAGACTGGTATTAAACTGGAGAGGTAATAAAATTGTTAACTTAAAGAGAGCTTTCCTTGACACCAACGGTGCTCATCAGGAGACCTCCGTTAAGGTAGATATTCCTGTTCAGGAGGACAACTACTTTGATAAATGGGCTGTTCCCGCAGTGGGCGAGAAGCTGGAAGAGGGCGATGTTAAGGGCGCTTGGTTGTCTCTTTTGAATGATTTGAAGTCGGATCGTAGCCATGTCGTTCTGTGAGCCAA
>JAZQLH010000073.1:0-21511 GCA_045542555.1 Acetatifactor sp. | reverse complement strand
AAGCTGCCATGCCGACAGGTTCGCAGGCAAGCCTGCTCACTGTCGCGGCGTTCGCCGTATTGTCCACTGTCTAAATATGCTCTTACGTGTGCAAGCACCCGACGAGCAGTATTTAGCCACTGGACAGCATGGCTCATTGCTTGCGCAAATCCCAATTTGTGTACCGGACATATACAAGTAGTACGAAAAAATAATTTAGAAGAGAACTTGCGGCATTAGATGTCGTCTTATATAACAGAAGGTATGAAGGCCTACATATAATCAATGGCGCATGGCGCCGAAGTTGGAGGAAGTAATATGAAAAACAAATTAGTGAAAAAATGGATTGCACTGTGTCTGTGCAGCGTTGTGCTGGCTGGTTGTGGCGACAAAGTAAGCACCGGTGGTCAGACAACAAGTCAGACGACAGAGAGTCAGAGCAAAGCAGGCAGTAACACTGGCGCAGAAAGCGTGGAATTCGAGCAGGTAGAACTGGAGGGAAAGTACGAGAGAGCGGTTTATTTTGCTGATATGGTCTATGAGACAAATAAAGGGACAAATGTAATGGTTAGCCCGCTGTCCCTTGATATGGCACTTGGACTTTTGTCAGGCGGTGCAAACGGTCAGACCAAGGATGAGCTTTCTAATTATTTGGGAACTGAGGATTACGGCAGTTTTGCCCGGCAGTACATGGAATATACAAAAGACTTGAATTCAAAGGGAAATTCTGATGAGCGGTACGGGTACAAGCTGGCATATGAGATTGCTAATTCCGTATGGATTAAGGATGATCGTAAGCTGGTGGACGATTATGTGAAAACAGTGGAAGAGCAATATGATGCTGAAATTGAGGCGGTGAGTTTTAAAGCGAAGGATTTGCCTGGGACCGTGAAGAAAATCAATTCATGGTGTAATGAAAAGACCCATGAGTTGATTCCTGAAATTGTGACGGAGGAAAGCTTTTCCGAGGATGCGGCAGCAGTTTTGATTAATTCAGTTTATTTTGAATCGCCCTGGAGTGAGGAGTGGGGCGTGACCACTCATACCTTTACGGATTTTGAGGGGAATGCCACAGAGCAGGAGATGCTTCGGGATACCCTGACAATCTATTATGAGAACGACTATGCCACCGGTTTTTCCAAGAGTTACCGAAACGGTATGCAGTTTATTGGTATTCTGCCCAAGGAAACAGGAGAGTTTTCCCTGTCTGATTTGGATGTGGAATCATTGTTAGCAAGTGAGACTACGAAGTATGATGTGCGCGCAAGAATGCCGCGACTTAATTTTGATACCACGGCAGACAATGTGGTGAGTATCTTGAAATCTCAGGGTGTCGAGACGGTATTTGATGACGAGAAGTCCGACCTGACAGGGCTTATTGAGATGGAAGGGGACGAGGTTTCTTATGTCTCAAGTATTATTCAAAAAACCAAGCTTGAGCTGGATGAAAATGGTACCAAGGCAGCGGCTGTGACCGCTGTTATGGTGGATATGGCTACCTGTGCAATGCCTGAGCAGAAACAGGAAAAAGAGGTGTTTTTAGACAGACCCTTTGCTTTTATGATTTATGATGGAGCCAATGACCAGATTGTATTTATGGGTAAAGTTGTAGAACCATAATGTGAAAAATCACCAAAAACAATTCAAAAAACCACTCTTTTTTGGGTGGTTTTTTGTGCGTTTTGAATAGTCAGACAATTGCTGCTTGAAAACCAAAATAGTATATGATATTCTATTTATAGCAATGCGCTGAACTAATGTATTAAGAGGAGGAGAATGTATGGGAGGAATGGTTAGTGATCGCGTATCCGTGAAGTTGGATGAAAGGTTGAACGTATTATTTCTAAAAATCGGAAAAGCGTATTACGGCAAAAATCGTAATGTTATTATTACGGATGAGGAAATCAAGGAGTTGTTTGCACAGGTAGAGCAGATTAAGGCTGAGAAGATTAGTCTGGAGATTAAGTATCTGGCACAGCAGGGCAAGAAGAAGTGTATGGCTTGTGAGCAGATTGTAACACTGGAGAGCCGATTCTGTAATATGTGTGGTGAGAAATTTGACGAGAAATCAATGAGCGTTCCTGAAGAGCCGGAGGCTGAGGAGGCTGAGGCACCTGAGCAGAGAAAGTGTAGCTCCTGTGGTGAAGAATTGGAGCCGGATGCAGTATTCTGTCAGAACTGCGGCACCAAGAATGAATTGAGTGCGTAAGGGGGGATTACGTTGATTAAGAATACAAAGCTTGGAATTCCTGACGCTATGCTTGTAGCGCTTATCTTTTTGGCAGGAACGGCAGATACATTTTTAATGGTCGCACTTGCTATATATGTGCTTCTTTTTGAAAACGGTGATAAGGTTAAAGATGCAGCCAAGAGGGCGTTGTTACTGTTTGGTTTATTTGCAGTATTACAGGGCGGATTACATGTTTTGGATTATGTGATTCGAATTTTGCTTTCGAATGAGTTAGAATACAATACAGTATATAATAATCTTGCCTATGTTTTGGCAGGTGCCCGTATCGTTACTTATATGGTATTTGGCATAAAAGAAGTACTTACATATATGTCCCTGAGGGGTTCAGGAGTTTCCGTACAAAAGGAAGAACCCGAGAAGCAGGTACAGGAGGCGCAGCCAGCACAGCCTGCGCAGCAGGCGGCAGCACCCCAGAGTGCTCCGCAGGCAATGGTTTGTCCTGTGTGCGGCAATCCTATTGATAAGGGCGTACATTTCTGTAAGAAATGTGGTGCAAAGACAACTCAATAGACTTTTTTGGGGCGGTTCTTTTATAGAATCGCCCTGTTTCTTATAATTGCCATATTTCCTAAAATATGTTATACTCACAAAAGGCGTATTTTTGCCATAATAGAAAATAGAACGAGGATATCAAATGGATAAGATTATTTTGACCGGTGACAGACCGACCGGAAGACTTCATGTGGGACATTATGTAGGCTCTCTGCGCAGACGTGTAGAGCTTCAGAATTCCGGAGAATACAAGAACACTTATATTATGATTGCAGATGCACAGGCGCTTACCGATAATATCGAGAATCCGGAGAAGGTTCGCCAGAATATTATCGAGGTGGCTTTGGATTATATGGCATGTGGCTTGGACCCTGCCAAGTCTACTCTGTTTATTCAGTCTCAGATTTCTGAGCTTTGCGAATTAACCTTTTATTACATGGATTTGGTAACTGTAGCAAGACTGCAGCGCAATCCTACCGTTAAGAGTGAGATTCAGATGCGTAATTTTGAGGCAAGCATTCCGGTGGGATTCATGACTTACCCCATCAGCCAGGCTGCGGATATCACTGCATTTAAGGCTACAACCGTGCCTGTTGGTGGTGACCAGCTTCCCATGATTGAGCAGACCAGAGAGATTGTACACAAGTTTAACACTGTATATGCTCCTGTTTTGGTGGAGCCCAAGGCACTTTTGCCTGAAAATGAGGCATGTCAGAGACTGCCCGGCATCGACGGTAAGGCTAAGATGAGTAAGTCTCTTGGAAACTGTATCTATCTGGCAGACTCTGCAGATGAGGTACGCACCAAGATTATGAGCATGTATACTGATCCTCTGCATTTGCAGGTTAGTGATCCCGGACATCTGGAGGGCAATACCGTATTTACCTATCTGGATGCATTCTGTAAGGAGGAGCATTTTGAGCGTTATCTGCCTGAGTATCCCAATCTGGATGAGCTGAAGGCTCATTACCAGAGAGGCGGATTGGGCGATGTGAAGGTAAAGAAGTTTTTGAACAATGTAATGCAGGAGACACTTGAGCCTATCCGCAATCGCAGAAAAGAGTTGGAGAAGGACATTCCTGCTGTTTATGAAGTGCTTAAGAAGGGCAGTGAGGCTGCAAGAGAAGTGGCTGCACAGACTTTATCTGAAGTGAAATCTGCTATGCGAATCAACTATTTTGATGATGCAGAGCTGATTCGGGCACAGAGCGAGAAGTACGAAGGATAAAAGAATCGGGACATTACATTTCCGACAAAAAGCAAGGTCGAGGATGCATAATCCTCGGCTTTTTTGTTATGCTATTTACAAATCTCAATTTGTTTATTTTTATCTGTAAGTATGTATAGTCGATTAAGGTGCCATATCCTCTACCACGAGACCTTGAAAAACGTCGGCACTTAGATTGCGTACTATGCAATCTTATGTGCCGCTACGCTTTTTCACGGAGTGGAAATGTTCCGTGGTAGAGGATATGGCACCTTAATCGACTTTATAGAGTTTTCGGAGATAAAAATAAACAAATTGAGATTTGTAAAAAGTCATGAGAAGGAGTGGAATATGGGGCAGCATTTAGGAAAATCGAGCATAAGGCTGGAAGAGCCCGTTTATATCATTGAAAGCGCCAGTGTGGTGGGCACAAAGGAAGGAGAAGGGCCACTGGGGCTTCTTTTTGATATGGTGGGAGAGGATGATTTGTTCGGAGGAACCTGTTGGGAGGAGGCGGAGAGTAATCTGCAGAAAAATGCAGTGTATCTTGCCATGAAGAAGGCTGGAATTAAGGCAGAAAATGTGGATTTTATGTTTGCCGGAGACCTTTTGGGGCAGTCCATAGCCACATCCTTTGGCATTTCAAGCTATCAGATTCCCCATTTTGGACTGTATGGAGCATGTTCAACCTGTGGAGAGTCCATTGCATTAGGTTCCATGGCCATTGCAGGAGGATTTGCCGAGAGGATTGTCTGTGTGACCTCCAGTCATTTCGCAAGTGCGGAAAAGGAATTTCGTTTTCCGTTAGATTACGGCAACCAGAGACCTTTATCTGCCAGTTGGACCGTAACAGGTAGTGGGGCATTTGTGTTAAGTAAAAACAAAAACTGTAATGAGAACAAGTGTAATGATAACACCTGTAACAAAACTGAATTGACAGATATGTCATTGGGGATGTCACAGGGCGTGTCAAACGGTATGTCAGGAAGCGCAAGAGCACGTATTTGTGGCATTACTGTTGGCAAGATAACCGATTTTGGTTTAAAGGATTCTATGAATATGGGTGCATGTATGGCTCCGGCTGCTGCTTCGACTTTGGAACAGCACTTTTTTGACTTTGGAAGTCAACCGGATGATTACGACAAAATAATAACAGGTGATTTGGGAAGTGTTGGACAAAAAGTGCTAATCGACTTGATGAGAGAGAGAGGATATGATATTGCCTCTAAGCATATGGATTGCGGAATAGAAATCTATGATGAGAAGACGCAGGATACCCATGCGGGCGGTAGTGGATGCGGTTGCTGTGCAGTAACTTTATCAGCATATATTCTCAAACAACTGGAAGAAGGTAATTGGAAACGGGTGTTATTTATGCCGACAGGGGCCCTTTTGTCTAAAACCAGCTTTAACGAAGGCAAAAGTGTACCGGGAATCTGTCATGCGCTTGTATTGGAGAGTTGTTTGTGATACAATACCTTTGCGGATAAAGTCCGTAAAGGAGGCAGTATGCGAAGAGTAGAATTCAAGATGGAGCGACCGGGACTTGTTAAGGTCGGACAGGAGATTTCTGTCACGGAAGGCTTGCTTCCCAGCAACTATTATTATACAATCGACCCGTCTCTGGCAATGTCAGGAAACATTCCCTTCAATAAAAGGCTACAGAGTCAAAAGGGAGTGGTGGTTGATATTGTTGAGAATGCCAGAGGCTTCTATGTAATGGCGGAATTTGACGAGCCGGAAGTACAATAAGAATAGGAGGACATGTGTTATGTTAAAGAAAATTGCAACAGATAAGGCACCCGCAGCAATCGGACCTTATTCTCAGGGGATTATTACAGGAAACCTGTTATTTTCATCAGGTCAAATTGCAATAAATCCTGCAAACGGCCAGATTGAGGCAGAAGGAATTGTTGAACAGACAGAGCAGGTTATGAAGAATATCGGTGCTATTTTGGAGGCGGCCGGTACGGATTATAGCAAAGTGGTAAAGACTACCTGTTTTTTGGCTGATATGAATGATTTCGCTACATTTAATGAAGTGTATGGCAAGTATTTTACAGAGAAGCCTGCACGCAGCTGTGTGGCTGTTAAGGCTCTGCCTAAGAACGTGCTTTGTGAAGTAGAGGTTATTGCAGAGGTATAATTGGATGAAGCAAGGGGCGTGAAAATGTATATTTTCATGCCCCTTTGTGCATACTTCCTAACAAAAGGCTGATACTAGCTATAACATAATGTAGAATAACAGCCTGTGTGAGGAGTGTAGCTATGGATTATGTAAATGCATTTTGGGTGGGGGGCTTGATTTGTGCAGCCGTGCAGATTTTATTGGAGAAAACTAAGATGATGCCGGGACGAGTTATGGTGCTGTTGGTGGTCACAGGAACCATTATCAGTTTCTTCGGCTGGTATGAACCCTTTCAGGAGTTTGCCGGAGCCGGAGCAAGCGTTCCCCTTCTGGGATTTGGCAATGTATTGATGAAAGGTGTAAAGGAAGCCATTGATGAACAGGGATTCTTAGGACTCTTTGCCGGAGGATTAAAAGCCGCCGCAGTGGGAACCTCAGCCGCATTGATTTTTGGTTATTTTGCCAGTCTGATATTCAAGCCTAAGATGAAATCTTGAGTAAAAAGGAATCGGGTATGAGAAACTAGAGCTTCTCGTACCCGATTCCTTTTTCGGACAAATATTTACAGAGTGCGTTGTCCCACATAAGGTCTGCCTCCTTACTCATCACGAAGGTGTGATAGGAGGTGCCGGTGGTAAGAATTGCTTTATTGCCGTCGTAGCGGATATTTAGAACCAGAGCTTTTACCTGTTCCAAATCATTCCCCAGAAGCTTTATCATATGCTCCGGCTTTAATTGCAATACAAATTTGAAATAAAGAGGCGTATATTTTCCTTTAATTAAGTCAAAACACAATCCTTTTATTTCGCTCCAGGGGCGAAAGTCATAAGGAATATGCGCCTTATCCCTTTCTTCAGGCGGGTAAAAGTCCGCATTCATATGTCCGTCTATGGTGTAGCTGTTGGCGGTGCTGATAGTTGCTTCCTCCAACAGGAAAATATCAAAGGTATCACCGGACAGCAGATGACTCATAAAATTTTTCATGGAAAGAATTTCTAATGCAATCATGGTGTCTCCTTATTTTGAACAGTTCCTCGATATTCTTCAAAGGCGTATTTAGCGTACTTGCGGCAGGCCCGGCATACCTTAAAAACCGTTCCATCCGTCATGGTGATTTTGTTGTAACCAATTCCCGGTTTTTCAATATAGCGGGCATTGACCACATACTTGGTGTCGGGAGCAAAAAACATGGGAAGATGTTCAATTTGTGCGAACAGATTCTCTGCCGTGGTATTGGCCACAAATTCGCGGTTGCCCGTAAGCTTTACTGTGACATGGCGACCATTTTCTATGGCATAAATGATTTCTTCCTCTGTAACATAGAGGGTAGCTTTGTCCTCCCGAAGCTCAATCATATTGGGGGCCTGCGCTTTGATTGCAAGGGCGTGATCCAGACTTTGGGATAATTCATCAGTGCGGATGGGCTTATCCAGAAAAAGTACATTTTCCGGGAAATCTTTTGTCCGATAGTCGTCCTTGGAACAACACATGACAATGGGGGCATGAACGCCTTTTTCGGTAAGCATAGTCACGATGTCGCTACCGGACAGGCCCTCTGTGTTACACATATCAATATAAAAAATATCATACTGCATGGGATTGGCAAGTAAAGCCTGCGTATTGCCGAAAGCATCCGCATAGATTATCCCTGTGTCAGCACTTCTTTTATCAGATTCACGCTTCAATAATCGTTCTAATTGGCGGCGGTCCGCAACATTATCATCACAAATGGCAACGTGCATGAAAAATCTCCTTTGTAAAAATATTCTACGCAAATTTTATAAGCAGAAAAACCGCAATGACAATTTGTAAGATTAAGATAGCAGGCATGCCAATTTGAAAACTCAAATGCTTGGTTTTATGGCGAAACACCTGCATGCCGGCAATGGCACCGATGCTGCCACCAAGCAATGCAGAGCCAAATAAAGTTTTCTCGGGAATGCGCCAGGCATGTCTCTTGGCACGACGTTTATCAAAGCCCATGAGCATAAAGGCGATTATGTTAATCATGATTAGATAGATAAATAGAAAAGTATGCATGATAATCTCCGTTTGTATGACATTTCTATTGTTATTATGACATTATGTAAAGGAAAAAACAAGGAAAAACACAGAAAAACAGCCCTGGTAAAAATACCAGGGCTGAAAATATCAGATTTTTAGATTTTACAGAAGCTTCTCGCCCTGCTCCTGCATCTTCATTGCTCTTACCTTGCAAGAGAGACCAAACAGATTGATGAAGCCCTCTGCATCGTGGTGGTCATAGAGATCACCGGTGGTGAAGGAAGCGATGCTCTCGTTGTAGAGAGAGTAAGGAGAGGTGGTGCCTGCCTTGATGATGTTGCCCTTGTAAAGCTTGAATTTCACTTCACCGGTAACGTACTCCTGAGTTTTCTCGATGAATGCCTGCTCAGCCTCACGAAGAGGAGTGAACCACTTGCCTTCGTAAACAAGGCTTGCGAACTTGCTGCCCATCTCTTTCTTCAGAGCATAGGTGTCACGGTCAAGGATAAGCTCCTCGAGCTGCTGATGAGCTTCCATGAGAATGGTACCGCCGGGAGTCTCGTATACGCCACGGGACTTCATACCAACCACACGGTTCTCAACGATATCAATGATACCGATGCCGTGCTTGCCGCCCAGCTCATTCAAGGTGCTGATGATGTCGGAAACCTTCATTTTCTTACCGTTAACGGAAGTAGGAACACCCTTTTCGAAGGTCATGGTTACATACTCGCCCTCATCGGGAGCCTTCTCAGGGGTGGTGCCCAGTACCAAAAGGTGGTCGAAGTTGGGCTCGTTTGCGGGATCCTCAAGCTCCAGGCCTTCATGGCTAATGTGCCAGATGTTACGGTCACGGCTGTAGGAAGTATCTGCGGAGAAGGGAAGATGAATACCGTGAGCCTCACAGTATGCAATCTCGGACTCACGGGAATCCATGGTCCACTTTTCATTTCTCCATGCAGCGATAATCTTGATGTCGGGAGCCAGAGCCTTGATGCCCAGCTCAAAACGAATCTGGTCGTTACCCTTACCGGTTGCGCCGTGGCAGATAGCGGTAGCGCCTTCCTTACGGGCAATCTCAACCAGTCTCTTAGCAATCAGGGGACGAGCCATGGAAGTACCAAGGAGATACTTGTTCTCGTAGATTGCATTTGCCTGTACGCAGGGAACGATGTACTCGTCGCAGAACTCGTCGATTACATTCTCAATATACAGTTTGGATGCGCCGCAGGATTTTGCTCGCTCCTCAAGACCATCCAACTCCTCAGCCTGTCCGCAGTCAACGCAGACACAGATTACTTCGTAATCGAAGTTCTCTTTAAGCCAGGGAATAATTGCGGTGGTGTCAAGACCACCGGAGTAAGCCAATACAACTTTTTCTTTCATGATAAAAGCCTCCGTAAAAATTAATGTATTTTTATGTATTTTGTAATCTGAGATTTACTATACAACATTCCACGCATAAAAGCAAGCATAAATAATGCATAAATTTAAGAACAAAATGTATATTAATAAGCAAAACATGTATAAAAATGCATAATTATAATGAATATACGCATAAAGATACATTAGGTACATATGATGCAAAAATGTGGCTTGACTTCCCGGTCTAATATTTTTATGCTGAAAACAGTAAATATTTGACAGGAGAATACCACATGAAAAAGATGAAGAGAACAGCAGCGATGTTACTTGCCTGCATTTTATTATGTGCTTGCGCAAATCCCACGGAGGAAACAACCGAAACAATTGCATCAAAGCAGGAAGAAGCAACAACAGCGGAATCAACAGCGCCTTCGACCGCAGAAGTGCAGTCCACAGAATCTTTGGCCACAGAGGAGTCCATCCTGACAGCCAAGATTCCTGATGGTTTGCAGACACTTCTTAAGGAGAGCTTTCTTGCCGGAACCTCAGCCCGGACTCTGCAACCCATGGTAACTGATGAGGTAGTTGAGAAGGAAGAACAGGATATGTACCGCGGCCTTGGAGTGGACGATATGTTGGACTATTTGGCTACGTGGGGTGGTTATTTACTGCGCGTCGATGTAGATAATGACGGTATAGAGGATTTGTTTGCATGGATTCGTGACGGTGGTTCTTCAGGAAATACTTCTTTTCAGTTGGCAAGGGGGAAGGAAGACGGTACTTATGAGGTGACTGAGGAGCAGGGCTCCATGAGTTCAGAAATTGCTTTTATAGAATATGAGGGGCAAAATTATTTGCTGGAGACGGAGTATGAATATAACAGAAAGGCTGTAAATGGTTTTACTGTGACCGCTTACGAACAGGGGCTTGTCAGTGACCAGGTTTTTTTGGAGGCTATAGCAAATGTGTGGGAGCCCGATATCACTTCCTGTATGTCCGGCTACGAGGCACTGGCGGAGCACTATGCCGAGATAGGTAAGGATGGTTTTCATGATGAAAATTTATATGATTATCGTATAGATGCCGGAAGTGGAGAATGGGTTGAAAAAAATGAGGATACGGTGTATCATGCTGATATCAACAATGATGGTGTGGAAGAGTGGTATGAGAAATACATTTTTTATCCCAGTAGCATCAACGCATCTATATGTATAGAGGATAAGTTGTATTTTGCAGAGGCACCAAACGAGCAGGAGGAGCTGACTGCGTACTATGAATTGCAATATGAAGGAATTCCGTTGACGTTCTGGGTGGAGAAGGCAATCACCGACGATTCAGGACAGGCGAAGCAGGTAGTTTGTCTTCTTACTTATGAAGGGCTTTCTACCAATAGGGTATACGGTTATCTGATTGAGGAAGAGAATGTGACGGAAGTATTTGAGATTGAATACAAAGGACAGTTGGAATGGTTAGAATGGAGGAATTAGTATGAATCCCATGGCATTAATGAAATTGATGCAGATGAAGAATCAATTTACCCAGGCACATCCGAAATTTGAGGCGTTTTTAAGAATGGTGTTTTCCAGAAGGCTGGAGGAGGGCACGGTGTTTGAGATAACCATTACCAGACCCGGTGAGGCGCCAATTACCTCCAATATCAGAGTGACACAGTCGGATATTGAGATGTTTGAGGAATTGAAGAATTTAAGGCCGAACTAAATCCACATAGGAACAATAGAATGATAAACAGTAAGAAAGATATTATAATTGTAGTTTGCATTATAATCTGTATTGCAGGCCCCTACTTCTTTTTTGCCGGAGTGGCATTCATACGCTCAATGCATCTGGAGGTAAAAGCAATTCCTGCTGAATATAGTAGTGAAACCGAAACGCTGCAGTATGACGGGAGGACGTATCAACTAATTGATACATATAGATATGACCACTATTATTGGGCAGATATAGACCTTTTAGGCAGAGCGAAGTGGACTTCCCGATTGTTGTATTGTTATGAAAACGATTTGGATAGATCCGTTTTAATGATGGATACTTATGACAAAATATATGTATTTTCGGATCAATATAGCGAGATTCCTACAGACGGGGAAGTAACAAGTGTTCATGTGGCCTTGGTGAAACGGGGCAAGTCAAAATCCGGAGGTTACTATTCACGGGTTAAAGATGAACATTTAAAGGGTATAGAAGAAGTGGCGTTGTTTCGGTTGCTTTGGGAAGAGCGGCATAAGAACGAGCCGATTGTAGCTGGAAATGGTCAGGTTGTGGATGAATTGGATTATATTTGGGTTCGGTTTTGTTTTGAAGATTGTCCGGCTCCCGGAGTTGAAAGTTATCTCGTGTTTTATAATGAAGAATGGTATTGGGTCGAAAAAAAATTTGAGGACCAAAAACATTGCTATCTGATTGAAAATGAAGAACTTGCGGAGTATTTGACTATTTTCATGCAATCCGGAGAATCTTAGAAAGATTATCTGAATGAAAAAAGAACTGTGCGCAACGGCACAGTTCTTTTTATAGTTTATCAATATCAATAGAAAAATCTGATACATCTCCGGGTTCCGGTTTCTTGGCTCCTACAGATTCCTTGATTTTCTCCCATCGTTCTCTGGGGAAAATGTAATTTACTGCCAACGCAATTACCACACCGATGCCGGTATCTATGATACGGTTTATGGAATAAGGAACAAATGTCTCTACAGGGGTGTTGAATAAAATGATACACAAGATAACGCCGCCGGGCTGGATGGCTCCGGGCCAGTGCATCAAAAGGCTTACCTTAATCAGCAATATAACACCTACAAATAAAAAAGGTAGAATCAAGGGGCGCATTTTACCGTCAGGATAAATCTGGATATAGATTGCAAAAATTGCCATGCCGATTAATCCGCCGTAAAGTGTTCCGAAAAGTCGGTTACCGCCGTTTAGTTTGGAAGTGTCCATATCATTTCCCATTCCGAAGATGGCACCGATGCAGGCAAAGGTAGGATTTCTGTCAATCAGCTGATAGATGAATGCGCAGATACATGCTGCAAGGCCGGTTTTGATATTACGCATGCCTATGTGAAATTTTGATTTTTGACTAGGGAGTTCCATTACTATCTCCTCCAAAAAGTTTAAGTTGCCTCTGTGTGTTTCATTTGATATAATATAATGTAAAACTTTGCGCCTGTCAATGACAGGATTTGCCAAAGTAAAGCGAGTAAAAATACATCTTTTATGTGAATATTCACTAATAAATGCATAAATATGCATAAAACAACAAAAATAATGTATAAAAATTAAAAAGTAGTGGACATTTATGCAAAAAGTGGTATGATTACATAAGACATTGTTTTAAGAACAAGGAGAATTTATCATGATTAAAGTAGGAATTATTGGAGCAACCGGATATGCCGGAGGAGAGCTTGTAAGAATTTTGGCAAACCATAAGGATGCAGAGATTGTGTGGTATGGTTCCAGAAGTTACATAGATAAGAGATATTATGAAGTATATCAGAACATGTTCCAGATTGTGGAGGATGTTTGTAAGGATGATAATCTGCAGGAGCTGGCAGATCAGGTGGATGTGATTTTCACTGCGACTCCACAAGGGTATCTGGCAGGAATCCTTACCGAAGAGATTCTTAAAAAAGTAAAAATTGTAGATTTGTCCGCAGACTATCGTATTAAGGATGTTGCTACCTATGAGAAGTGGTACGGCATTGAGCACAAGTCTCCTCAGTTTATTGAGGAGGCGGTTTATGGCCTTTGTGAGATTAACCGTGGCAAGGTGGATGAGAATACCCGTCTGATTGCCAACCCCGGCTGCTACACCACCTGTTCCATCCTCACTGCTTACCCGATGGTTAAGGAAGGCTTGATTGATGTGGATACTTTGATTGTGGATGCCAAGTCCGGTACTTCCGGCGCAGGCAGAGGTGCTAAGGTGCCCAATCTGTTCTGTGAGGTAAACGAGAATATGAAGGCATACGGTGTGGCAAGTCATCGTCATACTCCTGAGATTGAGGAGCAGTTAGGCTATGCAGGCAACTGTGATGTGACCATCAATTTCACGCCTCATTTGGTTCCCATGAACCGCGGTATTCTGGCAACAGAGTATGCAAAGCTTAAGAGAAAGCCTGATGGCACTTTACCTACCTATGAAGAAGTAAAGGCAGTTTACGATAAGTATTATGCAAACGAGAAGTTTGTCCGTGTGCTTGACAAGGGTGTTTGCCCTGAGACCAAGTGGGTTGAGGGCAGCAACTACGTTGACATTAATTTTGTGATTGACGAGCGTACCGAGCGCATTATTATGATGGGCGCCATCGACAATCTGGTGAAGGGCGCAGCAGGTCAGGCGGTTCAGAACATGAATCTGCTCTTTGGACTTCCCGAGTGGGAGGGCCTGGAGCTTGTACCTTGTTTCCCTTAAGACAAAGGAAGTTAGATTAAGAAAGTTAGGATAAGAAAATGCAGGAAAAAAAGTATACAATACGTGCAATGACCATAGAAGATTACGATGGGCTTCGAGCCCTGTGGATGACCATCAAGGGCTTCGGTATCAGAAGCATTGATGACTCCAGAGAGGGCGTTGAGAAGTTTTTAAAGAGAAATCCCGGCATCAGTGTGGTGGCAATTGCTGAGGACGGTTCCGTGGTGGGTGGTATTCTCTGCGGACATGACGGCAGAAGAGGGTGCCTGTATCACGTATGTGTCCATGCAGATTATCGAAGAATGGGTATCGGTAAGGCAATGGTTGTGTATTGTATGAATGCCTTAAGGGCTGAGGAGATTAACAAGGTAAGTCTCATCGCATTTACGGTCAATGATGTGGGTAATGCTTTCTGGAACTGCATCGGCTGGACCAAGAGAGAAGATTTAAACTATTATGATTTCACTTTAAATGAGGCAAATATCACGGCATTTAATCAATAAAGGATGGTGTTTATTATGGCAAATATGAAGCAAATCGAAGGCGGTGTAACCGCAGCAAAAGGCTTTCAGGCAGCAGGCGTAGAGGCTGCCATCAAATATCAGAATCGTAAGGATATGGCACTGGTTTACAGTACCGTTCCCTGCAAGGTAGCAGGAACCTTCACCACCAATGTGGTAAAGGCGGCTCCTGTTCTTTGGGATAAAAACATCGTTGAGGAGTCCGCATTTGCTCAGGCAGTTGTGGTAAACTCCGGCGTTGCAAATGCATGTACCGGCAAGCAGGGCATGGATACCTGTAAGGCCGAGGCAGAGTGCGCAGGCAAGCTTCTTGGAATTCCTGCAGATTCCGTGCTGGTTGCTTCCACCGGTGTTATCGGAATGCAGCTTCCACTGGACAGAATCTGTGCAGGTATTGAGAAACTGGTTGCAGCTAAGGCCGACAGCCTTGAGGCAGGTCTGGATGCAGCGAAAGCTATCATGACCACCGATACCGTACATAAGCAGATTGCCATTGAGGTTGAGATTGGTGGCAAAACCGTGACCATGGGCGGTATGTGCAAAGGTTCCGGTATGATTCATCCCAACATGTGTACCATGCTGGGCTTTGTGACAACTGATGCAAATATTTCCAAGGAGATGCTTCAGAAGGCGGTAAGCGCTGATGTGGTGGATTCCTTTAATATGATTAGCGTGGATGGTGACACTTCCACCAATGATACCCTGCTTGTAATGGCAAACGGTCTGGCAGAAAATGCAGAGATTACTGCTGAGGGCGAGGATTACGAGACCTTCTGTGCGGCACTCCACGAAATTACTACCTTCCTTGCCAAGAAGATGGCCGGCGACGGCGAGGGTGCAACCGCACTTTTCGAGACTAAGGTAGTGGGTGCAGACACCAAGGAGAACGCTCGTACTCTTGCCAAATCCGTAATCTGCTCCTCCCTGACCAAGGCAGCAATCTTTGGTCATGACGCCAACTGGGGACGTATCCTTTGTGCGCTTGGTTACTCCGGTGTGAAATTCGATCCCGAGAATGTAGACCTTTATTTCCAAAGCGCATCTGGCAAGATGCAGATTTTCGGCAATGGTGTAGCCTGCGACTACAGTGAAGAAGAGGCAACCAAAATCCTTTCCGATCCCGAGGTAACCGCTCTTGTAGATATGCACATGGGTGACGCCGAGGCAACTGCATGGGGCTGTGACTTAAGCTACGACTATGTCAAGATTAACGCAGATTACCGCTCTTAAGACTTCCAGATGGTAGGTTTCCAACAATAGGGGTGGCATCATGAATTTAACAGCATTCGGAAATCGCATGAAACGCAATCGGGAGAAACATAACATTACTTTAGACGATTTGGCACAGCGAACCGGGCTTTGCAAGGAGCTTTTACAAGCCTTTGAAGACGGTACGCAGAAACCGAAGGCTTCTGAGCTAAAGAAAATTTCTCGTGAGATAGATGTTCCGCTGTTAGTACTGAAAAGCGGCGGCGGAACGGTTGGCTTTAGAGGTATGGATGAAAACGGAAAGCCGGTATGTGACTGGAGAAAGTATTAGTGTGGTTCTGCGGACATAATTTTTATGTATAGGATATAGTGAAAAACTTTTCCTAAAAGAATCCCCGGAGGTATGCATGCAATGAAAGAATACAAACTAATTGAAACCAACAAAAAAGACGCAGAGCAACTAATGAATGACATGGCGAAGCAAGGCTGGGAAGTAGTCAGCGTTAACTTCTGGAGCGTATGGAAGGTCTGCCTGATGATAACCTTCGCCCGCGAAAAATAATTACCTGCTTCAACAACTAATCTATGCGTCAAATTATATTTTAACAAGCAACTAATATTTATTTGTGGAGGGCTTTATAGCCAGCCGGAATTCCAGATATGTTTTTAAAAGGGTGTAGCAAAACGTCGGTACTTAGCGAAAAAGCAACGCTTTTGAGCTTAGTATCCGCTACGTTTTGGTCCAAGCGAGAGCGTCCCGCTTAAAAATATATCTGGAATTCCGGCGTGACTCACAAAGCCCCCACCAAGAAAGAGAGGAACCCATGGAAAAAGATATGCAGCAACTTTTAAAGAAGGCTGAGGTGCTCATCGAGGCCCTGCCCTATATTCAGAAATTCAACCGTAAAATCATCGTTGTAAAATATGGCGGAAGTGCCATGAGCAACGAGGAACTTCAGAAGAATGTCATCAAGGACGTAACCTTACTGAAGCTGGTAGGCTTCAAGCCCATCATCGTTCACGGTGGCGGTAAGGCCATCAGCAACTGGGTAGGCAAGGTGGGCAAGGAGGCACAGTTTGTAAACGGCCTTCGTGTAACTGATGCAGAGACCATGGAGATTGCGGAGATGGTTCTGGGCAGAGTGAATAAGAGTCTGGTATCCATGGTACAGGAGCTTGGTGTAAAGGCTGTTGGTATCAGCGGTAAGGACGGCGGACTTCTCAAAGTTGATAAGAAGCTTTCCAATGGTCAGGATATCGGCTTTGTAGGTGACGTAAAGCAGGTAGATGCCAAGATTTTGTATGACCTTTTGGAGAATGATTTCCTGCCCATCGTTGCTCCCATCGGTATGGATGATAATTTTGAGACCTATAATATTAATGCAGATGATGCAGCATGTGCTATTGCTAAAGCAGTGGGTGCAGATAAGCTTGTTTTCTTAACAGATGTAGAAGGCTTGTATCGTGATTTTGAGGATAAGTCTTCCTTCATCTCCAGACTGACTGCTTCTGAGGCAGATGATTTGATTAACAGCGGTATCATTGGCGGTGGTATGCTTCCTAAGCTGAACAATTGCACCTCCGCTATCAAGAGTGGTGTAAGCCGTGTACATATTCTGGACGGACGTGTTCCCCACTGCCTGCTTCTGGAAATTTTCACCAAGCAGGGTGTTGGAACCGCTATTATTGCAGATGACGACGATTTGACTTTATGCAACTAAGTAGGAGAAAAACTATGAGCGAAACTATGCAAACATATATTGAACAGGCCGAGAATGACCTGCTTCACACTTATAACCGTTACCAGGTGGTACTGGACAAGGGTGAGGGTGTATATCTTTATGACATCAACGGCAAAAAGTATCTGGACTTCGTGGCAGGTATTGCCGTATTTGCTTTGGGATATCATTATCCCGGATATGATGAGGCTGTGAAAAATCAGGTAGACAAGCTGATTCACACCTCCAACTATTATTACAATCTGCCTGCCATTGAGGCTGCGGAGCGCATCAAAAAAGCATCCGGCATGGACCGTGTGTTCTTTACCAACTCCGGCGCAGAGGCAATGGAAGGTGCAATGAAAGCTGCTTTAAAGTATGCATGGCTGAAAACCGGCAAGAATGATCAGGAGATCATTGCCATGAATCATTCCTTCCACGGAAGGACTCTGGGAGCACTGGCAGTAACCGGAACTCCCAAGTATCGTGAGGCATTTTCAGCTGTGGGCGGTAATATCAAATTTGCTGAGTTAAATGATTTTGACAGCGTGCTTGCATGCGTGACTGATAAGACCTGTGCCATCATCATGGAGCCTGTTCAGGGCGAGGGCGGACTGCTCCCTGCTACGGAGGACTTCCTTAAGAAGGTTCGTGCTCTCTGTGATGAAAAGGATATTCTCTTAATTTTTGATGAGGTGCAGTGTGGCATGGGACGTACCGGTTACATGTATGCATGGCAGCGCTATGGTGTAAAACCTGACATTATGACCAGTGCCAAGGGCTTAAGCTGTGGTGTTCCCATGGGTGCGTTTATGATGACTGAGCGTGTGGCCGAAAGCTCTCTTACCAGCGGAGACCATGGTACGACCTATGGTGGTAATCCTCTGGCAGCAGCAGCTTGTGCGAAGGTTTTTGAGATTTTTGAGAATGATGGCATTGTAGAACATGTACAAGAGGTGGCGCCCTATCTTGAGAAACGCCTCTTAGAGCTGGCTGATAAGTATGACTGCATTACCGGACATCGGGGCGTTGGTCTTATGCAGGGACTGGTATTTGACCGTCCTGTGGGAGAAATTATCACCAAAGCACTGGATAAGGGGCTTTTTTTAATCAATGCGGGTGCAAATATTATTCGTTTTGTGCCGCCCCTTGTTATTACCAAGCAGCATATTGATGATATGATTGCAATTTTGGACACTTGTATTGAGTAAGCTATTAGACAGGAGTTAACATGCATTTTAAAAAGAGGATTTTATCGGTTGTTGTTGTGCTTGTGTGTGTAGTGGCCATTCTTTATAGCGCTACACTGCCCATGGGAGAGGCAGAGAAGACAGAGCAGGGAAGTGATTCCCTTTTTGACACCGATAAAGAAACAATTTATTTCTGGTATACGGACGATAATATGACCAGCTTTATCAATAGTGCTACGGTAGCTTTTGGTGAGGAAAAAGGCGTCCGTGTCATTCCTGTGCTGGTTTCCGAGAGTGAATATCTGGAGGCTGTAGGGCATGCATCCTTACATGGTCCGCAGATGCCGGATGTGTACCTGATTGCAAATGATTCACTGGAGAAGGCATATCTTGCGGGACTTGCCACAGAAACTGCAGATGCAGGTACTGTATGTAATGAGGAAAATTTCCCCAAAGCGGCACTTTCTGCAGTGAGTTATCATGGCAAAAATATTGCCTATCCCATGTATTTTGACACCAGTGCGCTTATTTTTAATGCAACCTACATGGCGCAGTGGCAGGAACAGCAGCAGGCCAAGGTGGAAGCCGCAGAGAACGGTGAAGAGGTGGTAGACGGCGGCGAGGTAGTAGAAGGTGAAGAGACTGCCAATGCGCTTGCAAGTGCTTCTCTGGCTACAGTGGATGATATTTTGATTGTTGCGGATACCTTTGATGTGCCGGAGGGCGTGGAAGGTATCATGAGATGGGATGTAACAGATATTTTTTATAATTACTGGTTTGTGGGAAGCTATCTGAATATGGGCGGCGAAGCCGGAGATGATAAAAATAATATTAATATCAACAATGCGGAAGCTGTTGCATGTCTGGAAGTATATCAGGCATTAAATCAGTTCTTTTCCATGGAATCAGAGACCATATCGTATGATTCGGTAGTACAGGACTTTATTGATGGTAAGATTATGTTTACCGTGGCTACTTCAGACATAATCACCCGTTTGGAGGCTGCTAAAGCGGATGGCAGTTTTGCATATGATTACGGTATTACAACCATGCCGGCTGTAAGCGCAGAGCTTGACAGTGCGCCGCTTTCAGTAACCGGAGCAGTGGTGGTAAACGGTTATTCGGAGCATAAAAAACTGGGCAATGAGTTTGCTGCGTATCTGACTACCATCGGTGTGGATGATTTGTATGAAAAAACCGGTAAGTTGTCGGCTTACAACTATTCCGATACAGACAATGGATCGGTTTGGCAGTTTAAATATAGTTATGCAGACAGCGTGTCTCTGCCTAAAATGATGGAGACCGGAAACTATTGGATTCAGTTGGAGGTACTTTTCTCCAAGGTGTGGAACGGAAGTGATGCAGCTACACTTCTTGAGGAGCTGGATGCTCAGATTGATTCCCAGATTTCTGAAGAATAAATAGAACAATAATGGAATAAAAAAGTGGAATAAGAAACCGGCCATAGGGCAAAATACTACCAAAGAAAAGATTAAGGGAGTATGGCAGATGGTCGGTTTTTTGATTGCACTGATTTCAGGTGCGCTAATGAGTATTCAGGGAGTTTTTAATACACAGGTGACGAAGGCGTCCGGTATCTGGACGGCCAGTGCTTTTGTGCAGTTTACGGCATTGCTTGTGTGTCTGGGAGCATGGTTTGTGGCGGAAAGAGGCTCTTTTATGCAGGTGTTTACGGTACAGCCCAAATACATGCTTATGGGTGGTGCCATAGGAGCGTTTATTACCTATACCGTTATTCGCAGCATGGACCTTTTGGGACCGGCCAAGGCGGTAATGTTGATAGTGGTTGCCCAGTTGGCAGTAGCGTATATTATTGAGTTGTTTGGCTGGTTTGGTGTGGACAAACAGCCTTGGGAATGGCGGAAGTTACTTGGCATGGCCGTGGCGATTGTGGGCATTATCATATTCAAGTGGAAATAGCGCTAAAATCTTAATTTTTCTCAATTTTTTGGGAATCTGTCTTGTAAATCCAATACGATTATTTTACAATAAGAACTGTCAGCAAGCGTATTAAGATGATTTCTTCCCTCTTGTAAAGGAGTGGAAGTATGAGGATAAAATTATATATTGTAATCGGTATTTTGGTTTGTTTGTGCAGTGGCGGTTGTGGCAATGCGGACAAAGCGATTTCATTTTCAGTGGGAGAAAGTCTGGAAGAGAAGGATATGCAGGCCGAAGGTGTAGGCAACGCAATGGATACACAGGATGGATTGCCGGAACCGGACGGGGAGCTTTGTGTGTATGTGTGCGGTGCGGTAAACAATCCGGGTGTGGTGTTTTTGCCTGCGGGAAGTCGATGTAATGATGCACTGGAGGCGGCAGGAGGTTTTGCGGAAGATGCGGCGATGGAGGCGGTGAATCTGGCGAAAGCTTTGGCGGATGGCGAAAAGATTTATTTTCCTACCAGGGAGGAATATGAAGTGGTCAAAGAATCCGAAGAAAGCAGTCAGTCAGGGCTTATAAATATCAACGAAGCCGGATCGGAAATGCTGTGTACATTGCCCGGAATTGGTGCGGCCAAGGCCAAAGCAATTATTGATTATCGGGAAGACAATGGTGCATTTGCAGCGATAGAGGATATTATGCAGGTGCCGGGTATCAAAGAAAGTGCCTATAGCCAAATTTGTGATTTGATTACAGTTCAATAAATACAGGGAGAGAGTAATATGGCTGAAAAAAGAGTATTGGTTGTGGACGATGAAAAATTAATTGTAAAGGGCATCCGTTTTAGTCTGGAACAGGATAATTTTGTTGTGGACTGTGCATATGACGGAGAGGAAGCTGTGGAATATGCCAGAAATAATGAATATGACATTATCCTTTTAGACGTGATGTTGCCGAAGCTTACCGGTTTTGAGGTGTGTCAGCAGATTCGTGAATTTTCATCTGTGCCTATCATTATGCTCACGGCTAAGGGAGATGACATGGATAAGATTCTGGGTCTGGAATACGGAGCAGACGATTATATCACCAAGCCCTTCAATATTCTTGAGG
>JAZQLH010000072.1:0-8169 GCA_045542555.1 Acetatifactor sp. | reverse complement strand
TGCGTTTTACAGCTCTCGTAGTTGTAGGTGACGGTAACGGTCACGTTGGCGCAGGTTTAGGTAAGGCAAAGGAAATTCCTGAAGCTATCCGCAAGGGTAAAGAAGATGCTATGAAGCACATCGTAGAAGTGGCACTTGATGAAAACAATTCCATTACTCATGATTTCATCGGTAAGTACGGTTCTGCAAGCGTTCTGTTGAAGAAGGCTCCCGAAGGTACCGGTATCATCGCAGGTGGTCCTGCCCGTGTGGTATGTGAGCTTGCAGGTATCAAGAATATCCGTACCAAGTCTTTAGGTTCCAACAACAAGCAGAACGTAGTTCTGGCAACCATCACCGGTCTGAGCCAGCTTAAGGCTCCCGAAGAGGTAGCTAAGAGCCGTGGCAAGTCTGTTGAAGAGATAATGGCATAAGGAGGAGAATCATCATGGCAGATAAGAAGTTAAAGATTACTTTGGCAAAGTCCACCATCGGTGCTGTGCCCAAGAATAAGGCAACTGTTGAATCCATGGGTCTTCGTAAGATTGGTCAGTCCATTATTCTTCCTGATAATGACGCTACAAGAGGACAGATTCGCCAGGTTGGTTACTTGTTAAAAGTAGAAGAAGTTTAACAGAACGGAGGTGTAAGGAATGGAATTATCCAATTTAAGACCTGCTGAAGGTTCAAAACACAGTGATAATTTTAGAAGAGGCCGTGGACACGGTTCAGGTAATGGTAAGACCGCAGGTAAGGGACACAAAGGTCAGAAGGCTCGTTCAGGAGCTCCCAGACCCGGTTTCGAAGGTGGTCAGATGCCTTTGTACAGACGTATCCCTAAGAGAGGCTTCACTAACAGAAATACAAAGGATATCGTTGCTATCAATGTAAGTGCTCTGGAGTGTTTCGATAACGGTGCAACCGTAGACGTAAACGCACTGATCGAGGCTGGTATCGTTAAGAACCCCAGAGATGGAGTTAAGATACTTGGAAACGGAGAACTTACCAAGAAGCTCAACGTTAAGGTAGATGCATACAGCGCATCTGCAAAAGAGAAAATCGAGGCACTTGGTGGAAATGCTGAGGTGATGTAATGCTTACAACACTCAAAAATGCATGGAAGATCAAAGAGGTTAGAAATAAGATTTTATATACCCTGGGTATGTTACTGGTGATCCGTCTCGGATCCCAGTTACCTGCACCGGGTATCAACACCGAATTCTTCGCAAACTGGTTTGCAGCTCAGAGCGGAGATGCATTAAACTTTTTTGATGCAATTACCGGTGGTTCTTTCCTTAGTATGTCCATCTTTGCATTGAACATCAGTCCCTACATTACTTCCTCCATCGTTGTTCAGCTTTTGACCATTGCAATTCCTGCACTGGAAGAGATGCAGAAGGATGGCGAGGACGGAAGAAAGAAACTTGCAGCAATTACCAGATATGTAACAATTGTTCTTGCGATTGTTCAGGCTACTGCAATGGCTGTTGGTTTTGGACGTCAGGGTTATCTGGCAGAGTACAATGCACTTAATGTAATTACCGCAGTTGCTGCACTTACAGCAGGTAGTGCATTTCTCATGTGGGTAGGTGAGAGAATCACCGAGCACGGAGTTGGAAATGGTATCTCCATTGTTTTGGTTATTAATATCATCTCCAGACTTCCCGAGGATATGAAGAATCTGTACAGTCAGTTTGTAGCAGGTAAGAGTCCTGCAACAGCGATTTTGGCTGCGGTAATTATTATTGCGGTTATCATCGGTATGGTGGTACTGGTTATCATCTTAAACGGTGGTGTGCGTAAGATTCCCGTACAGTATGCCAAGAAGGTACAGGGACGCAAGATGGTTGGCGGACAGACTGCTAACATTCCCTTGAAGGTAAATACCTCCGGTGTTATGCCTGTCATTTTTGCTCAGTCCATTTTGCAGATTCCTTTGATGATTTGTACCTTTACCGGCTATCAGGGAACCGGTGTATGGGCACATATTCTTAAAGGCTTGAACTCCAGTTATTGGTGTAAACCCAGCGAGCCCATTTATAGTATCGGTTTGTTGGTATATATCCTGTTAGTTGTTTTCTTCGCATATTTCTATACATCCATTACCTTTAATCCGGTAATGCTTGCAGATAATATGAAGAAGCACGGAGGCTTTATTCCCGGTATCAGACCCGGAAAGCCCACCAGTGATTATCTGGACAGAGTATTGAACAGTATCGTATTTATCGGTGCAGTGTTCTTGCTTATTGTGGCAGTACTTCCCTACATCTTTAGTGGTGTATTTGGCGCAAATGTATCTTTTGCAGGTACCAGCCTTATCATTATCGTAAGTGTAGTTTTGGAGACTGTTAAGCAGATTGAGTCTCAGATGCTGGTTCGTAACTACAAAGGATTTTTACAAGACTAAATTTGAAGGCGTACCCGAAAGGGTGCGCCTTTTTATGGGTTGGAAATGGGCTTGGGTTTGGCGTAGGACCCCACTGCCCCGGTTTGTATTCGGAACTTCGAACTTAAGAATCTCTAATATTCTGTCATAAGGGTATAGGTAAGTGACGCGCCGGAGCTAATGCGCATCCATGCGCAGTAGCTCCTAAATGAGCCATCCGTGGCTCATTTGCGCTGGTTGGCAAGACAGAATATAAGAGTTTCTAAAGTTCTCCGTAACGAAATACAAACCGGGGCAGTGGGGTCCTACGCCAAACCCAAGCCCAAATTTAGCCTACACAAAGGGCGAGTTTGCGGGTGCAAACCTCAGAAGATTAAGATAGGGCGCAGGAAGGGCGGTTGTTGACAGCGCAGGGAGTGGGGCGGTAAAATGGTAAAAGTAAGGTTGGACTATAAGTTGAAGTGTAAAATGTGGGGGATAAAATGGGTGATGGTGTATTTGAGATAAAGGGTGAAATTAATGATATTATGGCGGCGATGGTGGTAAAGGCGCTTCTGGATTTTTCGGACAAGAATCCGAAGGATAGGATTACGCTTGATATTAGTAGTGAGGGTGGAAAGGTGACTGCAGGTATGGCGATTTATGATGTCATGCGTTATATTCCGAATCCGGTGTCGACGATTGCGAGTGGTAAGGTAGGTGGTATTGCAACATTGATTTTGGCGGCAGGAACGCCGGGGATGCGGTTTGCCTATAAGGAGAGTACAGTTTCATTTGGATTGTTTTTGGTGAAAAGAGATGTGCAATCTATTTCGCCGGAGCTTAACGCAGTCATGCACAAAATTTGTGGCATCCTTGCAAAGCATACAAAGATGTGGGTTGAGCAGATTGTGGAGATGGCCGATTTGGAGACCGTTTGGGATGCAGAGCAGGCGAAAAAAAACGGTTTGATAGATATGGTTATGGATTAGACTTGAGCCAGCAGTTATTTTTCTTGCAATATCTCGAATTGCGATTGTGTGGAAGGGTTCGGCCCGGTTTTTGTTGCGTGGCGAAGGACTTTATAAGCTCTTATATTCTGTCTTAATTTACAGCACAAATGAGCCATGGATGGCTCATTTAGGGGCTGTCGCGCATGGATGCGCGTTAGTCCCGTGTGCGTTACTTGCAATACACTTTTGACAGAATATTAGAGCTTCTTAAGTCTGTAGATTGGCAAAAAAACCGGGCCGAACCTATTCCATACCAACCTCAATCCCCGGAAACATTGCAAGAAAACCCCACAACTGCGATTTTCTTGTTGCAAACTTGCAGGAAAAAAGTTACAATATCAATAAGTATGCGCATTTAGATGATGCAACACAAAAGCGGAGGAAATTACAATGAAGATTATTATGTTAGGTGCGCCCGGTGCTGGTAAAGGTACCCAGGCTAAGATGATTGCAGAGAAGTACGAAATCCCTCATGTATCCACAGGAGATATTTTCCGTGCAAATATCAAGAACGGAACAGAGCTTGGTATGGAAGCAAAGAAGTACATGGATCAGGGACTTTTGGTTCCCGATGAGCTGACTGTTAAGATTCTTTTGGACAGAGTGGCTCAGGCTGACTGTGCAAACGGATATGTACTGGATGGTTTCCCCAGAACCATTCCTCAGGCAGAGGTGCTTGACAAGGCTTTGGTTGAACTTGGTGATGCCATTGATTATGCAATCAATGTGGATGTACCTGATGAGAATATTGTGAAGAGAATGTCCGGCAGACGTGCATGTGTTACTTGTGGTGCTACCTACCATATCGAGCATGTGCCCCCCAAGAAGGAAGGCGTTTGTGATAAGTGTGGAGCAGAGCTGATTCTGCGTGATGATGACAAGCCTGAGACTGTTTTGAACCGTCTGAAGGTATATCATGATCAGACCCAGCCTTTGATTGACTTCTATTCTGCAAAGGGAGTTTTAAAGTCTGTGGATGGTACCGTAGATATGAAGGATGTATTCGACGCAATTGTTGCAATCCTTGAGGCATAATTTGTCCGGCGTGAATGGAGTAGAAACGGAGTAATTAAAATGGCAATATCAATAAAATCTGAGCGGGAAATTCAGCTGATGCGAGAGTCCTGTAAGATGCTTGCGGGTGTTTTTAAGCAACTGGAGGAGGCAATCAGACCAGGTATGTCTACATGGGAACTGGATGCTTTGGGCGAGAAGCTGATTCGTGCATGTGGCGGTGTGCCCAATTTCCTGAATTATAACGGATTTCCTGCATCCTTGTGCGTGTCCGTCAATGATGAGGTGGTACATGGTATCCCCAGAAAGGACTGTATTTTGCAGGAGGGAGACATTGTCAGTGTGGATGCAGGCCTGATTTACAAGGGTTATCACTCTGATATGGCAAGAACCTTCGCAGTAGGAGAAATCAGTGAGGAAGCAAAGCTCTTAATTGAGAGAACTAAGCAGAGCTTCTTTGATGGTATAAAAATGGCAAAAGCAGGCAATCATTTGTTTGAAATTTCCAATGCCATCGACGCATCCATCAAGCCTTATGGTTATGGAATCGTAAGAGATTTGGTAGGACATGGTATTGGCACCAGTCTTCACGAGGATCCGCAGGTGCCTAATTTTGCACAGAGAAGAAGGGGACCCAAGCTGCAGGCAGGTATGACCCTTGCAATAGAACCCATGATTAATATGGGAAGAGCAGATGTTGAGTGGCTGGATGATGACTGGACAGTTGTGTCGGAGGATGGCTCCCTGTCAGCTCATTATGAAAATACAATTCTGATTACGGACGGCGAGCCGGAGATTCTGACCTTGTATTAATTTAGGAATAAAGAAGGCAGGAGCAGAATAATGATAGGACAGTTTGTAACTTCAAAGGCAGGACATGATAAGGGTGTTTTGTATGTGGTCGTGGGTGAAGAGGGAGATTTTATTTTCCTAAGTGACGGACGATTAAAGCCCGTGGATAAGCCTAAGCGCAAGCGAAAAAAACATATACAGCCTCTCTCCCAAAAGGTAGAGGCGGAGCTTATCAGTGCCATTCAAAGCGGCTTAGCAACCAATGAGCAGATTAAATTTGCCATAAAAAAGCAGTGTAAACAAAATCAGTAAATAGATGGAGGAAATGTATGTCTAAGAGTGATGTAATCGAAATCGAAGGAGTTGTAGTGGAGAAGCTTCCCAACACCATGTTCCGCGTGGAGCTGGAAAACGGACACAGAGTGCTGGCAACCATCAGTGGTAAGCTGCGTCAGAATTTTATCCGTATTCTTCCCGGTGACAAGGTAACCTTAGAGTTGTCCCCTTACGATTTGAGCAAGGGACGTATTATCTGGAGAGATAAGTAAGATATGAAGACGGCCAAAGCGCTGATAATCAATAAAATTAAAAATATCGCGATTATATTAGCAGGCAGTGCCCTTCTTGGGACACTGCTTTTGGTTCTTGTATTCTGCATTCCTACGGATAGGATTCGGACAAATGTGGCAGAATCTGTTGATCGTATACTGGTAAGCAGTGAAGAGTTTTCGGACAACCCCTTTTTGCAGCATGTGATTCAAAACAAGGAAAGCTATACAGACTCCATTATGGTTCAGTATGCTTTTGAGAAAATTGCGGGCAAAAATGCCTATGAGCATGCCATGTGGGCATATCATTATGACTTGGAGGAAGGAATCTGGGCCTCGGAGGAATCTTTGCGTGCAGTTCTGGAGGGAAAGGATCCTTCAGAAATGTATCTTCGGGAATACTCCCGTTATTGGCATGGATATCTTTTGTATTTAAAACCGTTGCTTTTGATTTTTTCATGGGAGCAGTTGGTATGGCTTGAGCTTCTTGCACAGGTTGTCATGTTGGTGGTTGTGGCAGCTCTTTCTCTGAAAAGGAAAGTTCCCGGTGCGGCACCTGCCATAGCAGCCGGCTTGCTCTTTATGAAGCCCGAATTAATGATGGTGTCTCTTACCATGTCAGTCTGTCTGATTATTACACTGGGGGCCATTATTTTTCAGCTTAACAAGGGAGATTGGCTTGCCAAGAAAGGGTGGTACCCGGAATTTTTCCTCTGTGTAGGTATTTTGACATCCTATTTTGACTTTTTGACTTACCCGGTGGTAACATTGGGACTTCCTTTGGGAATCTGGTTTTTGGTGGCAGAGAGAGAAAGTATCTTTGCAGCAGTTAAGAGAATCATCGGCTATAGCTTTTGCTGGGGCGTAGGTTATGCCGGAATGTGGGCGTCCAAGTGGGTGATTGCAGATATTACACTTCAGACCGGAACAATTCGGGATGCGGTATGGAATGTGATTGGAAGAACGGAAGCCATCGGTGGCAGGCCCAGAGTAAACGGTGGATTTTATGTGCTTTCACTCAATATTCAGGAGTATGATTCGGTTATATACGCAGTTATGGCAGGTGTACTCATTGTATTGGCGGTGATAACAATTGTCCGGGCATTTTGTAAGAAGGTTCCCGTAAAGGCTATTGTGGAGACGGTGGTTCCATTCCTTATTATAGGAGTGATTCCTTTTGCATGGATTCTTGTGGTGCAGCATCATTCCGCATTGCATGCAAGATTTACCTTCCGAATTCTGGGGGTAGCGGCCTTTGCGTTGGCATGCATGACCATCAAAATGACAAAAACAATAAAAAACAGTAAATTTCAGTAAAAATATCTGAGAAAACATATTGCAATTGCGAAAAGACCGTGCTATAATGTAAAACGGTCTTTTTTGAAAGGAGGGTTTAACGTGAAGGTTAGATCATCAGTAAAACCGATTTGCGAAAAGTGCAAAATCATCAAGAGAAAAGGACGCATCAGAGTAATCTGTGAGAATCCGAAACACAAACAGAGACAGGGATAATCACCGCTTAATGCAGACTTTATAAAAAGTCGGATTTAAGTTAGTGAGTTCTTGTCCTGTTGTTATGAGCGGCTGAACCGAATGTTCCTAAAGGGAGCGGACGGTTTTCATATACAATGTGGGATAGAGCTTACGGGAGATTACTTGTTGATACCACGATGAAGAGATTTTCTAAGGCGTCAAAGGACGCCGCCTAAGAAAAGCTATGCTTCATCGGGAAAAACGCAAAGCGTTTTTCCGGTGTGGAGCAATGGCCATAAGAAAGTCTGCAAGTTGTGGAAAGATCGCATGTGTGTCCGATTGGGTGAAAGCCCCAATCAATTAGTAACTGAATATCGCGCACAAATTAACAGACCAAACTATCGTGCGCAGCGCAGTCCGGGAGAAGGATGCGCAAAATGCAGTAAATGTGCATTAGAAAATGGAGGAAACGTAAATGGCTCGTATCGCAGGTGTTGACTTACCTAGAGAAAAACGAATTGAAATCGGCTTGACTTATGTTTATGGCATCGGCCGTCCTACTGCAACCAAGTTGCTTGCAGAGGCAGGTGTAAATCCCGATACCAGAGTAAGAGACATTACCGATGATGAGGTGAAGAAAATCACCGAAGCAATTGAAACACTTGGTGTTATGGTAGAGGGTGACTTGAGAAGAGAAATCGGCCTGAACATCAAGAGACTCCAGGAGATTGGATGCTATCGTGGTATCCGTCATCGTAAGGGTCTGCCCGTTCGCGGACAGAACACCAAGAATAACGCAAGAACTCGTAAGGGTCCTAAGCGTACTGTTGCAAACAAGAAAAAGTAAATCATCAACATTAAGAAAGTAGGTTAGTTTAAAATGGCAAAGAAAGCAGTAGCAAGTAAGAAAGTTACTAAAAAGCGTGTCAAGAAAAACGTTGAACGCGGACAGGCACATATTCAGTCTTCTTTTAACAATACAATT
>JAZQLH010000071.1:0-56932 GCA_045542555.1 Acetatifactor sp. | reverse complement strand
GCTGTCCGAGAATGCAAGCACTCTCGTCCAACTGTTCTTATTTCACAGACTGCTCTCAGTCCATTTCCTACTCCAGTTCTATCGTCGCAGGCGGTTTCCCGGTGCAATCATACAGCACTCTGTTAACCCCTTTGACTTCATTCACAATTCTACTGGTAACCTTTCCGATAACCTCCCAAGGAAGTTCCGCTGCCTCAGCAGTCATAAAATCACTTGTGGTCACCGCTCTCAGCGCCACTGCATAATCATAGGTTCTCTCATCACCCATGCAGCCTACACTTCGCATATTGGTCAATGCGGCAAAGTACTGGCCAAGTCCCTTGTCCACACCTGCCTTGGCAATCTCTTCACGGAAGATGGCGTCTGCGTCCTGAACGATGCGGACTTTGTCAGCGGTAACTTCACCGATGATGCGCACGCCCAGACCCGGGCCGGGGAAGGGCTGGCGATATACCAGATGCTCAGGAATACCAAGCTCCAGACCGGCTTTACGGACTTCGTCCTTAAAGAGCAGGCGCAAGGGTTCGATGATTTCCTTGAAGTCTACGCAGTCCGGAAGTCCACCTACGTTGTGATGAGACTTGATGACTGCTGATTTGCCTAAGCCCGATTCGATGACATCGGGATAAATTGTACCCTGTACCAGATAATCCACAGCACCTATTTTCTGTGCTTCCTCCTCAAATACACGGATGAATTCCTCGCCAATGATTTTACGTTTGTCCTCAGGCTCGGTAGCACCGGCAAGCTTAGAGTAAAATCGCTCCTGTGCATTAACCCTGATAAAATTCAAATCATAGTTGCCCTCCGGGCCAAATACTGCCTCAACTTCATCGCCCTCGTTTTTACGAAGAAGCCCATGGTCTACAAACACGCAAGTAAGCTGTTTACCCACCGCCTTGGATAAAAGGACTGCTGCCACAGAGGAATCCACACCACCGGACAGGGCACAGAGCACCTTGCCGTCGCCAACCTTCTTGCGAATGGCTTTGATGGATGCTGCTACAAAAGAATCCATTTTCCAGTCTCCCTTACATTTGCATACATTCAGCACGAAATTAGACAGCATTTTCATACCTTCCTTAGTATGCATAACCTCGGGATGGAACTGCACAGCATAAAGACCGCGCTCCGGGCACTCCATGGCCGCCACAGGGCATACGGGAGTGTGTGCAATAATATTAAAATCTGCGGGAGCCTTCTCGATATAGTCAGTATGGCTCATCCAGCAGATGGTTTTACCGGATACATTTTGAAAAAGAACAGAATCAGTATTCACATCCACTTCTGTCTTGCCGTACTCGCTGACAGGGGCAGTTGCCACCTTACCGCCCAGCATGTGAGCCATGAGCTGGGAACCGTAACAGATCCCCAAGATGGGCACACCCAGTTCAAATACAGCCATGTCACAAAGAGGCGAATCCTCTCCATATACGCTATTGGGGCCGCCGGTAAAAATAATACCCTTGGGATTCAATGTCTTCAATGCTTCAAGACTTAAATTATAAGGATGCACTTCACAGTACACATTGCACTCTCTGACTCTTCGTGCAATCAACTGGTTATACTGTCCACCAAAATCCAGAACCACAATCATTTCTCTATCCATGGTATCTCCTTATCAAAACCTCTATGATATGTCATTCTTTCCAACAATGAACTATATTATAATCTCCTGCAAAACATATAGCAAGTATTACCCGTTGCTAAAAATCGTTATAATATTCGTCCAAAAATTCCATTCGTTGTGTTTGAAAAACTACAATATCATCTATATTGCTACTCGTCTGAAAATATGTCCAACGTGCATTTTCTCTGGAAAGCGCTCCTGTATCCACAAGATAATTCCAATTTGCATTCATAGTATCAATTATGTTTTCCGTGCTTAAAAAACTTTCCCTGCATTCCTGCCAACGGTTTTGCATAACAGGACGTATGAGTTCGGGGTATTGTTCTTTCATAAAAACCAATGCCTCTTCTTCATATACGTCTGTAACCTCAACGGTTATGCCACGTCCGCCGCTTCCGGCTCTGGAACCAAAGGTTAAATCCAAATCCCATGGAATTAAACGCATGGTATAACTGCCATCTCCCTCTACATCTGCTGCACAGTAAAGATTTTTGTAGTAGTTATCCGTTCCGGAAATAGTCATAAGATATATATGCATATCCACCGCATTTGAAATATGAATCTTGGATTCTGTCGGGAAGCTGTCGCCCATCCCCCGATAAAATGTATTGAGATAATCTCGCATGGGATGCCAGGTCGGCGCATAATCAACAATCAGCTCCGGATATCTGATACGGATGAAGCCCATAATCTTCCAGTTTTTATCAACGGCCATTTGAATATCCTCATCATCCGGAACATTCCAATTGGCAATTTTATATAAAACATCATTTTTATCCAGACCCAGTTTTTCCTCATCTACCGGTTCCACGATTCCATATACACCCACATAATCATTGTTCACAATCAATTCCAAATATTCCATGCGGGGGCCTGCCTGATTGACGGAAGTATTAGTATTTACAAATGATTCCCAAATGTCACAGGCGGTCTTCTCACGGATTCTGCTGGCATCCACCACCAGACTTTTAAGCTTCCATGTATTATCCGAACGCATTCCCAAAAGGCTTTTATCTAACTTATCACCCTTTTTATCCAACAGGCTGATAGAATAGCTTCTTTTCTCATACCCGTAGCTGGTCGCTCCCCGATAATAGTAACACACCTGAGAGTCAAAAATATCATAAGAACGGTCAACTGTACCACAGTCAAAAACCTGTATATCCCCATAGTAAAGTTCTGCCGGTTCAAAGTAATAGCGATCCGGGTCTTCTTCATATTCCCCCAGATCCTGCTTTACCGAATAGTCCGTAGTAATACTCATAACAGGCATACCGCTGACTACCATATTCAATTCGTAATAATAGTCCTCGCCTACCAGCCAGATTGGAAAGATGTGCCCCTCGGCAATACCTGCTGCCTTATCCTCCCATGCCTCATCTGCAATCGTACACAAAAAGGTCTCTTTTGAATCACTCAAAAGGTCTCCCTCCCATTCAGGTTTTGTGTAGTCCTGAGACAGATACAATGTACCGTCAGATGTGTAAGGAAGATATACTCCGCCCATACACACTCCGGGATTTTGCTTGGAGGTTCGCTTCTGTCTGCCTTCCAAAAAATCCAGATTTTCTACAACGGCAACTCCCATTACACGACCTACGCTGTCCACCGGCACCCGGTAATCCAGATAGGTTTGCAGGCACCGATATCCTATCAAAAGTAATAAAACAATAAATGTAACGGTCAATACACGCTGAATTTCTCTTTTTCTCATAGTTTCCCAATTTTCTTCTGCTTTGTAAAAATTAGTTAAAATACAGTATTTTGATACTTGCCTATTATAGCACAGTCAGAAGTATCAGGCAATGGAATCAAAGGAAGAAAATCTAGGCAGTGAGGATGTGACATGCTATAATAGTTTTAAGATTTATAACTATTTTAGGAGGTACATCATGCCCAAGCCTTTACCCCCAAACATTGACGTTTATGTAGACAGAAAACTTCTTCCTGCCAGTTATGCCATGCCTGCAATGGAGGTTTCATTAGACCACTATTCTATTGGCTATCATGTATGCGGAGACCGCAAGTGGTTCTCCTATGAAAAGGTGGAAATTATGCATCCGGGAGATGTGGGCTTAGGTAAGATGCATGTCTATCATAGAAATCTTCCCATGTCTGACGCTCCCTATGACAGGTATCTGATTAAGTTTCGCAAGGAAGCACTGCAGCCTGCCATCGACCTTATCGGCGAGCAGGTTTTTGAACGAATGTATGACAATCATATCTGTCGTTTTACCAAGGAGTCACAGGTTCGCATTCAGGGAATGATACAGGAAATGCTGGAGGAATATGAGAAAAACTCACCCTTCTCACAATTTTTATTGAAGGGTATGCTGGCCAGACTCTTTCTGACTATTTATGAAGAAAAGCTTCCCGACTCTGATGAGGATGCCATTCTTCCCGCCGCCTATGATGAGCGGATTTATGACGCCATCATGTATATGGAGGAGCATCTGTCGGAGAATTTATCTTTAGCAGATTTGGCAGAACATGTAGCCCTGTCCGCACCTTATTTCTCCAAGCTTTTTAAAGAAATGATAGGAAAATCTTTTTCAGAATATTTGACCAATGCCCGTCTGCAACAGGCTCAGATTCTTCTGGGACAAACCGACCTCTCCATCGAAAAAATCGCTGAAAAGGTCGGCTTTGCCAACGGAAATTATTTTTGTAATGTGTTTAAGAAGCGTTACAATGTAGCCCCCTCAGAATTTCGCAAAAGTGCAATCGGATGAGTTCTGTCTGCCAAAGCAATGGTGGAAGGTCTGTGGGCAATCATTAAAAGCGTACGCTTGCCGTGCAGGCCTTTTAGTGCCTCATTTACCAACTGCTCCGATTCGTTGTCAAGAGCTGAGGTTGCCTCATCTAATAAAATGAGGGGCGCATTTTTGATGATGGCACGGGCAATGGCAATACGTTGCCTCTGTCCGCCTGATAAGCGGTTTCCACGCTCTCCCACCTCTGTGTCATATCCATTTTCCAGTTTTTCTATAAATTCGTGGGCATAAGCCAGCTTGGCTGCTTCCACGATTTCTTCATCTGTGGCATCCATTCTGCCCACACGGATATTTTCCTTGATACTTCCCCTAAAAAGATAAGGTTCCTGGGGCACGTAAGCAATCTGTTTTCTGATTTCTTCATTGGTCATATCTCCATAGGAGCGGCCAAACAGACGTATCTCACCTGATTTGATAGGATAGAGGCCTAACAATAACTTAGATAGCGTTGTCTTGCCACAGCCGGAGGGGCCTGTTACGGCAACGCTCTCTCCTGTTTTTACATGCATGGAGGCATTCTCCAAAAGAGGTTTATCCTCTCTGTAGGAGAAAACTATGTCTGACATTTCCACCGCAAACTCCTCTTGCTCTAAGGAAGTATGGAACTGCTGTCCTCGCTCTGTGTCTTTACTTTGTTCATGATTGTACCAATTCTTTGGTTCTTTCGTCTCCTCCAGAAAATCAAAAATATTGCTTGCATTGGTAAGGCACCCTACCAGCTCCGGCAGGTATCTGCCCAGCTGCAAAAACTGATTGGTAAAACTGCCGTAGAGGCTGTAAATTGCAGTCAGCGCACCAAGTGTGGTGTAGCCTTGTCCCACAAAGTAAATTCCCACCATCAAAAAAGCCAGTGCGCAAAGAAGGTCAAAACCTTTGTTTGCACTTTCCAGACAGGCCGTATAGAGAATTTTGCGCCCGCTCTGCTTGGCATAGAGATTATTTTGTTCCACAAATTCTTCCACTGTCCTTTTGCCTGCAGCGTACATTCTGGCCTGCTCCATTCCCTGCAAAAGATTGGACAGTTTCTCGGTCATTTTACCATTGGTGGCTGACAAAGTCTTTGAAACCCTTTGCATGGGTTTAATAAACACGCCATTAACAAAAAACATAACTGAATTTACAGCAATCAGGCACAGGGTGAGCTGCCAGCTTAACAAAAGCATAGGAATCAAAAAAACAATAACCTGCAAAATCGGCGCCACTGTTCTTCGCAGACGGGAACCGTAAATGCTACCCATTTTCTCCACATCATAAGAAAGCTTTGACATGAAATCACCGCTGTGATGCTCTTCATAATAAGCATAGGGAAGGCTTACTTCGTGAGCATAGAGCAACTTACACACCTTACCATGAGCACGCTTGGCCTCCACATTATAAACAATGGCCGCCCAACGGTAAATAATCATGGATGCGATACCGCCTATAATATTCAATAAAATAACGTTTCTCATGCGTCCTGTGTCGCCGGTCTGGGCCGCATCCACCACATTTTTCATAAGGAGAGAAGACATGACTGTAAACATAGCCCAACCGGTACTCATAAAAAAGATGCCCGCCAGATAAATAGGGCATCGCTTGCCCATAAGACGCATTGTTCTTATAAATACTGTGCTTTGCTTCATTTATGCCTCCTCCTTTCCGTACATTGCAGCGTAAAGTCCGCCTTGTCCAATCAATTTTTCATGCGTACCACTCTCAGCGATAGCACCATCCTTTAATACAAAAATAGTATCCGCATGTCGCACCGTAGAAAGTCTGTGGGCAATAATCACACAGGTTCTACCCTCCGACAAGCGCTCCATGGCTTCCTGAATCAAATTTTCCGTCTCCACATCCACAGCGGAGGTAGGTTCGTCCATCAAAAGTATGGACGCGTTTTTTAAGAAAGCTCTTGCAATGGAAATGCGCTGTCTTTCACCGCCGGAAAGAAGGATTCCCCTCTCGCCCACCTGGGTATCATACCCCTCCGGCAAACTCATAATAAAATCGTGAATTCCTGCATTCTTACATGCCTGAATAATCTCCTCTTCCCCTGCACTTAAATTGGCATAAGCCACATTCGCACGAATACTGTCCGGGAAAAGGAACACGTTTTGGGACACCAATGCAATCCGCTCTCTGGCCGCCTCAATATCCCATTCCTGAAAGTCTCTGCCATACAACCGATATTTACCGTCGTCCGGTTTATAAAAGCCGCACAACAGGTGGAAAATCGTACTTTTACCTCCACCGGAGTCTCCCACAAAGGCTACGGTAGCACCGGTCGGAATTTGGAAGGAAAGCTCCTTCAAAACAGGGACACCCTCGGTATAGGAAAAGGATACTTCTTCAAAGGCAAGAGCTGTGGCTTCGTCCGTTCCTGTCTCTTCGGTACCGCTATTTTCATCAGTCTCTGCCAGAATATCCTCCACACGGCGGATGCACACCCAATGTTCTCTTGCCTCCACCAAATCAAAGGGCAAGCCTACAAAAGCATCCACAAAACGTCCCAAAATCAAGATAAAGGTCATCAGTCCGCCCACACTGATCTCGCCCCTGGTTACAAGTACATAGGCGTAAATGGCACAAATAATATTGGGAAGCCACCCCAAAATTCTACGAATCAAAATCGCATTATTAGAGGTTCTGGTACGCTTTTCCTCGTTTTCCACCAGCTCATCTGCAGCCTTCTCCAGTTTGGCACCAAAGTGTTTTTCCGCGCCGAAAGCACGAAGCACCAATATACCGCTGACACAATCCTGTGCAATCTCTGTGATAAGGTCTGACTTTTGTCTATGTACCTTCTTAAGCTTCTTTAGCTTCTCAACAACCCGATTGGTAATCCATAGAATGATGGGATAGCATAGCAACATCAAAATCAACAGTCTCAGATTGGTCTGCCCCACGTAAACTGCATAGGTTGCCGCAGATATGGCACCTGAACAGATAAAGGGCAGATTATCACTCAAAAGCTGGTCTGCCTCTGCAATATCCGAATTCATTTTATTGATAACCGTAGCGGAACCTTTTTCATCAAAATAACGATACTCCAACCTATAAAGCTTCCGGGCCACCAAGGTCTTGTAACGGGTCTGCACCTTGATGCTAAAAAACGATGCCACAATACTTTTGCAGAATGCTGCCACAAAACCAATTGCAGTCAACAGCAAAAGATATCCTAAAAATGAACCGTATTGCACTTTCTCCTCTGCAATCAGGGTGTCCACTGCCGTTCCAATCAGACTGTTACCCTCTACCACCGCCTTGGCCAGTATCCAGGATAACAGCATCTCCAAAACAAACAGTGGACTGTATTTCATAACACATTTAATAAATACGTTTTTCCTCATATGCAATCCTCCTCATACTCCTTCCATATATTGCCGGAATACTAACAAGTATAGCATAAAAAAAAACACATTCAATAAATTATATTACGTTTTTCAAGGTGCAATCTATAATTTCTTAACATCCTCCAATGTTCCAAAGGTATAACCCATATTTTCCCACTCTGTCAGAAGTTCATCTAAAACCTCTGCATTGGTTTTGGAAGTATTATGTAAAAGCACGATAGCGCCGGGATGGATGCGCCCGGTGAGCTTTTTCATGGCCTCCTCACAGCTGGGCTGGTCATCCACATTCCAGTCCACATAGGCAAGACTCCAGAAAAAGGTAGAATACCCTAAGTCCTTGGCCATCTGAAGATTGTTCAGACTATACTTGCCCTGGGGCGGACGGTAGTACATGGGCATCTCTTCCCCGATAAGTTCTTTGTAACAGGTGCGCACATCATCCATTTCCTTTTGAAAAGCTGCAGCATCTGAAATTTTAGACATATCCGGGTGATGATAGGTGTGATTTCCGATAGTATGCCCCTCTTCCACCATGCGCTTTACAATATCCGGCGCAGATTCCAGGTAATGGCCCACCACAAAAAAAGTAGCCTTGGCATTATGCTTTTTTAAGGCGTCCAGCATGGCTTCCGTGTTGCCATTCTCATAGCCGCAATCGAAGGTCAGATAAATAATTTTCTCCTCCGTGTCTGCCACGTAATAGGCATCATATTTTTGAAGCTCCTCCGGGGTACTGTTGCCGGTGGGGCACTTACCGGAGTCCCCAAAACCAAGTCCCCAATTTTCCGTAAAAAGAAGTCCCCATACTAAAGGCTGAGCCTTTAACTGATTGTCTAAATCCGTCAGAGCTGACTGAAATGTCCCCGTCGACGCAGGGGTGTATTCGGATGTGGATGTTACATCTTCCTGCCTTGCAAGTTTCTGCAGTTCGTTTAAGCTGTTTTCTTTTACAGAATCTGCTATGTTGCCACCCAACAAAAAAGCTGCCGCCAAAAAACAAAGTGTGGGGACAAAATTCTGGGAAAAGAGTTTCCTTCCCCAAACATATTTTTCTAAAAGGTTTTTCATACGCGCATCTCTCAAAAAAGGTTTTTGTACAATATATGACAGTCTTGCACAAATTATTCCCGCAAACTTTCAAAAGCGCCTTCTATCTGAAGTCGGCCATATCCCCAGTCACGATTAGGATAAGAGAGGTTGTCGGAACGAGCCGCACCGCGAATCAAATAGCTTTTTAACTCCCTGCTCTCTGCATACAAACTACGCTTTTCCACAACTGCCCACTGGAACAATTGTGCCACAGCACCTGCCGTAATGGCAGCAGCCAATGCAGAACCACTCTGAGGGCCTTGCACAGTTGCCACGTTTACTCCCGGAGCCGCAAAGTCCGGGCGAATAATTCCTGTGCGTGCAAACCCTCGGCCGGAGTCAATTGCAAAACTTAGGTTAGCTGAGTTGTAGGTGGTTACGGTAATAAGCTCCGACGCCATGGCCGGTTCCGTAATCGTAATATAAGGATCCGGCCGCAGAAAATACACCGGTGCATCCAAAAATTCCGTCACTGGAAGCCACATGTCAAAGGTTCCGTTGTACAACGTGCCACGAGAGATTACCTCAAACGTCCATATGCCCGGAGTCGGATTCTGTAACCGAAACCGCAAAAGCTGTTCTCCCGATGAAGGCTCCACCAAGGTAGCGCCCAAAGTGATAATCGTATCCTCGTAAACCAGGCGGTAGGTAAGATTCTGTCCGCTGCCAATGCGAAGCGGCGGAATCTCCTCTCCACCGGGAGAACGCACCCCCACCTGAAGGGTATCCGGCAGACTACTCCAGCATTCCAACACAAAACCACTACAGCCATCTGCCACCCGCACCTCTACATTCATATCATCCTCATCGGAAGGCGAGGCCATATTGATATTGTCAAGCCTAGGCTGGCGTCCTCTGAAATGGTGGGCCGCATTGCCCTCATCTCCACCGCAGACCACAATAGCCCGACTTCTGCGCACAGCTACGGTATTCAGATATCTGGACAAAATAGAATTCCCCGCATGGTCTCCCATATTAGTACCAAGTCCCAGACAAATAATCACGGGTCTGTTCAACACCTCCGTAAAACTGTCTGCGTACTGCACCGCCAGCATAATATCATTTTCCTGATAAGCCGGAACGTTCTGTGGTATTAGAAGCATTCTTCGGAGGTATTCCTTGCACTCTTTTAACTTTACCACCACAATATCTGCCTCGGGAGCTGCACCCACCGGACGCTGCACCTCGTCCATGGGACTGCCTGCTGCCAAGGACGCCATAATCGTACCATGTCCGTTGGTATCACGACTGGGAACCAGAGCAAATGGGTTCTCCGAAGATAACGCCCGGTTAATTTCCTCACGTCTGTACTCGCTCCCATACACAAATCCCTCCGGGGGCTGCCCTGTCTGTATGGTCTGATCCCAAATGGCCAGAATACGACTGTTGCCTTCCGCATCTTTAAATGCATCCATTGTATAATCAATCCCTGTATCGATAAAACAAATCACACAACCCCGCCCGGAGAGATTCAAAGGGTCTCTTTGCACCTGCAAAATACCGCTGGCAATTAAAGCGTCGGGATTAAAGCCCCCGGTGCCACCGGTGATGGGTGTGAGACTGTAAAGCTTAGGAATACTTTGATACTGAAAGGCCATGGCTCCCCAGTCGGGAATATTCTCTCCCACCAGATACACGATATTATACAAATCATCTATATTGGCATAACAAAAAGCTTCTCCCGCTCTGATAAAATCAGATAGGGAGAAGTCTGTTATATAATCATATGTATTTTCGGAGAGCACAGTCTCCTTACAGTTTTGAGAATTTAATATTCTATTATCCATAAAGAGGTCCAATAAGTTTTTAATATCATATGCCCAAAATTCTGCAATGTTCTTTTAATTCATGGTTATTGCTCTGACAAACTGAAAGTTTCTGTTCTCTACAAATTGGAAGTTATCGAGCTGATTAGAACATGGTGGCGGTGATTTTCCCAACAAAAAATCGAAAAATGCAGGGTTAGTTGGGAAAGAAACAAGGAGCGTTCCCAACTAAAATAAAAAAACATAAGATTGGTTGGGGTGAAAACAGGATAAGTCACCAACCAAAACAAGAAAATCACAAGATTCGTTGGGGTGAAAGCAGGATGAGTCACCAACGAAAACAAGAAAACTGCAAGATTCGTTGGGATAAAAACAAGAAAGGCCGAAACGGTGCGTTTGTCCTACGGAAATGGAAAAACATTGATTAAGTAGGACAAAAAAGGAACCAGATGTCCTGCTGAAGTAAAGAAATGTTGATATAGTGGGACAAAAAAAGGAGTCAGATGTCCTACTAAAATGAAAAAGTGTTGATTTGGTAGGAAGAAAAAGGTGTTATATGTCCTACTAAATTGAAAAAATAGTAGTTTGAGAGGACAATAGTAGTAAATCGGCCCCCAAAGGGGCTGCAAGAAGAGCCATGCCGACAGGTACGCAGGCAAGCCTGCTCACTGTCGCGGCATTCGCCGTATGCATCTGAGCTCGAATGTGCCTGCTCGTGTGCAAGCACCCGGCAGACAATTCGGCTCATCTGCGCATGGCTCATTGCTCGCGCAACTTCCAATTTACACCTTCATATTCTTTACGTGTAAACACCGAATGGCATTCAACACTGCAAGCACCATAACGCCCACATCTGCAAAGATGGCAATCCACATATTAGCGATACCAAGAGCACCAAGAATCAGGCACAAGCCCTTCACACCTAATGCAAACACGATATTCTGGTAAACAATACTCAAGCATTTTCTGGAAATCTTGATGGCCTGAGCAATTTTTAAGGGGTTGTCGTCCATAAGCACAATATCGGCAGCTTCAATGGCAGCATCCGATCCCATGGCACCCATGGCAATACCAATGTCTGCTCTGGAAAGCACCGGAGCATCATTGATACCATCACCAACAAATGCCAGGTTTTCTTTTTTACCCTTGGCAGCCAGAAGTGCTTCCACTCGCTCCACTTTATCTGCCGGCAAAAGCTCACTGTGTACTTCATCTACAGAAAGCTCTGCCGCCACATGCTCTGCCACCGCCTTGGCGTCACCGGTAAGCATTACTGTCTGCCTGACACCTGCTGCCTTCAGTGCCTTCATGGCATCCTTGGCAGTCTCTTTTATCACATCAGAAATCAGTATATATCCTGCATAAACACCGTCCACAGCCACATGCACAACCGTACCAATGTCCGTATCTTCTGCATAGGAAAGGTTTAATTTCTTCATAAGCTTAGCATTGCCTGCCGCTACGTCATGGCCGCCCACCTTTGCTGTGATGCCATGGCCTCCGATTTCCTCCACATCCGTCACCAAATCATGGTCAATAGTCTGTCCGTAGGCCTTTTGCAGACTTTTACTGATAGGATGATTGGAATAACATTCCGCATAGGCCGCATAAAAAAGCAACTGCTCCTTGGGCATTTCATCTGCTAAAGTCACATGCTGTACCTCAAAAACACCCTTAGTAAGAGTACCTGTCTTGTCAAATACAACATACTTGGTCTGTGCAAGTGCCTCCAGATAGTTAGAGCCCTTTACCAGAATACCGCAAGCCGAAGCACCGCCGATTCCACCAAAAAAGCTTAAGGGAATGGAGATAACAAGCGCACAGGGGCAGCTGATTACAAGAAAGGTAAGGGCACGGATAATCCAATTACTCCACGCCGCAGGATTGCCCATGAGAACATTAATTACCGGAGGTAAAATCGCCAGAGCAAGAGCACCATAGCATACTGCAGGAGTATAGTATTTTGCAAATTTGGTAATGAAATTCTCCGAACGGGACTTTTTCATACTGGAATTCTCCACCAGCTCCAAAATTTTGGAAACCGTGGACTGACCGAATTCCTTGGTGGTCTGAATCTTTAAAAGGCCTGTATTATTCACGCAACCGCTGATGATTTCATCTCCCACAGTCACATCCTTAGGCACACTTTCACCGGTGAGGGCACTGGTGTTTAATGTAGAAATACCTTCCACCACCACACCGTCAATGGGCACCTTTTCGCCGGGACGCACCACAATCACCGTGCTGATTAAAACCTCATCAGGATCCACCTGCACAAGGTCCCCTACCTCATTTTCCACATTGGCATAGTCGGGACGGATGTCCATAAGGGCACTGATGTTTTTACGGCTCTTACCAACTGCAACAGCCTGAAAAAGCTCACCAATCTGGTAAAACAGCATAACTGCCACACCTTCCTGATACTCGCCCAGAAGGATTGCTCCCACCGTGGCCACAGCCATCAGGAAATTCTCATCAAAGATCTGTTTGTTTAAAATACCTTTCACGGCCTTACGCAAAATATCATAACCAATAATGAAATAGGGCACCATATAGAGTAGAAATTGCCACGGCTGACCTAACGGAAGGAAAGCCAGTGCCACCATAAGTACTGCTGCAATGATGATGCGGCGCAAAACCTTTTTTTGCTTCTTCGTCATAACAAGACTCCTTACAGATAAATCTCGCAGTCGTCCTCCACTACCTTACAAGCCTTCACTACTGCCTGCATTACAGCCTTTTCATCTGCACCATCCTCAAACTCCACATTCATCTTCTGAGTCATAAAGCTTACCACTGCATCCTTTACGCCTTCTACGGACTTGGTAGCCTCCTCCATTTTCATGGCACAGTTTGCACAGTCAACTTCAATTTTGTAGGTTTTCTTCATGGTAAATTCCTCCTGATTATAGTTTGATTGATTTACTTGCAAATGCAACTCATTCGCATTTCGTTTTTACAATCATTCATATGAATGATTATTCATGTGTTTATCGTACCATATTTTTTTTATATGTCAATAGAAATCTATAAAAAAGAGCGATTGCACATTTCATGCAAACGCTCCTCTTCATACTTATCTATAGCTTTACGAAACCGTATTCATCTCTTCCACAGGCACATGATTAATCTGATTACTGCGGATATCGATAATCGGCCCGCCGGTTCCCTCAATGTACTCTCTGGTGATGGTAACCTTACCGATGTTGTCATCCTTGGGAATCTCATACATGATATCCAGCATGAATTCCTCGATGATGGAACGAAGGGCACGGGCACCGGTGTCATGCTTCATAGCCTTTTCGGCAATTGCTTCTAACGCCTCATCCGTAAATTCCAGCTTTACCTCATCAAGCTCCAAAAGCTTCTGATACTGCTTTAAAATAGCATTCTTAGGCTCCTTCAGAATCTTTACCATCATATCCTTGCCCAGTCCCTCAAGGGTAAAAATTATAGGGAGACGGCCAATAAATTCGGGGATCATACCGAACTTACGAATATCTTCCACCTTCACCTTGGAAAGAATATTTTTCTCTTTGTCATATTTGTCCTTAAGCTCAGAACCAAAACCAATGGATGCACTCTTATTCAGACGCTCCTTGATAATATCCTCCAAATCAGGGAAAGCACCACCACAGATAAAGAGAATGTTGCGGGTGTTTACGGTTGCAAGGGGCACCATGGCGTTCTTGCTGTTGGCTCCTACCGGAACCTCCACCTCTGCGCCCTCCAAAAGCTTAAGCATACCCTGCTGCACACTCTCACCGCTGACATCTCGGCTGTGGGTCTCCTTTTTCTTGGCAATCTTATCTATCTCATCAATAAAAATAATACCCTGTTCAGCTTTCTCTACGTCATTGTCCGCTGCCGCCAAAAGCTTGGACACCACGCTCTCAATATCATCGCCAATGTATCCGGCCTCAGTAAGAGATGTAGCATCTGCAATGGCAAGAGGCACATCCAGAAGTCTCGCCAAAGTCTTAACCAGATAGGTCTTACCGCAACCGGTAGGTCCTATCATCAGCATGTTGGATTTCTCGATTTCGATACTATCCATGGTATTGGTTGCAACACGCTTATAGTGATTGTAAACCGCCACGGAAATGGCCTTCTTGGCATGCTCCTGACCCACTACATACTCATCCAACTGAGCTTTGATTTTGTGGGGCGCAGGAATATTTTTAATATCCAGAACAGGTGCAGCCCCCTCTTTTTTCTTTTTCTTCTTAAGCTTTTGTTTGTTAGGGATGCCGCCCTCTCCCTGCAAATCAGCCAGATTTACAAAGCTGATATTGGGGAATCCGTTCTGCTTGGAAAACTGGTCCATCTCCTGTTGGAAATTGGGATTGTTAAGCATTCCCTGATAGTCAAACTGACTTACCGTCTCCATGGTCTTATGCATGCAGTCGTTGCACACACAGATATTGTTGGGGAGCTTGAACATCTTACCTGTCTTGGACTCGGGTCTTCGGCAAACAAAACACACATCTTCATACTCGTTATCTTTATCTGTATCAGAAGCATCTTCGGTCTCTTCAACCACCTCAGCGTTCGTCACTTCCTTAAATTCATCGTTATCATACAAATCTGACATAGTGTTCTCCTTTGTTGCAATACTTATATAGTACCGCTTGTTTTCCTTTCCCATTATACCCAATAACGATATTGTACACAAGTGAAGTTTTTATAAATACTCAATTAAAAACCCTGCACCGATTCGATGCAGGGCAACCTTTATAACCTATTCAAATACCACAGGCTTGTCAATAAAGTCAGTTTTGAGCACAATATAGGGACAGGAGGGTGTTTTCCCACCGCTTGGCTTTTGCTCCGGTCCAAGAAGTGTGGTATTGACATAGATAGCCTCCTGCGCCAGATACAATTCGTTTACTGCAATGCTGTAACCGCCTGTGGGCTGCTGTCCATAGCCAATTACAATGTAAAGGTACGCCTCATCATTGTAAGTCAATTTAAACGTCTCTGCCTTCTTCTCGTCAATAATCGTCTTCAGCTCCTTGGGAATCACCTCCTCACTGAGCACCGTAAAACCCAAATCCTGCAGTTTTACCCGCTCGCTGTTTAGCATGGTACAGCCCGTGAGATTTAAGATACTGCACAGTACCAATACCGTCACAATCCATTTTTTCATTTTATACATATGTATTCCGCCTGATGTTTTGGTCTATTCTATGTACAATATTGGGAAAATATGCTATACTAAACGGTAAGCATTAAATATATCAGAGTGAGGTTATTTATGATACGTTTTATTTTGGTAATATCTTTTTTATTCTGGTTTCTTGTGTTGGGAAGTCCTCTGCTGGTTGCAGAGTGGATTATTGGCAAATTTAATCCCGACGTAAAGAGCCGCAGTTCCCTTGCCATTGTAAACTGGGCCTTCCGCAATGTTATTCGACTTGCAGGTGTAAAGGTCATTGCCATCGGCGAGGAACGCATCCCTAAGGATACCGCCGTACTTTATGTGGGCAACCATCGCAGTTACTTTGATGTCATCCTGACCTATGTGCGCGTGCCCCGTCCCACCGGCTACATTGCCAAGAAAGAAATGGAAAAGGCACCTCTATTAAGCAACTGGATGCGCAACCTTCACTGCCTCTTCCTTGACCGTAATGATGTAAAGCAAGGAATGAAGATTATTCTTCAGGCTATCGAAAAGGTAAAAAACGGAATCTCCATTGCTATTTTCCCGGAAGGAACCCGCAACCGTCAGCCCGATTGTCTGCTTCCCTTCCACAACGGAAGCTTTAAGATTGCAGAAAAGGGAGACGTACCCATTATTCCCATGAGTATCGTAAATACCGGTGCCATCTGGGAGGATCATCTTCCCAAAATGAAAAAAGCAACCGTCATCATTGAATACTGCGATCCCGTTTATGTCAAGGATTTGGATAAAGAGGACCGCAAGGATTTGGGCAAATATGTCGGCAATATCATTATGGATAAATATATGAAGAACAAAAAAATGTTGGAAGAAATGGAAGCCTCCAAGTAATTCAACATATCCGGGGAAAAATTATGGAACAGCAGGGACTATATCAACATTTTACCGATCCGCCAAAACCGTCCTCACCTACACCTAAGGACGATAAGCGCGCCAATATCTTATGTATCATTTCATTAGCATGTGAGTTTTTACCTTTTTTGATTGCTTCAATACTTTCCATTTTTACTTCTACAATAACAGAACTTACGGAAGTTAATGTGGATACTGAAGCGAGTGCTTTATCTGAAATATGCACAAACATTTTTGGCACAGTCAGCTTGTTACTGATGATTGCAGGACTGGCTATCATGATTTATGTGCGCGTAAAGTACCCCAAAAATGTATTTGGCAAGGTTTTGATGTGGCTATATATTATCCTAGGTATAATCAGTATCATCATCTTTATTGTGTATATTCTTTTTATCATATGGGCCTGTGTATCCTGTATGAGTTGCATAAATGAGCTAGGGTAGCCACAGAGGTACATTTTTATGAAGGACTTTACCATTTCACCCTATGCAGTAATGTTTTTATTGTCTTTTATTTGTGGTTTTATTATTGTCTTTATCTTACTTAAGAAAAAAGGAGTTCCCCGCAATTTTATCGGCTACTCCATGTTCTTAAATCTTGTAATGACTTTGGCGGGCGCTAAACTCTATACCGTGATTACAAGCGGCTTCAGACAAAGTATTTTAACCTCCGGAATCTCCAGCCTTGGCGGAGTAATCGGACTGTTTGCCGGAACCATCATTTTCGGATTAATTTACAAAGAAGGCAAAAAAGTTTTTCTTCAAACCTACTCTCTGGTAGTCCCTCTAATGTATGGAATCGCCAAAATCGGTTGCTATCTTGTGGGCTGTTGCCATGGCATTCCTTATGACGGCCCCCTTGCTGTAAGCTATGACAATATTGTGATACAAGGCGGCCCGTACTTTCCGGTTCAACTTGCAGAAACCATTACCTTTGTATTAATCTTTCTGGTATGCCTTAGAATCTTCTTTTCCAAACACACGAACTATGTAGTCCCGTCTGTCATGATTTTATGTGCACTCGGAAAATTTTCTTTAGAATATCTCAGAGAAGAACATATAGGCAAAATATTATCTGCCAATCAGTTTACCTGTATTGGATTTGCGATATGGGGACTGATTTTAGTTATTCAAAATCAAAAAACTCCAAGGTAAGATTTTTCTCGCCTTGGAGTTTCCTATTTCCTCAACTTTTTAACCCTTCAAAAATGCCACAACTTCCTCAAAATGCATTCCGTGGGATGCCTTTACCAAAATGGTACAGCCCCTCGGTAAAAGCTTTGCTTCCTCACCCAATGCCTGCAACAAAGCATCCCTGTCAGAAAAGTGGTAAATCTTCTGTTCTTTTGTATCCATTGACTCTGTCATCAAATTCTCTGCTGCTTCCACGGCGCCCTCGTACATATGCCGGGAATTCTCGCCCACACATAAGATACAGTCTGCACCTGAGCGAACTGCATATGCACCCACACCGGAATGTAATGCATCAGAATTCTCACCTAATTCAAACATATCTCCCAAAATTGCCACCCGATAAGTGTCTGCCAGTGACAACAAATCGAGAGCAGCCTCCATGGATACCGGATTGGCGTTATAGCAATCGTCAATTACTGTATAATTATCCAGACGAAGCAGATTATTTCGGCCGCCAACCGGTTGGATTTTCTTAAGACCTGCTGAAATCTGCTCACCGGTAAGTCCAAGCAATCCTGCAACACACGCTGCCGCTGCCGCATTAATTACCATATGTCTTCCGGGCAAAGTTACACTTACAGGCAATTTACCCTCCGGCATATGTAGCAGAGCTTCACTGCCCCACAAGCCTTTACTCTCAATATCAGACGCATACACTGACTGCCCCTCTGTACCGTTTAAACCAAAGAAATGTGTAGCTTTACCCGCTACCTCCTTAACAGTATACAGCATATCATCTTCGCCGTTTAAGCAAACGTCGCCATTCTCTGCCATAAAGTCAAAAATCTCAGTCTTTGCCTTCAAAATACCCTCACGAGACTTTAAATTCTCCAGATGGCACTGGCCAATATTGGTAATCACACAGATATTGGGACGGACCATTTTACTGAGACGATGCATCTCGCCAAAATCACTGATACCCATCTCAACCACGGCAACCTCATGCTCGTCTCGAATCCGAAGCAAAGTGAGCGGCACGCCAACCTCGTTGTTAAAATTGCCCTCTGTCTTTAACACATTATATTTTTCTGCTAAAACTCCTGCTATAAATTCCTTGGTACTGGTCTTTCCCACACTACCGGTAATACCTACCACGGGAATGGTCAGTTTACTGCGATATAATTCCGCAATGGCTTTAAGTGCCTTAAAGGAATCCTCCACCAAAAGATAGCTTCCCCACTCACTGACAAGCACACCACTTTCAAGCTCTACTCTCTCAGGTGTCTTCTCAGTTATAACAAGCACCGCACCCTTACTAAATACCTGCGGGATAAACTTATGTCCATCCACACGCTCTCCAACCGTAGCCACAAATACGCCGCCCTCAGTCACGATGCGGGAATCCAGCACCACGCTGTCCACTAAGGTAGCTTCCGTAACTAAAGCTCCTCCATCTACCGCTTTATCAAAATCTCCGGCATATTTTTTTACGCTCTGTATGACCAACTCACCTTCACAGGCCTTCGCAATCTCACCGATTGTCAGATTCATAAATCAGTCCATCCTTTAATCAATTATTCACTGCATAGCTTAAGATTTTTTCACACAACTGCTCAAAACTGATTCCCACAGCCGCAGCCTCCTGAGGTAACAAAGAGGTAGGCGTCATACCGGGCAACGTATTAGCCTCCAGACAATAAAGCACACCTTCCTTGCTCATCATAAAGTCCATGCGGGCATAATTTTTCATGCGAAGCGCTGCAAAAACACGCTCTGCAATATTCTGCATCTCAGCCGTCTTCACTTCGTCCAACTCTGCCGGACAGGTCTCCACCGTGCTTCCGGCCTGGTATTTATTCTTGTAGTCATAAAATCCCTGCTTAGGGGCAATTTCGATTACAGGTAATGCCTTTCCATCCATAACACCCACAGAAAACTCTCTGCCCTCGATATACTGCTCCACCACAACCTCATCATCATAACGGAAAGCTTCTTCCAAGGCCTTTTCGAATTCTGCTTTATCTCTTGCAATACATACACCTACGCTGGATCCGCCACAACACGCCTTAACAATACAGGGAAACTCCGGCAAAGTACGCATCCCCTTTTTCATCCGAAAACCTTTGGGAGTAGGAATGCCATGGGCAACAAAAATGTCCTTTGCAATCCCCTTATCCATAGCCATGGCAGAGCTGATATAATCCGTTCCCGTATAGGGAATACCCATCAGCTCAAAGCACGCCTGAATTTTGCCGTCCTCACCATTTGCACCATGAAGTGCCATAAATACTGCATCTGCCGCCTTACAAAGCTCCAATACATTGGGCCCAAAGAAATTTTTATCTCCATCCTCCCTCAAGGCCTTCACAGCCTCCAGGTCAGGATTTTGCTCTGAAACTGCCTGAATATTGGAAGCCCAATCCACATCTCGCTCAAAAATATCTGTTGTATCCCCTTCATAGCCCAGATATACATCCAGAAGCACAGCCTGATGTCCGTTCTTCTTTAACGCCTTATAAATCATACTGCCGGATACCAAAGATACGGCTCTCTCTGTACTTGTTCCGCCTGCTAACACAATTACTTTCATTTCTTTTCCTCTATTCTCCTAAATTATCCTTCACTGCCACAAGTTGTGTCAGCACAATAAAATACTCTGTCTTTTCACCCATATTGGCAACATAGAAATCAACTGATTGGGTATTCCTGCCTCGAAGGTAATGCAAAAGCTCCTCCATGACATAATTGTATTGATAGTTATTCATCACATAATTGGCACAGGCCAAACGTTCTGCATGAGCAAGCAAATCCGGTGCTCCGTTATTACGGGCTGTAACAGGATGTATCATTTCTTTATACACACCACTGATTGCCTCTCCCTGAGTCATGAGTGCATCCATAAAAATCGTACACAATTCCATATCAACTTTCTGCCTTGTAGATATATACGTCATCGCACCATAAAGATATCCTGACTCCTCTGCAAAACCGGTATGGCTCTCAAAATAAGTTTTGTACTCCGCAATCTGATTGCCATAAGTGTAAATACCGGTAGCCCGATACAGCTCCGTCAGCGCATGAAAACACTCCGCATCCTTGGGCATCTGTCCCTGTGTCTGATCAAAAATAACGGATGCTCTCTTCAAACAATCTGTTGCAAATTGTTTATCATATTTTTGATATAAGTAACTGAACTTTGCAAGTACCGCAGCATAGGACGCTTCCTGTCCTGCCGGTGCAGACTGCTGATTGGCAAGATTTGTAGCTTCCGTAAGCTCTATCCAGTCTGCAACTGCTTCCATAATATCCGGAATTTCATTTGCGTCTTCATCCGGGAAAATTGTTTCATACCATTCGTAGGCCAGAAGCATTCTTTTTACATCCTCAACAGTTACCGCCTGCTCTCTGCATCCTACCGATAACTCCTGACAAAGCTCTTGAAATCGTCTCTCATACAAGCCACTCTCCAGTGTAAAATCATAGGAACACCCCACATAATCACACTGTAAATAATAGGTTCCCGCCTGTTTCCATTCTCCAAAATCCGCATAGGCAGAGTACAATCCCTGCTCCGGATTATATTGTAAATCCTCCAACACTCCCGTGTACACAACTTCTCCAGTCTGTACCTCCACCAACGAAAACGTTACAGGAAGCCTCTCTCCCTTTACAGCAGCCCGCTTTAGACCTTCCACACGATATCCTGTGGCATCTACCATAATGTTCGGGTAAAGTTGTGGAACAACATAATCCACAATAGCTGTATTTTCCATGGAAACAACCTTTTCCTGCTCCACCATTCCATCCGCTAACTGAGCTGATGTACCTGTCGCCCCTGTACAACATGCACACAAAAAATGCGCCAAAAAGAATACCGGCAGCACTTTATAGCTGGTCCTCTTATTATGAAATTGTATTCTTTGTCTTTTTAGCTTATGCAGAATATTTATCTTCATATTTTTTACCTATACCCATTTTATCACGTCTTCCCTATAAATCAATCTTTTTGTCATGAAAAAAAGGAAGCACCCAATATAGGTGCCTCCTTCTTATAGGTTTTATTCTGCACTTTAAAAGCTTTACAGTTTGAAGAATTCCATATCCTTCTCCAATTTCTGGGACAAATCAAGCAGATTTGTTGCTGCCTCTGCCAAAAGCTGCAATGTAGCGTTGAGCTCCTGCATGGATGCATTAGTCTCCTCAGTACTTGCTGCATTCTCCTCTGATATTGCAGACAAATCTTGAATAATATCAACAATTCTGACTCTTGCAGCATCACAGTTATTGGTCTGATTACGGATAAGCTCAGCTTCACTTCTGGTATTATCCACACCATTTGTAACCATAAGGAATTTATCCTTGGTCTCTTCCAACTTACTGCGCTGTTCATTTACAATTACATTTACTTCATCCATAACCTTAACGGTCTGTTCAGAATCTTTAAGCAAGTTATCAATAATCTTGCCGATTTCCTGTGCAGACTGATTGGATTCCTCAGCCAACTTCTGAATCTGTGTTGCAACAACTGCAAATCCACGGCCATGCTCACCTGCTCTTGCTGCCTCAATACTTGCATTGAGGGACAAAAGATTGGTTTCTTCTGCAATAGATGTAATCAAATCAACCGCCTGACGAATTGCCTGTACGGAATCATTGGTCGCATGAACCTGATGGCCAATCTTAGCGATAGCGTCAGTAGTCTTGTCATTGGAATCACTGAGTTCCTTAATAATAACTGTAGACTCATCACTTGCTGATTTCATATTTTCAGCAGTCTGGTTAAGTGCATTTACACTCTCAACAATATCAGTAATAATATTGCCGATTTCGCCGATGCTTACAGAAGCAGCCTCTGTCTCTTCTGCCTGATTCATAGCACCGGAGCTGATATCTTCTACTGCATGGCCGATTTCATTGGTAGTGGTGCTACTCTGGTTTGCCATATCCTCCAGGGAAGTACCGGAAGTAAACAGTACCTGTGAAGAATTCTTAATCTTACCTACAACATTGGTCAATTCATTCTTAAAGCCATCCAACTGACGACACATCAAGCCAATTTCATCGGTACGCTTCTGCGCCTTCTCATTCATCTCAATCTTCAGATTACCCTTGGTCATCTCTGCAATGTAATCCTGCGCACTCTTAAGTGCTGCGCTGAGAGTTAATGCAAAATACAGACCTATTACTACCATTACCAAAATCATTGCAATACATGTAATGAAAAGTGAAACTTCCTTACTCTGGATAAACGCTTCTGCCTCTGCACTATGTAAACCGGTAAACGCCATACCGATTATTTCGCCATCCTGCTCAATGGGAATATAATATGCATAATAGGACTCACCATTGATAACCACATTGGTATCAGAATACTCTTCGCCATTCTTAAGTACGGCTTCAATAACGGCATCTCCGGCCTTCGTTCCAACCAGACGATCTCCGGTTTTCACATCTGTCAAAGAGGTTGTAACACGGGTATCTCCATAGAAAATGGTAAACTCATAACCGGTATTCTTGCTCATGCGGTCTACAATATCATAAGAACCGGTAATCGGAGTCTTGCCCTTATATACATTGCCCTCGGCACTCATATAAAAGTCGCCGGGCGCAGAATCCTCATACACCTCCAAAAAACCATATGCGATTCCACGCAGGCCTTTTAAAGCCTCATCATGCATACCGCTTTCAATACTTCTCGACGCCATGATGGTCATTACTACTCCCAGAACAATGGAAGGAAGTAACGCTATCATCAAAAGCTTCACTTTAATAGAGATTGTCAGTCCACGTCCTTTTTCCATATAATCACCACTCCTTACTTATATAGTTCTGAATACAGGTATTATAACACATTTTTTCTGACAATACACTAAAAATTTGAAAAATCGTCAATTATACACAATATTTTTGGGAAAAATGTAAAGAATACACAATTTTTCCGTCGATAATTGTATACAAAGTATTTGTAAACACTTCCATAGGGTTACCGTCAAAAATTGCAATGTCCGCATCTTTGCCTATTTCAAGACTTCCCAGCCTGTCATCTACTCCACAAATAATCGCCGGATTAATCGTAATTGATTTTAAACCTTCTTCCATCGAAAGCCCTGCTTTTACAGCCATTCCGGCACACAAAGGAAGGGATTGTATCAGTGAAACCGGATGATCCGTAGTAATTGCAGTCAGAATCCCTGCCCTATTTAACACTCCAACCGTCTTAAAAGCCATATTCTGAACCTCTATTTTAGTACGACTGGTAAGGTCCGGACCCACAATAGCCGGATATCCCGCCTCCACCAGCTCTTCAGCAATCAAATGTCCCTCAGAGCAATGATCAAGGGTCATAGATAAGCCAAATTCCTTTGCTATACGGATAGCAGTAAAAATATCATCCACTCGATGTACATGTGCCTTCAACGGTATCTCACCCCGAAATACCGGCTCCCAGCATTCCTTCGTAAAATCCTTCTCAAAGTCATCTCCATGCTCATGCGCTTTGGCCTTCTTGTCCAGATATTGTTTGGCTTCAAATAGTTCCCTGCGAAGCATGGCAGCCGTAGCCATACGGGTGGAAGGGCTCTTGCCCTGACCGGAGTAATTGACCTTCGGATTTTCACCAAACGCTACCTTCATAGCAGCCGGAGCCTTGACAATCAAATCATCTACCCGCCGACCACAGGTCTTTAACACGGCAAACTGACCACCCACCACATTAGAACTTCCGGGACCAATCATCGCTGCTGTAATTCCTGCCCTGACTGCATCTTTAAAGGCTGCGTCCATGGTATTAATCGCATCAATACCGCGAAGGTAGGGAGTAATAGGATTTACCGTCTCATTACAGTCATCCCCTTCCATCCCCTTTTTCTCCTCCATGATACCCATATGGCAATGAGCCTCCATAAGTCCGGGCATAACCCATGCTCCGTTTACTTCGAGAATCTCCTCGCCCTCCTTGGGCTCAACGGGAACATCTGCCCGACTCCCCACTGCCGCAATTTTACCATTTAGGATACGAAGCACGCCATCTGCGTACTCCGCTCCTGCCATAGTTAAGATTTTGCCTCCAATGATATACATTCTACAACTCCTTAAAATAAGCCTTCAGCATTGATGGGTGCTCCATCCTTCTCCAAACAAAAATACAAATTGGTTCCCTCAAGTGTATAGTATTTGCTGGGCGCAGCCACTACACCAAGCTTATCACCGGCATTTACCAAATCACCCTCTGCCACCTGAATATCCGCAAGCTGTCCATAGGTAGCCACATAACCGTCACCCAAATCTACCACGACACCCTTACCAAGCTGTGCAGTCTCAAACACTTCAGTAATACAACCCGTCGCACAGGCAGACACATCACAGCCTTCCTCGGCTGAAAATACGGTTGCAGGATTATATTTGTATTGATCCAATGTTGCAAAATAAATACTTCCGTCCATGCTGTAAGGCAAAAGAATCTCACCACTCACAGGTCTGGTCAGTCCCTGCTCGGTACTATAGTGAAGTTCTGTAGCCTGATTCGGCACTGCTTCTGCCTGCTCCACCGCCTCTGCATTTGCCTGTTGGTCAGCTTCCAGCTCCTCCGCAGGAGACAATTCTTCAGAGAGAATCTCACCGGGGGCCTCCTCTTCCGCCCCATCTGTCAATCCGGGAATCTGAATCAAATTGGAGCCTGCCTCCGCAGACAATTCCTGCTCCATTGGCATATAATCCAACTCTCCCTCTACAATATTATTCTGCTTACCGCCAATCACTGCATCATTCTTCTGACCTGCCTGACCGATTTCATCCAACTTTTCTTCCGTATCATTTTCTAACGCTGCCAAATCCAAAGTGTAACCATCGTCCTGTTCAGCAATTTCCTGCCCCTTCATATAAAGTCCTGTCATCGTCAGTGCTGCAAGCACAAAAGCGGAAGATGCAATCATGATAATCCGCTCTTTCCTGATACCGTCTCTTCTATTTCTTCTCATATTCATTTCCTTTCTGCTCACCCAAAATTCTTACCTTGTTGTCAGTTGTTTTCATAAGTAGTTTTGCCGAAAGAAAATGTTTTATTCAATTTATAAAAACGGGACACAAGTTTTCTTGCATCCCGTTTTTTGCAGAATTTTCATTTTATTAATTTAAGAAACCATTTTTATAACCTGCGCAATATACATTAAACATGGGTGACTTGCGTTATGCACCCTGTTCATACTTGGCAACATCCACATGCTGCACCGTGCCTACATTACCATCTTCATACAAAAAGACTCCGGTGCTTCGGATTGCACCGTTCGTCTGCCCATTACCTCCCTTTAAGGTAAAATCGGTGGAAGCCTTCTGAAGACAGATTGCGCCTACCCCCTTGTCAGCAAGACGGTAAAGAATGTCATTCCCGTTTTCGTCCTTACACCAGATTTGCAGCTTGGACCAAATCTTGTCATTTTCATCAATCCAGCCGTTGCCATCCTCATCATATTTTTGCAGGTCAGCAAACCCATCACCACTCTTAGTGCCAAACAGTTCGTTTCCATCATTGATAATACCGTCACTGTTTTTATCAAGAGCAAGATATCCGCTTGTTGCATCCGGCATAGAAACCTCATCCTTCACGCCGTCTGCATCAATATCAAAGAAAAATTTCTGGTCGGAAAGCGTTGCAACATCCGTATCCAGATTCAATACCAATGGATCACACATGCTAAAAGATGCTATCTGCAAATCCTCCCTGAACGTCTCCTGAAACTGACGGCTCATACCTACTTCCACATTAAAGTGAATCTCTCTTCCGTCTGCAGTGCGCACGGTTCCCACAGTAGAGAAGCTGGTTGTCTCCTGCTCAAAAAACATGGTTTCCTGCGTGTAATTCACCACTCTCATTGTGCCGCCAAAAGAAGCAAGCCTGTCCTGCCCGCTGACCACCTGCGAATTGTTTTCTGTGGCAGTAGTGTCTGTAAGCCCCTGTTCCTTCAGAAAATTCTCTGTCTTGTCCCATCTGCTTGGGAAAAGCAGACTAAAAATATAACGTACCGTCAATTGGCGAAACTCCGCCAGTGTGTTATCCTGCCTTGTTGATCGGATGTTCACACGATTAGCCTTCATACTAAGACTGTTTTGCCAGTCTTCCAACGTATAAGAATTGTCTGTCTGTCCGTCGGTAACTTCCTCGTCTAGTCCGTTACCGTCAAATGAAAGTGACCCTCCCCGGTATTCCGTTAACGAAAAGTGTCTGTAAGTCGTCTTCGTTGACTGATATTTTCTTGCGGATTCCATTCCTACCAAACTGGAATCAATTTTCAAACCTTATATTTGCTCCTTTCTCCACAAAAAAGGATGGCATCCCTGCGAAGAATTCCCTCTCTTCACACAAATCCCATCCTTGGTGTCGATTGTATTTGGATTTTAGGTGGCCACCTGTTATCCTGTACCTATTATATCGGCACGTTTAAAGCAAACTTTAGTCTGCTGTTTCCGATTGGTCATCTATCAGAATTTCCAGCTCTTCCTCTGTCATGTCCAGCAAATCTTTCACATCTTCCAAACTATATTCACCCTTCCTCCAATTCAACAGCATTTGCAACTTACTTACCAAATTGTTTACTAAAGTCCCCTCATCCTCATCTATCTTATCCATTTCTACAAGTGCGTCAATTATGAATGCTATCACATCAGGTGCCGAAATTTCGCCTTCTACCTTACTAACATATACATCCAAATAATCCGACGACTGTATCTGAATAAATTCATCTACATTTTGCCGATACTCCACAGCCGTCTTGTACCAATCCGGCATATAATATTTATAATAGATTGCCACCATGCATGCACCGGAATACGGCTCATACGCAATTTGCATATCATAACAATCCTCGCCAATTACCCAGATTTGCTTCGACTTTTCCGCTTTTATATTCCATGGATTAGCAAATCTGTATGCCATAATCTTGTTCCTGCCATCAAACATACTGTTAGCTGAAATTGTATCCTGTAAAGAAACTTTCGACAAATCTATGCCGGTTAAATTTTCGCATCCGGCAAACATACCTGCCACATTCGCTTCTATAACCGCCCATCCACTGAGGTCAACATGTCCCAAAGAAGTACAATTACTAAAGGCATTGGAAAAGTCTTTCACATTTCCCGTATCCCAGGAAGACACAGATATGGACTGCAGATTACTACATCCTGCAAAAATATGGGAAATATTCTCAAATGACGACGTATTTAATTGTTCCAAATCCACTGAAGTGAGCGCCTCGTTACCATACAACAGATAAGATGCATCCGTCACTCCCGCAGTATCCAATCCGGCCAAATCAAGATAGCTCAGTTCAGCCATACCGGCAAACATATAAGCAATATCTGAAATCATATCGAGATCAAGTTTTTTGACAACAACACTCTTTACTCCGGGCATGCCTGCCAATAGCGGTCCTCCACCATCAAACGCATTCCCCACTACATAACAATCATCTGCGGTATTGCCCGTTATTTCCGATTCCTTTTTGTAAACCATCTCACCGTCAATAACAACATTTATTATTTCCTTTGCATGATTCGTCCAAGGGCTCTCGTATAGACACTTATATTTTCCGCTTAGATTTATTATCCGGTAGTAAATTTTAGAAATGTACAGGGTTCCGTCTGTGATATACCAACCGTCGCCGGAATAATCCGGTATTACGGTTTCAGACACAGACTCTGTCATGATTTCCTGCTCTTCAAGCGTTTCTTTCTCCTGCGAGATGACGGAATGATTCATAACCGCTTCTGTTTCTGTAATCCCTTGTATTTCCTGTCCACAGCCTGCCTGTAATGCTGCTGCCGCAAATAAAATTAAAATTCTGAATAATCTTTTTTTCATACTCTCACACTTATTAATAGCTCAAAAATGCACTGCTATCATCCTCATATGTTATACGTATCATATCGCCAAAGCTGACTACGCTTTTCGCCGGGCCAATCTCTACGGTTTTTTCCAGATTCTCATCAATCCAGTATGCAATTCCATCCTCTATGATAACTGCTTTACCCTCACTAAATTCCGCAGCATCCTGGAACATACCTACCACATTTCCTTCATGGTCAATATATCCCCACTGACCATCCTTACTGATAAGCCAATACTTTTCACCATTAATCTCTATATCTTCTGCCTCTGCCACAATTGCCTCATCGGTAATGGGACTCCAGTCAAAATCCTCCCAGCTTCTGGTAGAAGGGTCATATGACGCTTCAAATTCCTCCCTAGACTTTTGTTCCAGCTTTGTCATATCCAACAAGTAAGAAACAGGCTTTTCCTCATTTTTCAAATGAATCGTAACCAGAGTGTCATGATTGTATTTGACAACGCCATCTTCATAATATCCTCGCAGGCTCCATCCAAAAACAGATTCCGTATAAAGATGTCCTGCTCTTCTATATACACTGCTTACAGCCAATGTATGACGAGTATTTCCATCTACATCATACAGATAGTAACAATTGATCTGTCCATCACCATAAAACCCATCACTGCCCGATTTTGCAATATAATATCCCTGCGAAGCTGATCCCAGAGGATAGGCATAGCCCTCCTCACTGATGCCAACCCTATCGATAGAAGAATTCGCATTAATTTCTGCTGCCTGCGCAAGTTCTTTAGCATAATAGGTATCAAATACACTGTGCAACAAACCTGTGTTATCAATTCTGGCCTCCTTGGTATCTCTAAAGAAACCATACCCTTCACTAAAGCCCACTGCATTGCTGTAATCGGAGAAAAGCATATTTGTACCTGTCTTCTGCGCCTCATACAATGTTACGCCATCTAACGTATAGTACCCAAAATGATAACCATCCTCATTATCGGTCTCAGTTAAAACCACACCATCATTCACGGCAGTAATCGTTTTTTCAGTCTGGAACAATTCTTTTCCTTCGCTGTCAAACACGCGATAGTCTCCCGGGTTTCCAAAATAGGTTTGTCCTTCATCATTGGGCATGGCACAACAATCCTCATATTCCAAGGGAACAAGTATTTCATTATCAAAGTTAACCAGACCCCATTTTTCATCCTTACATACCGGAATAACTCCCGCGTTGGCATAGCCATAGCTGTCATACATGCCGGAAATTGCCAGTGGTGTAACTCCGTCATACAGATGCACTTCCTCCAAAGCTTCGCTTTCCACCACCTCAGACTCCTGACTGCTTTCCTCTGAAACAGATTCCTCAACACTTTCTGCCACAAGCCCTTCCGTTCCAACAGGCTCCGGTGAAGAACTTTGATTTGCAATAAGAAAAGCTCCGACACCCACAACACCTGCCAATATAAGTCCACCTGTAACTGCCTTTGCTTTCATGGACATCTTCGCCACCTTTGCAGGTGTACCATTTTCCTGATTAAGCTTCGTTTTCATTACTGACTCCAAAGGAAGGGGCGTACACGCCTCTGCTTCCATATTGAAAAACAACACCAAAAACGGTGCCAGACAATAAAGTCTCGTACCCTTCTTTTTATCCAAATCAATCACCCTTTTCTTAATTTCTTCTTTTGCCCGTCTAAGATGTGTTTTTACCGTATTGAGAGGCATCTCAAACTCTCTTGCCATATCCTCCTGCTTCATTTCATTGTAATAATATCCGATAATGCATAATCTCTGTTCCGTGCTTAATCCGTCAATAATCTCCCTCATCAGGCGCTGTTTTTCCTGATTTTGAAGAATTTCCTCTGGAATAAAAGCTTCGTCATCCATCACATTTTCGATTAAATCCTCATCTGCCTGTACAGTATGTATTGCATTTTGTTTTTTTAAATAGGCAAAACATTTTCTGTTGGCAATCATTGCTGCCCAATTCAGAAAATTCTCTGCTTTTTCGAGCTGAAGAATACTTTTACTGATTTCCAGATAGGTTTCCTGAAGCATATCCTGTGTTAACTCTTCCTGCTGTACAATGTGCTTTATGCAGGTATAAAGATAACCATAGGACATCTGATAGAGTTCATTAAAACTTGCCTCATTCCCCTTTCTGTATTTCTCTACTGCCTTTTGTAATACTTCTAATGTTTTCATTTTTTCTCCTCTCGTGCTTCTTTTTTAGGTCTTCATTTATATTGATAGAGAAATTTCCAAAAAGGTTTCAAAAAAAAACAAAAAATTTTAAAAAAGACTCCTGCAAGAATTTTCTCACAGGAGTCATACGATTTTTAACTATTTTTTCAGTTAGCCATCAACACGATTATAGTTAATCAGACAACCCTTTAAGATAATCTGACGCTCCTCGTCGGTAAGCTCACCCAGCTTCATCTCAAACTCAGTAAGGGAACCGTTCTCCTTGTCAACCACATAAGCCTTGATTACCTCAGCTTTCTCCTCCACAGCCTTCTTGATACCGGGGATAAACAGATAATCCAAGTTCTTGAAGGGAAGCTCGCCTTCCTGAATTAAGAAAGGAAGCATACCCCAGTTAATCAAATTGGAGCGATTACGCTTAGTAGCGTACTCGTTGGCAATGTTAGCCCAGCCGCCCAGAACCTTCTGACAGGAAGCCGCCTGCTCACGGGCAGAACCGTCACCGGGTTTCACTGCAAAAATAGTGGAACCGAAACCGGTATTTTCCTTGCTTGCGTCAGCAAAGCTCTTCTTTACAGCCTCCATAACAGGCTTTACATCCTCATGTACTGCACAAGGATCTTCACCGTTCATTCTTGCCTTCTCTGCGCGCTGAATGTCCTTTGCACGACCAACGTACTCAGGGTCCTTTCTGGACAATGCAAACTCAGCCAGTCCCAAAGGATTGGAACGATAGGAAGAGGTCTCTCCGGAAGGAATCAGCTCATCGGTGGTGGTAACAGGATCATGAATCTCACTTACCACACGAAGCACCATGTTCTCAGGAAGTGCGCCCATTGCAGGCCAGTCCTTGATGTTGGGACCAAACTGAATCTCAGTCTCAGGGTCTGCAACACCCTTAGAATCAAATACACGGTTTGCGTAAATATTGGAATCAAAGTGATATTTGTACTTGCCGATCTCACCGTCAAAATCAGTAGCAGGAGTCAGAACACCCTTGTTGGCTGCAGTAGCTGCAATAGAACGTGCATCCATCAGTGCAACAGAGGAAATCTGACCGTTCTGCAACTTACTTCCCTCACGATTGGGGAAGTTTCTGGTGGAGTGACGGATACTGAATGCGTTGTTAGCGGGAGTATCGCCTGCACCGAAACAGGGGCCGCAGAATGCAGTCTTCATGATTGCACCGGTCTCCATCAAAGTTGCACAGCAACCATTCTTAACAAGCTCCATATACACAGGCATGGAAGCAGGATAAACACTCAAAGTAAATCCATCGGAACCGATGTATTGTCCCTTCAAAATATCAGCAGCTGCACAGATATTCTCAAAGCCACCGCCTGCACAACCTGCGATGATACCCTGATCTACCATAAACTTGCCGTTACGAACCTTATCCTTCAAGGAGTACTCTACAGCGCCATCCAAGCTTACAAGCGCACGCTTCTCGGTCTCATCCAGAATATCCATAAGGTTTGCGTTAAGCTCCTCAATGGTATAGGTGTTGCTGGGATGGAAAGGCATTGCAATCATAGGACGAACCTTGGAAAGGTCAACCTCAATTACGCCATCGTAATAAGCAACCTCACCGGGATTTAACTCTGCATACTCCTCGCCACGACCATGAATCTCGTAGAATTCCTTAATCTCATCATCGGTCTTCCAGATGGAGGACAGACAAGTGGTCTCAGTAGTCATTACATCGATACCGATACGGAAATCAGCAGACAAAGATGCCACACCGGGACCTACAAACTCCATTACTTTATTTTTCACGAAACCATTCTTAAATACTGCGCCAATAATTGCCAAAGCAACGTCCTGAGGACCTACACCCTTCACGGGAGCGCCCTTTAAATATACTGCAACAACGCCGGGCATATTGATGTCATAGGTCTGATTCAAAAGCTGTTTCACCAGCTCAGGACCACCCTCACCCATTGCCATAGTACCAAGTGCGCCATAACGGGTATGGGAGTCAGAACCTAAAATCATCTTACCGCCGCCTGCAAGCATCTCACGTGCAAACTGATGGATAACTGCCTGATGAGGGGGCACATACACACCACCGTACTTCTTGGCACAGGTCAGACCAAACATGTGGTCATCCTCATTGATGGTACCACCTACCGCACACAAAGAGTTGTGGCAGTTGGTAAGAACGTAAGGCATGGGGAACTTAGAAAGTCCTGATGCTCTTGCAGTCTGAATGATACCAACAAAAGTAATATCATGGCTGGTCAACTTATCAAAGCGGATTTTCAGCTTGTCCATGTTGCCGGAGGTATTGTGACTCTTCAAAATACCGTAAGCCATGGTGCTCTGGCAAGCTTCCTCCTTCGTTACCTCTTTACCTGTTTTGGATTTGATGGCAGCGGCTGCCTCGGGGCCCTCAGGAATAATCTCTGTGCCGTTTACCAGGTAAGCGCCGCCCTGTAATAATTCAATCATGAATGTCCTCCTCTTATTGTTTCGCCAAGTCTTTAGTTTGCCTATGGGGTTGATAAAACTTCCCTTGCTTGGCACCCTATATATCCTTCATGGTCACGCTTTCGCTCCGTGGAAAGCGCAGCGGATGCTAGGCTCGAAGCGGAATTGCTTTGCAATTCCGTTTTACCTCGCCAAGCACCGGCGTTTTTCAAGGGACCCTGCAAGAACATATAGGGCGCCAAGCAATTGCCTACTTTTTCGACCCCATAGGCAAACCTGGACTTGCAGAATAAATTAACAGATTAACTACTTTTAAAAAACAAAAAGCCGGTGCCGAGGCACCAGCCTTTATTATATAGGATTTAAGCGTATTATGCAAGGTGCAAAGTGCGCTTTGTTCCAATGTTACAGATATGAAGAGAACTGCTATAAATACATATAGGGGCTGTCTGCTATTTTCTTACAATCCGCCAATCCAAGTCCCGTCTGATCACGAATCTGTCTGATTGCTTCCAAATCATCCCCCTTATCTAACAAGGCGAATATCTTTTGTTTATCATCATCGCTGATTTGACGGGCTGCCTGAAGCAGTTCCAAATAACTGGTTTCTTTTCTCATCATGGCTACCGTTGAATTAATATTCTCACGGTAGGTATCAAGATAGCTGACAAACTGATTGTATAAAGGAGTCTGATCTCCCACTGCGGAGCATCCCGAACCATGATAATTCGTCTCAGGTCGTACAATAAATTCCACCTGCGCATTCCGCAATTTCAACGTAGCGGTGGCGCTGTCGTGGTCAATCCGATATTGGAACCCCTCAAACACAGGGTTCCTTCTGCGGTAATCATACACTACATTTAACTTACCGTTTTCATATACAACCTTAAAAATATAAAATGTATTTGGATAATAGTGAATCAAGAACAGCTCATTATCCTTATTGGTTGCAAGTATGATTGGACAGCCTCGCCGATACGATGTGGTTTGTTGTAGCATACAACGCTCCAGATCATCTACTGACAATCTGGGGCCTTCCGCCTGTGCAGGAAGCTTGGGTGAACTTTTCTCAGATTCCTCTTTATTTACAAATAACTTTTTTACAAAATCAAACATTTTATTCCTCCCCTAGTGTGCATTTAAAATGAGAGGCCATCTTTCCACAGCCTCTCATCTTTTATACTTTATTTCTTAATTACAACCTTATCAAGATGCCAGATTTCATCAACATACTGCTGGATGGTTCTGTCAGAAGTAAACTTACCGCAGCTTGCCACATTTAAGATTGCGCTCTTTGCCCAATTTTCCTCATCCTTGTATGCCTGCTCCACACGTTTCTGTGCATCTGCATAGGAACGGAAGTCCTTCAAGATGAAGTAAGTATCTGCCTTGGAAGTACTCAAGGTGTTAAGCAGTGAGTTGTACAAAGGACGGAACAGCTCGGTATCCTGTGCATAGGTTCCATTAATCAACTGCATCAGTACCTTGCGGACATCCTGGTCATTGTTGAAAATCTCCATAGGGTCATAACCGCCGTTTTGCTCAAAGTTAATAACCTCATCGGAGGACAGACCAAAGATAAATGCATTCTCCTCGCCAACCTCTTCAACAATCTCTACGTTAGCACCATCCATGGTACCCAAAGTCAATGCACCATTTAACATGAACTTCATATTACCGGTACCGGACGCTTCCTTACTTGCAGTAGAAATCTGCTCAGAAACATCTGCTGCAGCAAAGATAATCTCTGCATTGGAAACATTGTAGTTCTCGATAAATACAACCTTAATTTTGCCGTTAATAGAGTCATCATTATTTACCACATCTGCTACTGCATTAATCAGCTTAATGGTCAGCTTCGCATTGCGGTAGCCTGCTGCAGCCTTGGCACCAAAGATAAAGGTTCTGGGATAGAACTCCATCTCGGGATGCTCCTTGATGGTATTGTACAGATACATTACATGAAGGATGTTCAGCATCTGTCTCTTATACTCATGAAGACGCTTAACCTGTACATCAAAGATGGAACGGGGATCAACCTCAATACCATTATGCTCCAAAATATACTGAGCAAGGCGAACCTTGTTCTGGTACTTGATGTTCATGAACTCCTGCTGTGCCTTCTTGTCGTCAGCATATACCTTAAGACGATTAATCTGAGGCAGGTCGGTAATCCACTCCTTGCCAACCTTATCAGTTACCCAGTCTGCCAAAAGAGGATTGCCGTGGAGAAGGAATCTTCTCTGGGTAATACCATTGGTCTTATTGTTGAAACGCTCAGGGAACATCTCATAAAAGTCTCTAAGCTCCTGTTTTTTCAAAATCTCGGTATGAAGTCTTGCAACACCGTTTACGGAATAGCCCGCAACAATTGCCATGTGAGCCATCTTCACCTGACCATCATAAATGATAGCCATCTTGCGAATCTTATCCTGTACGTTTACGCCAGGTACATTGTTGTACTTGTTCTCAATTTCAACAATGAAACGACGGTTAATCTCTTCCACAATCTGATATACTCTGGGAAGCAGACGGGAGAACAGCTCGATGGGCCACTTCTCCAGTGCCTCTGCCATGATGGTATGGTTGGTGTATGCACAGGTCTTGGTGGTAACCTCCCATGCCTCATCCCATGTCAGATAATGCTCATCCATCAAAATACGCATCAGCTCTGCAATCGCTACGGTAGGATGGGTATCGTTCAACTGGAAGGTAACCTTCTCGTGGAACTTGCGGATGTCGCTGTGTTTTCTCATGTACTTATCCACTGCCTCCTGTACGGATGCGGAGATGAAGAAGTACTGCTGTTTCAGACGAAGCTCCTTACCTGCATAGTGATTGTCGTTGGGATACAACACCTCACAGATATTTCTTGCAAGGTTCGCCTGCTCCACTGCCTTCTGGTATTCACCCTTATCAAAGGAATCCAGCTGGAAGCACTCAATGGGCTCAGCATCCCAGATACGAAGGGTGTTTACAATATTGTTGCCATAGCCTACGATGGGCAAATCAAAGGGCACCGCACGAACGGACTGATAGCCCTCCTGACTAAATACATTACGGCCGTTTTCATCCACACGAACGGATACATAGCCGCCAAATTTAACAATCTTCGCATACTCAGGTCTGCGAAGTTCAAAAGGATTGCCGTCCTTAAGCCAGTTATCGGGAACCTCCACCTGATAACCGTCGCGAATCTCCTGCTTGAACATACCGTAGCGATAACGGATGCCGCAGCCGTATGCGGGATAACCAAGGGTTGCAAGGGAATCAAGGAAGCATGCTGCCAGACGTCCCAAGCCACCGTTACCCAGTGCTGCATCGGGCTCCTGATCCTCAACCATATTTAAGTTGATACCAAGCTCATCCAGAGCTTCCTTAGCGGGCTTGTAAGCCTGCATATTAATCATATTGTTACCCAGAGCACGTCCCATCAAAAACTCCATGGACATATAGTAAACCATCTTGGGGTCTTCCTTCTCATATGCCTTCTGGGTCTCCATCCAGTTGTCTACAATCTGGTCCTTCATAGCCAGTGCAACTGCCTGGAATACCTGCTGGGGAGTAGCCTCCTCCAGGTTCTTACGATATAAAGTTTTCACATTATAAAGAACACTTCTCTTAAAGAGCTCCTTATCAAACATTGCTGTCGCTTTCTTTTTTGTTGTCGTTGTCTTCGTTGTAGCCATCAGATTGCGATCTCCTTTCGCTTAATATCTCTGCTGATAGGGTATATTATACCAAGAAAGTAATCAAATTCCAACTGTTTTTTGCAAAAATTGTTATTTTTTTATCAATTTCCACTTCCATTAGATAGCTCTTGTTTGTAAAAAGTAGTGCCGCCCTTTTCCAGAACCACAGACTTGTACTCTAATGCCTCTTCTGTCTTTCCCAATCCCATGGCTATTTTGTAGAGATTATAATTGCGTTTTACCAACTGCAAATTACCAACGGGAGGGCGTTCCTGCGCAAACAAATCCTGCAATTCTTCGTAGCGTCCATCAAGCTCCAGTTCCAGTTTCTTTACATTCTTTAGCGATTCCTGTGCGAGCACCTTTAGTTGAGCATTGGGTTTGAACTGCCCAAGCAGCTGTTCCATGGTTTGTGCATGCATGCGCAAACCTTCCAAGTCCCCCTCCTTATAAGCGATGGACATAGCCAATACCACAAAAAACATACGTCCTTTATGATCCGGACAATACTTAGGAAACAGTTCCAATAATGCTTTCGCCTCTTTAGTCCTGCCGGCAAACATTAATGTACTCCCTACCGTATAAAGATGTCTTTCCCATACCTTGCTCTTCTTTGCTCTTTCCAAGGTTGCAAGATAACTTCCCATGAACAAATCAGGTCTGCAATCTGCAGTCAGTTTGCTCCATAGCTTGGAACGAAATCTATGTTTTAAAACAAAGTGTATCGCCAACAAAAGATAAGATACAATAATGGCAGGCCAAAGCCCGGGCCCGTCCGTCACCCATAAAACCAGCATGATTGCAACAGCGATTGTCATCATAACTAATACAACATGTGTCTTTCTTACATAGCTTCGGACATACTTTTTGTCATCCTCCGTAATTTCCACATTTACAACTGCCTGAATATCCTGATATTGCTGTGTCATTCATTTCCCTCCGTTACGCTTTTGCATACTCGCATAAAGAGCTACACGTGAGTACCACATGCAGCTCTTCATTTAAACCTTTATACTCTTTCAATAGCGATGCTTACTTTCTCACCGTTTACATCCCATTCTTTAGCCACAGCAAATTCCTTGCCACTTGTAAGCTCATCTGCAAGCACCTTACCTGTAATTGCATCAGCATTCTTCGTAGCAATCTCAGACAGCTTATCATTGCCGTTTAAGGATACACGAATGTGATCCATTACCTCGAAGTCAGCATCCTTACGCATGGTCTGAATCTTGCTGATGATTTCATATACGAAACCTTCCTCAATGAGTTCCTCGGTAAGGTTGGTATCCAGAACTACAGTCACGCCATGATCCTCAGAGGATACATAACCCTCCTTCTGGGTCATCTCAATGAGCAAATCGTCCTTGGTCAGCTCCACAGCCACGCCGTCCACATCAAACTTAAGTACACCATTTGCATTCAAATCGTCCATAGCAGCATTGCCATCCAACGAAGCCAAAGTCTTCTGGATGCCGCCAAGCTGCTTGCCGTACTTAGGTCCTACGGTACGAAGCTGAGGCTTAAATGCATAAGAGGTAAAGTCTCTTACATCATCAGCAAATACCACTTCCTTCACATTCAACTCATCCTTGATAATGTCGGTGTAGAAGGTATCCAAGGTAAAGTCTGCCTTGATGTACATGCGACTGATGGGCTGACGATTCTTGATGGCTGCATCGTTACGACATGCACGACCCATAACAACAGCATCCAGTACCTGCTCCATACTATCCTCTAAAGCCTTATCAATGTAGGACTGCTCTACCACAGGATAGTCACACAGATGAATACTTTCAGGAGCATTCGCATCAATGCTTCTTACCAGATTCTGATAAATATCCTCTGTCATGAAAGGAACCATGGGTGCTGCTGCCTTGGAAATGGTCACCAATGCGGTGTACAGAGTCATGTAAGCATTAATCTTATCCTGCTCCATGCCCTTTGCCCAGAATCTTTCACGGCTTCTTCTTACATACCAGTTACTCATCTCATCCACAAAATCCTGAAGAGCCTTGCCGGCCTCGGGGATTCTGTATTTATCCAAATTGTCGTCTACTTCTGCCACTACGGAGTTGAGCTTAGACAACAGCCACTTATCCATAACGGGCAACTTGTCATACTCCAAGGTGTACTTAGTAGCGTCAAATTTATCAATATTTGCATACAATACAAAGAATGCGTAGGTATTCCACAGAGTACCCATGAACTTACGCTGTCCCTCCATAACTGCCTTGCCGGAGAAACGCTTAGGAAGCCAAGGTGCGGAACTGGTGTAGAAATACCATCTGATGGCATCTGCGCCAAACTCTTCCAAGGCATCGAAGGGATCTACTGCATTTCCCTTACTCTTACTCATCTTCTGACCATTCTCATCCTGTACATGACCCAGAACAATTACGTTCTCGTAAGGAGCCTTGTTGAACAGCAAGGTAGACTCTGCAAGCAAAGAGTAGAACCATCCTCTGGTCTGATCCACTGCCTCAGAGATAAACTGTGCAGGGAACTGCGCCTCAAATACCTCTTTATTTTCAAAAGGATAATGATGCTGTGCAAAAGGCATTGCACCGGAGTCAAACCAGCAGTCGATAACCTCAGGTACACGCTTCATCTGCTTGCCACACTCAGGACAGGTGATGGTAATCTCATCAATGTAAGGACGATGGAATTCCACGGTCTTAGCTGCCTCGTTGCCGCTCATCTGATACAGTTCTTCACGGCTTCCGATGGAGTGCATATGTCCGCACTCACACTCCCAGATATTAAGGGGAGTACCCCAGTAACGGTTACGGGAAATACCCCAGTCCTGGATATTCTCAAGCCAGTCACCAAAACGTCCTTTACCGATAGATTCAGGAATCCAGTTAATGGTGTTGTTATTGCGAATCAAATCCTCTTTCACTGCAGTCATCTTGATAAACCAGCTCTCACGAGCATAGTAAATCAGAGGAGTGTCACATCTCCAGCAGTGAGGATAGCTATGTTCAAACTTAGGCGCATCAAAAAGCAGTCCCTTCTTCTCCAAATCGGTAAGCACCATGGGATCTGCCTTCTTGCAAAATACCCCTGCATAGTCAGTTTCCTCAGTCATCTCACCCTTGCCGTCTACAAACTGTACGAAAGGCAAATCATACTTACGGCCTACGTTGGCATCATCTTCACCAAATGCAGGTGCAATATGTACCACACCGGTACCATCTGTCAAAGTTACATAAGTATCACAGGTTACATAGAAAGCCTTCTTATGCTGTTTCTCACAGGTTGCATTTGCCCAAGGGAACAAGGGCTCATACTCTTTATACTCCAAATCTTTACCGGTATATTTCTCAAGCACCTCATATGCTGCCACGCCATTTTCAGCGTCACCCAGCTTGCCAAGCACGGTATCCAAAAGTGCCTCTGCCATGTAATAGGTATAGCCGTCGGCAGCCTTAACCTTTGCATAAGACTCTTCAGGATTTACACAGAGAGCCACGTTGGAAGGCAATGTCCAAGGGGTAGTGGTCCATGCCAAAATATATGCATCTTCGCCTACAACCTTAAAGCGCGCCACTGCGGAACGCTCCTTTACATCCTTATAACCCTGAGCAACCTCATGGCTGGACAAAGGGGTACCACAACGAGGGCAATAGGGAACAATCTTAAAGCCCTTGTATAAAAGTCCCTTGTCCCAGATGGTCTTAAGTGCCCACCACTCGGACTCGATGAAATTGTCATCATAAGTTACATAAGGGTCATCCATGTCAGCCCAGAAACCAACGGTACCTGAGAAATCTTCCCACATACCCTTATATTTCCAAACACTTTCCTTACACTTGGTAATAAAGGGATCCAGGCCATACTCCTCAATCTGCTCCTTGCCATCCAAACCAAGAAGCTTCTCAACCTCCAACTCAACGGGAAGTCCATGGGTATCCCAGCCTGCCTTACGGGGCACCATATAGCCCTTCATGGTACGATATCTGGGAATCATATCCTTAATGGTACGGGTCTCCACGTGACCGATGTGGGGCTTACCGTTTGCGGTAGGCGGTCCATCATAAAAGGTGTAAGTCTCACCCTCTTTGCGGTGCTCCATACTTTTCTTAAAAATATCATTGTCGTTCCAGAACTTTAAGACTTCTTTTTCACGGTCTACAAAGTTCAGATTAGTTGATACCTGCTTGTACATAATCGTTCTTCCTTTCTTTTAAATAAATGAAGGCTCCGTCCCGTAATAGGACGAAGCCTTTAAAATGCATTCGCTAACCACCTGTTACAACATACTTCCCAAAAGGGAGTGATATGGTTCCCCATAACGGAGGGATTCCGGTCAGAACTACTCGCAGGATGCTTTTGTCCGAACTGCTCAGAAGTGATATTCTCTGTTTTCCTACTCGCACCGGGCTCTCACCATCCCCGGCTCGCTGGGACTTTTCTAAAACAGATACTGTCTTCGTCATCGCATTTAAGGTCTCATTTAACTTCTTATATAATATAACTTTAAATATTTAATTGTCAAGCAGTTTTCTTATTCTGCATCTGTTGTTTTCTTCTTCAATACACCGGAACCAAAGTCTGTGGTCTCGCAGGTCATGCCCTGTTCCTCATATCCATCAATGGTTACACCCAGACTGATGTAATCATAGGCACCGCCGTCAACAATCCCCAGTCTCTGCAAGGTATAAGAACTTGCTGCCTTGAAGTTTATAATCTGATATAAAGTGACAACATCGCCTTCGTAATATCCGCCGGCTGCCAGGCCATCCAGTCCCTCATATTCCAACATGAATGCTGCAATATAAAGTTCAATATCCTCTTCGGTCATTCCATAACCTGCCACAGACTCACTGTACTCATCATAAGAAAAAATAATCTCATCATAATTAGACATCAAATAAGAATTGCCCTCATCAGAAGTACAGGAAGTCATTGTATAGGCGATGTAATCATAAAATCCACCGGTCAGTACATCATAAAACTCTTCGTTATGGGAGTTGTATATCTTACCAAGCGTATCAATACGAACATCAAACTCTTTTTCCACAGGCACTCCACCGGTATTAAGTGCCTCCATCATCCAGCCGGGCATATCTGCAAAGGCCTCGCCGCCCTCTTCCATAGCAGCAAGCATAGAATTCTCCAATGCCTCTGAGAAATCAACGGTCTTAATCTGAATTGTAATATATTCATCATTTATTGTTCCCTGCTCTTTGCTGGGTCCCACAACTGTAATCTCAGCCTTACTTGTAAGCTCGTATACCTTCTGATATACACCTTTCATACCGGTAGAATCAGAGTCACCCACAGCATCCAGCATATAATGTATTTTATTATCCTCTTCAAAACCCTTCTTAACGGTCTCCACATCACCACTTGTATATGCTGCCATCAGTTTCTCCATTTGGTCAGTGGTAGTTGCCGTCATGTTCTCAAGGAATTCACATCCCGCCATTGCCAGTGTCATTGCCACGAGCAAAACCACTGCTGTAATTTTTCTCATATGTCTCATCATAGATATCCTCCTTTTGTAAATAAACACATCTACTTTATCCCCGAAAACATTCTTTGTCAACAAGCAATTAATTCTCTGGTCGCTTTACACTCTTAAATGGCCAAAGATAAGCCATACCATCATCGCAAGTTGTAAACTTCTTTTCTTGCTTTTGTCTGCCAAAAGAGTATAATTAAAATGGAGTTATTTTTTGCACGTGACAAGGGGGGATTTGTATGGAATCGAGACGCAAAGGTAAAATATCACATACTTTACAACCTATCACCATTATTCCATTAATTATTCTTGGCCTTTTGATTGTGGTTCTGGGTTCACATTTTTTTACCCAAGCCATGCATAACGAAGTCGCACTTGAACTGAAATACGTCTCCGCCAACACCATCACCCTGCTGGACGCAGTCTACCCGGGAGACTATGAACTGCGTGGCGACCATGCACTTCAACTTTACAAGGGCGAAACAGACATTACCTCCGATTATACACTGATTGACAAAATCAAGGACGATACGGGCCTGGATATTACCATTTTCTATCAAGATACCAGAATCCAAACCACAGTCCGTGATAACGACGGGCAACGCATCATTGGAAATGCTGCCGCAGAAACCATTCTAAACGACGTGTTGTATGGCGGAGACGCTAAATTTTATAACAATGCTCTGGTTGGCACCACAACCTATTTTTCTTATTATGTGCCTCTTAACAATTCAGATGGCACCACCATCGGAATGCTCTTCGTAGGCAAACCTCGTACAGAAGTGGACAAAGCGGTCCAGCAGACACTCTATCCGTTGATTATCGCCGTGGTGATTACCACTGTCGTTATGTCCTTTTGCATTGCACGCTACACCAAACGACTTGTTTCTGTTCTTCTTAAAATACGCAACTATGTTGCCACTGTTTCCGCAGGCAACCTTGATGCCACCCTTTCCGAAAAGGTTCTGGAACGGGATGATGAGTTAGGCGAAATTGCCTTTTCCATTCAGACCATGCACCGTTCTTTGCGAACCATGGTGGACCACGATGCCCTCACAGGGCTTTATAACCGCCGTTGTGCCAACCGCAAGCTGGAGCAGGCATTGTCCAAATCTATAAAAAATGACCTTCCGTTATGCCTTGCCCTTGGTGATATAGACTTTTTCAAAAAAGTAAATGATACTTATGGGCATGAGTGTGGCGATTTGGTACTGAAACAGGTTTCGCGCACCATGAAAGAACATATCCGCAAACAGGGGTTTGTAGCCCGCTGGGGTGGCGAAGAATTTTTAATTGTTTTAGAAGATACGGACTTAGAAAATGCACATAGACTTCTGGAGGAAATTCGTCTGGCCGTAAGCAAACTGGAAATTTCCTATGAAGATAAAATTGTCCGAGTTTCCATGACCATGGGTCTTACCGAAAATGACAACTCAGGTTCGGACAATCTGTTGCGTATGGCTGACAATCTGCTCTATCAGGGTAAAGCTACCGGCAGAAACCGTGTCGTTGTGAATAAAGTTGAAAATACATCCCAAAATGATACAGAATAGGAGAAAACAAAATGGATAGACAAAATCTCACCCTACTTACCGATCTCTACGAGCTCACCATGATGCAGGGATACTTTAAGAATAAGGACCAAAATGAAACGGTTATTTTTGACGCTTTTTATCGCAGCAATCCCTGCGATGGCGGCTACGCAATTTGTGCAGGGTTAGAGCAGGTAATCCAGTATATCAAGGAGTTGCACTTTAACGATGAGGATATTGCATATCTGTCATCTCTCGGTATTTTTGAGCAGGATTTCCTTGATTATTTGAGAGACTTCAAATTCTCCGGCGATATCTATGCTATCCCTGAAGGAACCGTCATGTTTCCCAGAGAACCCATGATTAAGGTAATTGCCCCTATTATGGAAGCTCAGCTGGTAGAAACCGCAATCCTCAATATCATCAATCACCAGAGCCTGATTGCCACCAAGGCCTCCCGCGTGTGCTTTGCTGCAAGAGGAGATGGAATCATGGAATTCGGTCTTCGCCGTGCTCAGGGCCCTGACGCCGGCACCTATGGCGCAAGAGCCGCCATGATTGGCGGATGCGTGGGTACCAGCAACGTATTAGCCGGCCAACTTTTTGACGTGCCTGTAAAGGGAACCCATGCCCATAGCTGGATTATGAGTTTCCCCGACGAATACACTGCCTTTAAAACCTATGCGGATATGTATCCCTCCGCATGTATTCTTCTGGTAGACACCTATGACACTTTAAAATCCGGTATTCCCAACGCCATCCGTGTATTTACAGAGATGCGAGAGGCCGGCATTCCCTTGCGTTTTTACGGCATCCGGTTAGACAGCGGAGACCTTGCATACCTTTCCAAAAAAGCCCGCAAGATGCTGGATGCAGCAGGCTTTACCGACGCTGTGATTTCTGCTTCCAATGATTTGGATGAATACTTGATTGACAGCTTGAAGGTTCAGGGCGCAACCATCACCTCCTGGGGTGTGGGCACCCACCTGATTACAGCCAAGGACAACCCTTCCTTCGGCGGTGTATATAAGTTAGCTGCCATTCAGGATAAGGACGGCAACTTCATTCCCAAAATCAAGCTTTCTGAAAACAGCGAAAAGGTCACCAATCCCGGCAACAAAATGATTTACCGAATCTACGAAAAAGAATCCGGCAAAATCAAAGCGGATTTAATTTGTCTGGTGGATGAGGTTTATGATGAATCTGCTGATTTGCTTTTGTTCGACCCGAACGAGCCTTGGAAGAAAACCAAATTAAAGGGCGGCACTTACACCATGCGCCCTATCATGGAACACATTTTTGAAAAGGGCAAATGCGTTTACACCTCTCCCAAGGTTATGGACATCCGCGCTTACTGTCAAGAGGAGCTTAACACCCTCTGGGACGAGACCAGACGTCTCGTAAATCCCCACAAGGTATATGTGGACCTCTCCAAGAAACTCTACGATGTTAAAATGGAACTGCTTGACCAGATGAGCGAAAAATAAACCGCTTGCAGTTTCCAAGAGTCTGCTATTTACTATATTGCTTGCATGAGTCGGCATCTCATTGGGGGCCTAATATATATCGTAAAAAGACCCTTGAAAAACGTCGGCACTTAGCGAGATGCGAAAAGAAACGACCACCATTCAGTGGTCGTTTTCATTTGAGCATCAAGCTTAGCGTCCGCTACGCTTTTTCACGGAGCGAAAGCGTGTCGCTTTATGATATATATTTGGTCCCCAATGAGTTTCTATTTATGCAAGCGACTCCTACTGCTCCATCTGGCGGCCTAAAAAGCCTGCTGCAGACAGAATCAATTTCTGTTCCACTTCACCCATTCTGCTTCGATTGTCGTTAGCCAGAAGAACTACACTTCCGATGATGTCGCCCTCACAGATAATGGGAGCAACCGCCTGATGGTGATAATCATTTTCACTGTCATCACAGACAGGAATAAAGTTGCGGTCACCTCTTGTAGCCAGGAAAGTCTCTCGATTGTTGACTTTTTCCTCTAACTGTCGACTGACGGATTTATTTACAAGTTGCTTGTAACCGCCTGCTGCCGCAATAAACTGGTCTCTGTCCGCAATCACAGCCGCATGTCCTGACACCTGTGCCAGACTCTCTGCATACTGTCTTGCAAAGGTAGTCATCTCTCCAATGGGAGAATATTTTTTCAGAATAATCTGTCCTTCTCTGTCAGTGTAAATCTCAAGGGGGTCAGACTCACGGATGTGAAGTGTTCTGCGAATCTCCTTGGGAATTACGATACGACCCAAATCGTCTATTCGTCTTACAATACCTGTTGCTTTCATAAAGCCTCCTATTCTAACGGAGGCCATTAATAAACCTCCATTTACATTTTTTACTTGGTTATACCTAGTATCTGTAAATGGAGGTATTTTATACCTTAATATTTACTTGTATTCCCACATCTGTGTTTTACCCAAATCAATATCGTATTCTTTTTCTATAAACCCTTCCGTCTGATCATCCCAATGCCATGCCAAAATTTTATTTTTCTCCGGAAGATACTCCGCTCCAACAGAACCCACACCATAAATCTCAATATTCGGCTCCTCTGCTAACATTACATCTGTTCCGCCAAATGTAAACACTTTCTCTCCATCCCAATGATAGATTTTGGTATCTACACCACCATCTGCCAGCCATCGGACATTGCACAAAAGCTCGGTGATGCCATCATCATCTAAATCCACGGAATAGACATTCGGTGTTTTTGCATCCTCGCGACTATTCAAGCAAGTCCAACTGTTGGCCAAATGAACCGGCTCGTCCTCCATCGCATAATAATCCGTAATACAGACCACCAAACTGCTTCCCATATTATAGCATTCATAGATGCAGAAGCCGTTGTGCCCCATAATTCCTTCAAAGGTTTCAATCGTAATATCACCCGGCATACGATAATCATTCGCCGTATCATAGGTAAGAATGCTCCATTCTTCCTCACCCTTATGAATCCTGACCTCTATGGTATTTTCTACAGTGCCATCCTGCAAAAATACTTCATAATCTTCCACCGCCAGCCGCCAATAGGTCCGAGGTTCTTCCGCCTCCTGCAAATCACCACTTGAAACATACTCCTGCACCTCATTATTCGAGGTACTTACTTCATTATTGGAGGTACTTTCAGCTTGCGGCTTGCAGGCCGGCAACAAAATAATCATGATAAGTAGCATACTCCAAATTAATTTGCGCAAAATATCCTCTCCTCTCTTATAAATGACAGGATATCTCACCCCCGGTTGACATCCTCCGCTCCATAAGCATATAATGATTCTATTGTTTAAATGGAGGTTTCATATGATTCTTTATTTTTCTGCAACAGGCAACACCGAATATATTGCAAAGGAGCTTGCAAAACAACTGGACGATGAATGCATTAACCTGCTTGATCGGGTAAAAAAAGATGACTACAGTGTTCTTCATTCCGACAAACCCTTTATCATCTGTGCTCCTGTTTACGTATGCGAAATGCCCAGATTTATGAGTAAATATCTTAAAAAGCAAACCTTTACCGGAAACAGGGATGTATATTTTATTTTCACCAGCGGAGGCTATTGCGGCATTTCCGGACAGCTAGCCAAATCCATGTTCCGCAAGAAAAAAATGAATTATCGTGGGCATGCAGAATTTAAAATGCCCAGAAACTATGTTGCAAACGATTCATACCCTATGTTAGGCACGGAAGAAATTGAAGAAAGAATCCTAAATTCTCATAAAAAGATTGCTTCTGTGGTTGCAGACATTAAGGCTGGCAACAAATTAAAAGCCAGACACATTTTCCTGTTTGAAACCATCATTACCGTTCCCTTTAATCCGGTCTGGTGTAAATTTAAGCTTCTTGCAAAAGATTTTTACACCACCGACAAGTGCATTGGATGCGGCAAATGTGTAAGGTTGTGTCCACTGAACAACATCAAGCTGGAGGACAAAAAGCCTGTCTGGAGTGACAACTGTACGCACTGCATGGCATGTATCGGCAATTGTCCCACTCAGGCAATTGAATACGGTACTATTACACAGGACAAAGAACAATACAATTTCGGAAAATACCGCTACGTGGTAGATTCGCTACCGCACACAAATGACCATTAATTTGCAGAATCAGCTTCATACAAAACAACCTTATTTCTTCCGGTTCGTTTCGCTTCATACAGTGCTTCGTCTGCATGCTTTATGGCTACATGATAGTCTCCGCCAAGATAAGGTGCAACACCAATGGAAATTGTCATTTTACATATTCCATTGTCACTCTGCTCAACCTTTGCCCGGATTTTTTCCGCAATACGCACTGCCTGCTCGGCCGTACATCCCGGCATAATTATTACAAATTCTTCTCCGCCCCATCGAATCACATAATCCGACAAACGCACTGTCCCTTTCACCAACTTTGTTAAATGAACAAGTACCTTGTCGCCGGACTCATGACCGTAACTGTCATTCACTTTTTTAAAGAAATCTATATCAATTAGCAACATACTCACATCTAAGCCTGAAAATATTGAAAGTTCACCTGTATTGTCACTAATCTCTTTCAGAATATTTCGATTATACACTTCTGTAAGCTGGTCATGAACCACCAGTCTTTCCAATTTGTTTTTGGTGAGATACTGCTCCAGATACACTCCCTGCATCATATGATGCATTGCGCACACCGCAATAATACAAGGAATATTAAACATATACATCATTTGCAAATTCTCATACTGAAGAAACAAATTCGCTACAGCAATATCCGCAATCAATAAAAGGTGCGCAATCAAGCTATACTTAAAAGGTGCCGCAAATCCTGCACATACAAAAATCAAATTCATTATAATCATGCCGGCTATCGCGAATTGCCTGTCAGGCAACAAATAAGTTGCCCAATCTGTACACCATATAATAATATGTATCATCAGATAAGATCCCGAAACCATAATCCGATAGTCTTTTATCTTTCGAGACAGCAATACGTATACCAAAAAAGGAATTAATATTATCGTACGTGACAACAATGTTTCATACGCAAATCGGCCAAATATACCACAGTCGGTAAAGAAAAAGGTCAAATACGCCAAAACGGATACTGTAACCATTCTTAAATTGAACGCACTATAATATTCAAATTTTGATTGATAAAAATCTTTTCGTGCTTCTTTTGAAAGTTTAGCTACAGTTAGCTTTTCCATACTGAAATTTTCTCCTCCCAACATTTTCTTTCATTATACTATATTTCGACATAATATCTACACTTTTCTTAATTTTTTCATTAAAAATGGGCCCTGTTTTCGCAGAGCCCATTCATCAAATTATAATACTTTATTTCTCAGCAGTCTTTTTCTTCTTGGATGCAAGAAATGCTGCTACTGCAGCTGCCGCTACTGCCACACCTCCTACCGCAATAGGAACGACAGGAGCACTGCCTTCGCCGGAACCGCCTGCTGCATCTGCCTCAGTGGGTGCGCCTGCGGGACGCACATCTGCAACAACTGTTGTTATAGAAGGCTGTACAGAAATTGCCTCGCCGTCGGTTACCAGTCTTGCACCTGTTGTCTTAGGAGCAACAGGCTTCAATGTGAACAGATTGTGCATATCAATGGTACCGTCTTCTTTTCTTTCAGGAGCTACAGAAGTATCAACACTGACAAACCAGCCAATACCACACATAGTACCTTCATTGTTTACACACTCAGCTCCATCATACAGGAAGTTATCTGCACTCTTCAAGGAATAGAGCACACCATTGCTGGAACCAAGCTCAGGATTAACAACAGAATCTTTTACTACGGACAACATACCCTGCAGAATCCATGCCTTTTCATTGGAACTCTTGGTATACAAGCTGATATTATATGCCTTACCATTCAAAGAGTTGTCAAAGGAAGTACAACTGATTACTTCACAGTCAGGACAGGAGTTGCTGGTAATACCCTTTCCATAGTTCTTATATGCGATACTGTTAATCAACTGATGTCCGCCGGCAATATTCTCACCACCAAGCTTAAATCCATTACCCTCACCAAAAAGCTTAGGATCCATGGTTGCAGGATCATCAGTGGTCAGGAAACCGTTATTGTACGCTACGCAGTTCTCAATTACAACCTTACCGATAGGACCGGTGGTGGACTTTGCATACAAATCCCAACCGTCATCTACATTATGATGTGCGATACAGCCATAGAACTTGTTGCCTTCACCACAGGTCAGCTTTGCAGCAAAACCATCCGCATCATTTCTGCCTTCGTCGCAACAGTCATATGCTTCACAGTTCTTAATCAGATTATTGGTGGGCCACATCTCGGAATCATTAGGTTCACCTGCAAATCTGCTAATCTGAACACCGGTGTTACCTACATTATGTATCACACACATCTCAATGATATTGTTGTTACCGCATACACTGATACCCTTTGCGGCACCATTCATAACCTCAATACCGTACACATGCCAGTAGCTACCTACAACTGACAAAATAGACTTGGAACCTTCGATATTGGTACCATCCATAATAGCCATTCCGGTATGCTCTGCCATAAGTACGATGGGAGCACTCTCGGTACCGTTTACATTTCTGCCGATTACCAAATCAGCGGTAGGCTGGTAAGTACCATCCTTCATTACAATAACCTGACCGGGCTGTGCATAATTCAGCGCAGTCTGCAAATCAAGGGGTGACTCATAGGTACCGGTAGCGGAAACCTTTCCGTCGGGTGCTACATAAAGGGTCTCACCCTCTTTACCATACTGTACAACTTTTACCTTATGCTCTCCACTGATTGCATCATAGGAAGAAAGATTCTCCACTGCACTATCAGGAGTAAATACATAAGAGAATGTACTTTCTGTGCCTGCGGTCAGAGTCACGGGAGCTTTTACAACTTTGTCTGCCTCAACTGCTCCGCTGAATACGGATGCGCCGGAAGCGTCAGTAACTTCAAGAGTACCTGCTACATTGGCAGATGCAATAAACTCATAGCCGGTACTACCGGTTGTTGCACTGGAATATACCTTGAAAGCAGGGTCTGTCAGAATAACTGCAGCAGTGCCTGCAGTACCCTCAGACTTCTCAAGCTTAATATTGGTGATTTCAACACCAACCTTACGCGCACACATAACACCTACACAGATGGAACCATCTTCCTGCTCCATAATGCTGGATGTACCTGCAAAGGTAATGGGATCGCTTGCGCCGTCCATGTATGCCACATAACCGTCATTGGTCTTCTCAAGGGAATAGGTAAAGCTGTCTCCAAGATTTACTGCATCAGTCTCATTCTTTACAGAGAAAGCATTGGTACTGTCAAGGGTACGTGTTGCACCAACAATATTCAATGCATCAGGTGCAGTATAGCCGGTAGTCAGACGAGCACCATGTCCGTGATAGCCGTCATTTTTCAGCTTATACTGTCCTACGGACACGGAGTTAAAATACTTGGTGTCCTTGGAACCGATACCGGGGATATCAGTCGCATAAATTCCGTAACCGGTCTGGTTATCAGGACCGTCTGCGATATCCACTACAGTAAAGGTAGCAGTAAGCTTAAAGTTCTCTGTGTTAGGATCAATCTTAGTAAAGTAATAGAAGAAACCATCCTCACTGTCTGCAATCTTACCATTGGTTGCAGATTTAATATTTACCTTACCGCCTGTAGCAGTAACGTCCTCTACTACTGTGAGCTCAGAAGAGCTCTTAACATTGTACTCAGTTCCGTTTACATCAATAAAACCGTCCGTTGCAGAACCGATTGCTGCAACATACCACTCCTGCACGGGCGCACCTACTACGATCTCTGCAACATCCTCGGAAGTCTCTCCTTCCTTGGTTGCAGTAACTTTCACTTCGTATTTCTTGCCCTCCTCAAGACCGGTAAGGGTATAATTACCATCGGTCAAGTCGGATGCTACAGAAACGTAGTCAGAAGCATCTTCTGCCTTGTATGCGACGTCATATTTCTCAGCGCCAACATTTTTCCAGTCTACATATACAGAACCGCCACCGAGATTGTTAATCCATGTAATCTCAGGAGCTACCAAAGGAAGCTTATAATCGGTAACTGTTACTTCTGCACTTTCCTTATCCTTAAGACCCTTTCTTCCGGATACAACCTTGAATGTAAAGTCTCCCTCTCTGTCAGGAATTACATTGTAAACACCGGAATCTGTAATCTGGATATTGGTTACCTCAAATCCGTTCTGGAACATAAACAATCTTGCGTCGTCCGCTCCCACAAGACCTACAGCCGCAGTAACGTCTACATCCAGCGTTCCCTCTTCGTTGAGAGTGATGCTGTTGATTACAGGATCTGCAACATCTTTCCACTCAGGTCTGGTAATAATACCGGTGCCTTCGCCTTCGAAGTCACCCTTTACATAATACACGTTGATTGCATTATCCACCATCAAATAGTAGCCGCCCTCTGCAGGCACTTCAAAGGTGAAGGGATCCAGCTTGCCGCCCTCGCCCGCACTGGTAGGTGCTTCAGCCTTCTGATCGGGAACAGCTTCCTGTGTGTATGCATCAAACAGATACATTTTTCTTCCGGGTGAGCTACTGTTTGCACTTAACATGTAAACCGTCACTGTACCGGGACCGGGAGCATAGAAAGAAATGGTTCGTCCCATATCCTGAGATGCACCGTTGGACTTCAATCTCTTAGTAAATGTAAGAGTTCCGTCCGCTGAACACTTACTGTTTGCGTCTACTGTATAGTTGCTGCTACCTGTTCCGGTAATAACAAAGCCATCTACAACCATTTCAGTCTTAATTTCGCCTTCGGTAAGTTCACTTGCATTAAATTCAATTACTGTACGCTTCTCTGCGTTTGCTACAATACCGGTCTCAGCAACAGTAGTAGCAATCAGACAAGCGGCCAGCAATACATTCAACGCTTTTCTTTTGAATTTGCTAATCATAGTAACCTCCTTGGAAATATTTGTAATAATGATACCACATCTGTGATATTTTTACAATTTATTTCATAAATTTTGAGGAACCGCCACAAACCAGTCCCCATATCTTGTCAATTCAAAATCCTGTACAAAATTTTCTTCATCTATGAAGTAAATAACATATACACTATCCTTTGAAATACTGTCATAATCAATGCGCGTGCGTATCAGTATTTCATCGGTTACAAAGCTTGCCGGAGCCGGAGCCACATCATAAACAACAGAATCCAAATATTCAGAGGGAAGGGTCTGCGTATAAAACAAAATTCTGGACCATTGTGCTCCCTTTTCCACCGTAATGGTATCAATATCACTCTCCTTACACACTTTCATTGCATAATCCATGCACTCCTCAAGTCCTTCTCCGAAGTATGCGTCAGCTACCTGCCTGTACTCTCCATAATAATCTTTCTGAAATCCAATCAGGCACAGCAAATATGCAAGTCCCAATGCAGTTGCACCCACTTTTCCCACAATCTCTTTTCGTTTTTTAAGAAACACGATCAACTGATATACTCCGTAAGCCTCACATAGTACCAAGGGAATATAAAGTGCATTAATCTGATGAAGCACAGCCGTCACCATCAGACAAATCACACCGCCCACTAAAAGCTGCAAAAACAAAAACATTTCTTCACAATATTCTTTCTTAAACAGCCCTCGCAACACTTTAATCACCAGACAGACCGCTCCGAATACTATAAATACCCTTCCGACATCGTAGAACAATCCCCACGGCAACAAAACATCATAAGGCGCTCCCGTATTTTGATTCCACAAAAGGGAAAGCGTTGTTCTTAAATTGGACCACATCTGTCCAAAACCAAAAGCAATCTCCGAACCACGATAGCCGCCCATGGCAGGAATCGTTATGAAAGGAAGCTCTATTGGATCAATAAATCCCTGATTTACAAAGACAAACAAAATAAGCGGCAACGCAAGCAAGAACAATAATCCCGATGCCCCGAGACTCCATTTGTTGATCCGAAGCTTTTTATATACAAGTCCGTACATAATTTCAAGCACCAATACCAACGGAACTGCCAACCACATAATGGCATAACTATAAAGACAGAGTCCATAAAACAGTGCCGACAGCAACAGATATTTTTCCTTTTTAAGACCACGCACAAAAAAATAGAAACCAAACATCAGAAATCCCGGTGCCAAATTGGCATCCAGTCCCCATCTTGACATCATAATGTGCCATGGACAAATCGCCAGAAGAAAAAGACTCCACAGTGCTACTTCTCTATTCAACAGGCGACGCACAATTCCATAAACAGCCGCCAACGTAAAAACCGCAATAATTACCTGCGGCAATCTGCTAAGAAAAGGTGTAACATTTCCTCCGTTTAGTGCTATAAACGGTATGGTCAGCCACACATAAAGGGCACTGTGCCCATCGCCCCAGTCAGCCATATATACAGGGAAAACATGCCCTGCCGAATCCATTCCCTCATGAAAAATTGCAAATGCATTCCATGCTACAAAGCTCTCATCCTGATGCATACCTCCCGGCATGCTTCCCAGGCAAACAAGACGCAAAACTGCACCCAACATCAGTAACAAAGCAGGCAACAACCAAGTCGGTATCTTCTTTTCACATTGCTTCTTTTCTGTCATGTCTACATCTCCTCTATCACGCAATGCTCTAATGCATATTCCAAAAAAATACCAATCAACTCATTACGGCTATGTCCGGTTTGGCTGGCCACATCCTCCAGTCGCTCTACCGTTTCATCTTTCACACGAATGGAAAACGTCTTGTATCCGTCCTCCCCCTTCGCCTTTTTGGGTCTTATAATCAACTTATCTTCTTTCATCAAAATCACCTCTCCCTTAATTTTATGTTTGACACCTCGCTTGTTTATATGTTATGTTTTATGTTATGTTTTATGTTTAAGCAAAAAAAGAGCCTGAAGGCTCCTGCCATCAGACTCTTTCGTACCATTGACGATATATATCATTATATACTACACAATATACTCTTTATATTCTTCCTCACTGGCAAACAAAATATAACTCCCGTTCACCAGTCCCATATAACCGCTTGCTGTATAATATCCTTTCATAAAAATACCTCCTTATCAGACAATTCACATTTACTTGTTCTGATAAGAAGGTATCACATTTTAGGTACAATTATTTTCCCTTAATTGCTGCTGATTAACTGCTGATTAAATTGCTCATTTCCTGCAAAAGTTCCTCTGTCCTGGTCATCAAAAGTTCTGCGTCCTTTTCCAAAAGCCCGGTCTTTTTATATTTATAGGTGAAATGAGGATTACCATAAGCCGTAAAGGATAAATCCTTTCCTACTTTATGCAAAAGCCCGGGAATTCCCGCAGGATTCACATTAGCATCTGCCTTAAAGGTAAAAATTATCCGCTCATTTTTACCCTTAATCTCCGTGAAATACAACTTGTGGGCTGCCACACGAATAAGCGCAATACGTAACAGATTATCCACTGATTTGGGAATCTCACCAAAACGGTCTAAAAGTTCATCACGCATATCATCCCGTTCCTTTTCATTCTCAATCCCGGCAATACGCTTGTAAATATCCAGTTTCTGCACCTCATTCACAATATAGCTGGGTGGAATGAACGCATCCACATCCAGATCTATCAATGTAGCAAAGGAATCCTGCGCTGCATCTACGGCTGCACTGCCCCCCTTAAGCTTTAACACCGCCTCATTGAGCATCTTACAGTACAAATCATATCCCACAGCCTCCATATGACCGTGCTGACGCATGCCCAGGAGATTACCTGCTCCACGGATTTCCAAGTCACGCATGGCAATCTTAAAACCGCTTCCCAGCTCCGTAAATTCGCGAATGGCCTCCAAACGCTTCTCCGCTACCTCCTTCAGCATCTTGTCGCGCTTATACATTAGGAATGCGTAGGCAGTTCGATTGGTACGTCCCACACGCCCTCTGAGCTGATAAAGCTGGGAGAGTCCCATGTTATCGGAATCATGGATAATCATGGTATTGGCATTGGAAATATCTAAGCCCGTCTCGATAATGGTAGTCGTCACCAGCACATCTATTTCGCCGTTTACGAAATCGTACATGATTCGCTCCAATTCGTGTTCCTTCATCTGACCGTGGGCAAATGCCACCACTGCGTCGGGAACCAAAGCCTGAACCTTAGCCGCCATGTCCGAGATATTATTTACTCGGTTGTAAACATAATACACCTGACCATTTCTGGCAAGTTCTCTGGAAATCGCCTCTCGAACCATCTCCTCATTATATTCACACACAAAAGTCTGGATGGGTTGACGGTCCTCCGGCGCCTCCTCCAGCACGCTCATATCACGAATACCGATTAAACTCATATGAAGCGTTCTGGGAATGGGCGTTGCCGTCAAGGTTAACACATCCACGTTTTCCTTCAGCTTCTTAATCTTCTCCTTGTGCGCCACACCAAAACGCTGCTCCTCGTCTACTATCAGAAGCCCTAAATCTTTGAACTGCACATCCGCAGAAAGCACTCTATGAGTACCAATGACAATGTCCACCAGCCCTTTTTGCAAATCTGTAATTGTTTTCTTCTGCTCCGCTGCAGAACGGAATCTGCTGAGCAAATCAATGCGTACAGGAAAATCCTTCATACGTTGCACAAAGGTGTTGTAATGCTGACCCGCCAAAATAGTGGTAGGCGCCAGATACACCACCTGCTTGCCCTCCTGCACTGCCTTGAAAGCGGCTCGAATGGCAATCTCTGTCTTACCATAGCCCACATCTCCACAGACCAGACGATCCATGATGCGATTGCTCTCCATGTCCGCCTTGGTATCTGCGATGGCTGTAAGCTGATCCTCTGTCTCTTCAAAAGCAAACATCCCTTAAAACTCACGGTGCCACACCGTATCCTTGCCATAGGAATATCCGGCAGACTGCTGCCTTGTGGCATATAACTCCACCAAATCCTTGGCTACTTCGTTTACAGCAGAACGCACCTTGGTCTTGGTGCGCTCCCACTCCTTGCCCCCCAATTTATTCAGTTTGGGAGCCTTTGCATCGGCGGAAGCATATTTTTGAATCACGTCCAAACCGGTGG
>JAZQLH010000070.1:0-20014 GCA_045542555.1 Acetatifactor sp. | reverse complement strand
CACTCCGTGAAAAAGCGCAACGGATGCTAGGCTCGAAGCCTTGCAGAATTTCACAGTTGCATATATGCACTGTGAAATTCTTACAATGCTTGACCTCGCCAAGCACCGGCGTTTTTCAAGGTCTCGTGGTGGGACATATTGCGTCTAATCGATAATCCCAATACATGATACACAAATAAGTGAATCGGGACTTTATAGTTTAGGTAGAACTTGTATTTCTTGTCTGCATCAGATTCAGGAAGAAATAGGTGTAGGTGAGCTGCATGTAAGGGTTTAGCCACAGGTTGCCGATTCCGAAGGTCAGAAGGCATAGGAACATCAGCGGGATAAAGCTTAGTTCCAGAAGCAGGAAGCGAAGCTTGTGGCCCTTCATGATGCGCATGCTTAGTTTGAGCAGCTCTGAGGCGCTATAATTCGGGAAATCCAGTATTAAAAAGAAGGCCTGGGAGATTCCTAAATATATAATCGTATAAACGATGAAACCTATAATCAATGCTGCATACAAAATAATAAGTTGCGTGGTGGAAAGAGGAACATTGGGGTCGAGGTAACTGATGATGGCGTTGGGGATATCCACTAATTGGTCAATCAGTACAAATATGGCGGATAGCTTCAGGCATTTTCCAAATTGGTTTTTGAACCCATAAAAAATGTCAGCAACCCTGGCTGTGCCGCCGCAGGCAATATTTAAAAAGAAATAGCAAATGCCAACTTTAAATACGCCGGTAAAAATGGAGATTAATGCAAGAAGGGCGTAGTCTGCCGGGCGATACCAGGTCATATAGCCTTCCATATATTCGGTATTTGACACCAGAATTTCAACCTGCTCCAGAGAGATTTGGTTGATAACCACTTCTTTAAAGATGACATAGGAAGATAAAAGCATAGCTACCAAAAAATCCACAACAGCCTGAATACAAATGACAAATAGAGATACGAGAAAAAGAGCCAGTATGCTCTTACCGTATTTGCCCATTAGTGTGCCTTTTGCTTTGTCTTTTAGTTGGGGTCTTGATAAAAGGGATATATTACTTGTTTGCTCCATTTAAGTGCTCCTGTTACGTGGTGATATCTTTGTTCATACCGGCATATTTGATATGGTCGGTAGCTTTTAAATCTTTCTGGTAAGGATTTTCTTCATTGCGGTATTTAATTTGTGTGCTGGTGGTTCCGCCTGATACATAGGAACGGCCGCACTCGGGACAGATGGCTGTGTGAATGGATACGGACGCACGCAGTACCTTGCCGTTTTTTTGCGCAGCTTCTGTGTAAGCATTGCTTACATGCTCCTGTTCGTGGGCTCGCACGCGGGCAGCGGCACTTTCCGGAGAAATGTGTTGCGCTGACTTAAAGGAAACCATTTCATCAGAACCGTCCTGATATTTGCGGTTCTTGCAAGTTTCGCATTCTCCGCCGGGGGCTTTAGGGTCACCTGATATGCCAAGGAGACGACTGTCTTCGCCGCCGGGAATGGACATTTTGCCATAGTTGTTATATGAATTATAGGTGTTATTTAATGGAGAAATGTTCATAGGCGACCTCCTTTACATATCTTCCAAGTCATAACCATAAATATCGGAATAGTACTCGAGTGTCTCGTTATACAGTTCTTGGTATTCGGGGTCTGTACAGATCATGAAAATGGTATAAATTAATATAACTGTTCCTAAAGCAATGCCTGCACAGGATAATATAACACCTGTCATGCTATGCGCAGACATCTTTTGTCCCAGCCTCTTGGTAAGAATGGCAAACAGGATGCCAAGAGCTCCTACGGGAATGGATAATATACCCGTACAGCATAGGGTGATGGATACAATACCGCAGACCATGGAAGCCACGGAAAACGGGTTTATTCTGTTGGCGGGAATTTGTTGATTATTATTTTGTTGATAGTCCATTTTAAAACTCCTATTCTTCTTATTTTTACTGTATCATCTTTTAGAGAAAATGGCAATAAATCTTGAAGAAAAGACGGATATTTTATATAATGGAAATGTTGCTGCCGAAGGAGTTAAATGGGTGGTAATGAAGAAGTAAAGTGAGGAGATACTATGGATATTTTACAGACATTAACAGTGGAATTAAAGGTACAGAAATGGCAGGTAGAGGCGGCGGTTAAGCTGATTGATGAAGGCAATACCATTCCCTTTATTTCCCGCTATCGTAAGGAAGCTACCGGTGCGCTTAATGATGAACAGCTTAGAAATTTGCATGAGAGACTTGTGTATCTGCGCAATTTAGAGGATAAGAAGAACCAGGTGCTTGGAAGTATTGAGGAGCAGGGGCTTTTGACAGATGAACTTAAAGAGAAGATTTTGGCGGCTCAGACTCTTGTAATGGTGGAGGATTTGTATCGCCCTTATCGTCCTAAGAGAAAGACACGTGCCAGTGTGGCAAAGGAAAAAGGTCTTGGAGAACTTGCAGAGTTTATTTTGGCGCAAGAGGCGAAGGAGCCTGTGGAGAAAGAAGCGGAGAAATATATTTCTGAGGAAAAAGGCGTGGCATGCGTGGAAGAAGCTTTGCAGGGGGCCAAGGATATTATTGCGGAGGCTGTGTCTGACGAGGCGGATTATCGTACGTTTATTCGTGATTTAACTTTTGCTGAGGGTATGATTACAAGCACTGCCAAGGATGAGAAGGCAGAGAGTGTATATGAGATGTACTACAATTTTGAGGAGCCTGTAAAAAAGATAGCAGGTCACAGAATCCTTGCGCTGAACCGTGGTGAGGCGGAGAAAATCCTGACAGTAAAGGTAAGTGCGCCGGATGAGAAGATTGTAGGGTATTTGGAGAAGCAGAAGATTACATCTAAGAATGAGTTTACTGAGCCCGTCATTAAAGAGGCAGTTGCAGACAGTTATGAGCGTCTTATTGCTCCGGCTATCGAGAGAGAGATTCGTAATATGTTGACTGAGAAGGCTGAGGATGGCGCAATCAATGTATTCGGTAAAAACTTAAAACAGCTTTTAATGCAGCCGCCTATTGCAGGCAAGGTGGTACTTGGTTGGGATCCTGCATTCCGTACCGGATGTAAGCTGGCAGTTGTGGACGCAACCGGAAAGGTGTTGGATACCAAGGTGATTTATCCTACCGCTCCACAGAATAAGGTGGAGGAAGCGAAGGCTGATCTGAAGCGTATTATCAAGAAGTATAATGTAGATTTAATCTCTGTTGGTAACGGTACTGCATCCAGAGAGTCAGAGCAGGTAATTCTAGAGCTTTTGAAGGAACTGGACAGACCTGTACAGTATGTGATTGTAAACGAGGCGGGAGCTTCTGTTTATTCTGCAAGTAAGCTGGCTACGGAGGAGTTTCCCAATTTTGATGTGGGACAGAGAAGTGCGGCTTCCATTGCAAGAAGACTGCAAGACCCTCTGGCAGAGCTTGTTAAAATCGATCCCAAGTCCATCGGTGTGGGTCAGTATCAGCATGACATGAACCAGAAGAAGCTTAGTGATGCTCTAAATGGTGTGGTTGAGGACAGTGTAAATAAGGTGGGTGTGGATTTGAATACGGCATCGGCATCCTTGCTTGAGTATATTTCCGGCATTAATAAGACCATTGCTAAAAATATTGTGGATTACCGTGAGCAGAATGGTCGCTTTACTAATCGCAAACAGCTTTTGAAGGTGGCAAAGCTTGGCCCTAAGGCTTACGAGCAGTGTGCCGGCTTTATGCGTATCACGGACGGCGACAATCCCTTGGATGCCACCAGTGTACATCCTGAATCCTATGAGGCTGTTGAGAAGCTTTTAGGCAAGCTTGAGATGACTTTGGATGATGTGCGTGCCATGCAGAAGGCTTCCGGACAGTTTAAGGTGGTTAAGGATAAGAAGAAGCTGGCTGAGGAGATTGGAATCGGTGAGATTACTTTGACTGATATTATGAAAGAGCTGGAGAAGCCTGCCCGTGACCCCAGAGAAGATATGCCAAAGCCCATTCTTCGAAGCGATGTGCTTGATATGGAAGATTTGAAGCCCGGCATGATTCTCAAAGGAACCGTGAGAAATGTTATTGATTTTGGTGCTTTTGTTGACATCGGTGTACATCAGGACGGCCTGGTACACATTTCCCAGATGACCGACCGCTACATCAAGCATCCTTTAGAGGCTGTCAGCGTAGGCGATATCGTGGAGGTTCAGGTGCTGACCGTGGATGTGGCCAAGAAAAGAATTGGCCTTACTATGAAGATTCAGCAGAATCAGTAATTGAAACATATTGACAAATAAAAAACAATAGCGTAATATAGACCACGAGGCGGATATGCCGCCGACAATTGAAAATTCTTCGGGGTTGGGTGCGAAGGCCGCAAAAGGCGTTCTATTCCCTACTGGCGGTAATGCAGGAAAACTTGCAGAGTCCGCGACCCGTGGCTAAAAGATTACTTTAGCCATGGCTGATCCGGTGAAAGTCCGGGACCAACAGTATAGTCTGGATGAAAGAAGAAATGAGTACAGCTGTGAAAGTGTAAGCTTATATGCTTTTTGTGCTTAAATGAGGAGAGTACATTTAGGCAGGCATGTACATACCAATTATTTCCCCCGAACCGATGGTTTCGGGGGATTTTTGCTGTGCGAAATGAATGAAGAATTTTCCCACTATCATTTATGGATGCAAAGTGCATCAGACAGGAGGAAAATGAAATGAAAGAATTGGTAACAGATGTTATGGAAAACGCAACCTTTGTGTTGGAAATTCTGGCGATTATGGCAGCGCTTTTTGTGGTGGCTTATATCCTGGAAAAACTTGCACAGAAAAAGCAAGGGGTTAAGGAGCCGGTGCTTAACACCCGCAAAATTGCCATGATTGGCTTGTTCTCAGCCATTGCGGCAGTGTTGATGCTCTTTGAGTTCCCGGTATTTTGGGCTACCGGTAATTATAAGCTGGATTTTAGTGAACTTCCTATTTTGATTGGTGGCTTCGCATTTGGTCCTGTGGCTGCGGTTTTGATGGAGTTCATTAAGATATTGTTGAATTTATGTATGGATGGAACGGGAACTGCATTTATCGGTGAGTTTGCCAATTTTTCAGTTGGTTGCAGCTTTGTTTTGCCGGCATCTGTTATTTATCGGATGAAAAAGACCAAAAAAGGTGCTATTGTGGCATGTGTGGTTGGTACAATCATTATAACCGTGTTTGGTACGGCATTTAACGCATTGTATTTGCTGCCTGCATTTGAAAAAGCAGGCGTGCCTATAGCGCAGTTGATTGAGCAGGGAATGGAGATAAATCCTTTTGTGAAAGAGGGCAATATCTGGAGCTTTGTGGCAGCCTGCGTGGGCCCTTTAAATCTCATTAAAGGTGCCAGCGTGTCCATTGCAACGTTGCTGATTTATAAGCGAATCAGTCCTATTATTAAGAACAATCGTTAATTTTTTATTCATACTCTCCTAAGTGTTCCCGTTGCCGATATATTATGTCGACAACGGGAATTTTTTTGGAAAATTTGAAACGTTTTGTGGATGGAAAACGTTTTATGGTATGAGAGTATATCCATTATAATATAGTAGATAACATGTTGACAGATAATGGAAAAGGCTGTATTATTTGATTGATACAACAACACAATAACACAAGTGGAGGCAAAAAGGGGCTTTATGGGAGCACTAATTGAAATCAGGGATATGTGTAAGATATACAATCCCGGAGAAAACGAGGTCCGTGCGTTAGATCATGTGAACGTTACCATAGACGAAGGGGAGTTTGTGGCAATCATTGGTCAGTCGGGCAGTGGTAAATCAACATTAATGAATATGTTAGGTTGCCTGGATGTGCCATCGTCGGGAAGTTACCGATTGCATGGGCAGAATGTGGCGGATTTGGATGATGATGAGTTGTCGGACATCCGCAACAAGGAAATTGGCTTTATTTTTCAGGGATTTAATCTGATTCCGAATCTGACGGCCAGAGAAAATGTGGAATTGCCCCTTATTTACAGAGGGGTATCCGGTAATAAGCGTGAGGAGCTTTCCCGAATTGCACTGGAGAAGGTTGGTCTGGCACATCGCATGGAGCATAAGCCGGCTGAGATGTCCGGAGGCCAGCAACAGCGTGTGGCGATTGCAAGAGCGATAGCTCAGGCACCACCGGTTATTTTGGCGGATGAGCCTACCGGTAATCTGGATTCCCATTCCACCACGGAAATTATGGGAATTTTAGAGGAGTTACATAAGGATGGCAGAACGGTTATCCTCATTACTCATGACAATGAAATCGCAGCCCGGGCCAAGCGTGTAATTAAGATCAAAGACGGCCGGATTGCAGATGATATAATGCAGGACAATAATCAAGTGATTGCACCGATGGAAGCGGAGCAATAAGGAGGAACAAATGGCATTACAGAAAAATGGAAGCAAAAAAAAGGGTAAAAAGAGTAAAAAAACAGTTGTTATTATAATTGTAGTGGTAATCATCTTACTGTTTTTATTGTTAAAAGGATGTTCAGGCGGTGAGGCCACCGTTCTTGTAACCACCACAGCAGCCACAAGGGGAGAGCTGCAGGAAAGTGTCAGTACCAGTGGCACAGTAGCGGCTGAAGAGGTAAAAGTATTTTTTGCCCCGGTGTCCGGTACTTTGGCGGAGGTAAAGGTAGCCCCCGGCGATGCCGTGCAAAAAGGGGATGTGTTGATTGCTTATGACGAGGCAAAGCTGGACAGCGATTTCCGTCAGGCAGCTTTACAGCAGGAGAAATCCACAGCAGGCTATAACAGCGCTATAGCAGACAGCGCAGATAATCAGGCAAAATTGCGAGAGGCTAACACCAACATTCCTGTATTGGAACAGCAGATTGCAGATAATAAGGCATATTTGAAAAGGTTACAGTCACAGTTAAGTCAAAGTCAGAGGGATACTGCTACAGCACTCGCAGATGAAGCGTTTGATTTGAACGAGGAACTGTTGACTTTACAAAGCGAAATAAAAGAGTTGAATCCCTCCGATACTGCTGCATTGGCGGAAAAACAGGCAAGGATTCGTGAAATCGAGAGTGATTTGTCCAGAAATAACTATTTGCAACAAATTGCAAATTCCTCCGATTATGTTGTGGAGACAGAGGAGGAAATACAGCGTGTACAGGAGCTTATTGCGGACTACGAAGCGTACAAGGCAGAGATGGAGGGCCAGAAAAATAGTAGCGAAACGGGTGTTATGGATTCTTACGACAAGACCTCCTGTGAAGCGGATAAAGCTTTGGCAGACATGGCTTACAGTGATGCGGAGGCCTCTTATTATGCAGGTAAGGCCGGTGTTTGCGCAGAGTTTGCCGGTGTTGTAACAGCGGTTACTGCAGTGGAAGGCTCCACCATAGCAGAAGGCGTGCAGCTTTTGACTTTGGAGAGCACGGATGCGGTAAAAGTGACTTTCAGCGCAACCAGACAGGATGTAGCCAAGCTTGAAGTAGGACAGAAGGCAGAGGTGACGATTTCCGGCAATACCTACAACGGTACTGTCAGCAAAATTAACCGCATGGCCACTGTGAATGCATCCAATACCCCCATGGTGGGTGTGGAAGTACATATTGACAATCCGGATGACAAGATTATTCTGGGTCTTGATGCCAAGTTAACCGTCAACACCCGTTCTGTCAAGGATGCACTTTTGATTCCTGTGGAAGCAGTTAATGCCGATCGGGATGGTGATTTCCTTTATGTGGTAGAAGATGGTGTTGTGGTGCGCAAACCCATTGTGTGTGGTATTTCCAATGATACTCACACAGAGGTTTTGGAGGGCATTACGGAGCAGGACCAGATTGTTTTGACCTATATCGGTTCCTTGGAGGAAGGCATGGCAGTGACCATTATGCCGGAAATGTAGGGGGCAGACTATGATACAAATTTGGGAATACATTAAAATTGCCCTTCTCAATATCAAGAGTAATAAAGGTCGGTCCATTCTTACCATGCTGGGTATTATTATCGGAATATCCTCTGTTATCATGATTATTTCCATCGGAAACGGTGTAAAGGGCGGCATTAACAATGAATTGAATGCTATGGCGGGAGGCCAACTTTATATTTACTCCTATGGAGATAATGAAGAGGGTATTCAGGTTGAGTTTACGGAGGATGATATCCAGGCCATTATGGAAAAGGTTCCACATGTAAAAGCAGTTACACCAAGCTGGACTTTTGGCGGATGTAGCTTTACGGGCAGAAAAGGTACATTCAACGGTAATGCCACCATGGGAATGGCGGGGCTGGAATACTCTAGCAGTGACCCGATAATCAAGGGTAGATATTTTACGGACAATGATTATTATTCTGCCAATTGCGTTTGTGTGCTTACAGAGAGCAGCGCAAAGCTTCTTTTTGGAACAACAAATGTTATTGGAATGACGCTGGAAATGAATTTATATGGTATCAGCAAGGATTTTACTATCATCGGAATCCGCCAGGATAATGCTTCCATGCTCGGCGGATTGATGACAGAGTTTGTCTCAATAGAGTGCCCGCTGACAGTAGTGTCATCTTGCTACGGATTTTATGTCAGCATGAATGACCTGCTGATTATCAGCGATGGAGCGGAATATTCGACAGAAGTGGCAGAAAAAACAGTGCAACTTATGGAAAACCGACACGGAGTTCGGGGAAAGAATGCAATACAGGTTGAGAATTTCAATGACTACATGAGTCAAATAAGTGACATCCTAAACTATATTACAATCTTTGTTGTATTTGTTGCTGCAATCTCTTTGCTGGTAGGTGGAATCGGTGTTATGAACATTATGTTGGTGTCCGTGACGGAGCGAACCAGAGAAATTGGTATTCGAAAGGCACTGGGAGCCAGAACACGCTCTATTTTGATTCAGTTTTTGGCGGAATCGGCACTGATTTCTCTTTTGGGAGGGCTTATCGGTATTATCATCGGTGTGCTGGGAGCGACTGCGGTGTGCTCACTGATTGGTTTTAAAGCTACGATTAGTGCCGGTACGGTGCTTGGAGCCAGTGCATTCTCTTCTGCAGTAGGTATTTTCTTCGGAATTTATCCTGCAAGAAAAGCTGCACGCTTAAGTCCTATTGAGGCTCTGCGCCACGAATAATTAACACTTGCTTTTTTAACCGGAAAACCATATAATTTAAGGAAGAAAATAAAGCACCTACAAGGGATTTGTTTGTAGGTGCTTTTTCAAGGTGGAGGAGTTATGGTTGAGCTTGATGTAAAGATTGAGGCGGGGGACCTTTATGATTATATGCTGATGCACACCTATAATGGTGCGTCGGGACTTTTGGGCAGCGGCGTAGGTGCAGTTGCGGTAATCGTGGGTTTTGTAAAGGGATATCCTCTTTTTTGGATTCTGGGGCTGGTGTTGCTTTTGTATCTTCCGTGGACACTTTTTTTGAAAAGCAGACAACAGGCACTGAATAATCCTGCTTTTAAACAGCCTCTTCATTATGTTTTGGATGAGCAGGGTATTACCGTGTCTCAGGGCGATGCGAAGGAGCATCAGGGCTGGGAGAATATGGTGAAGGCTGTTTCCACAAGCCGTAGTATTATTGTATATACTTCTAAAAGTAATGCCACTATTTTTCCCAGAAAACAGATGGGAGATAAAACAACAGCTGTTATTCAATGTATCAGTACCCATATGGAGCCGAAAAAGGTGCGAATCCGCTACTAGCTAAACGAAAGTTGGAGAAATAAAATGTCTATTAATATAGAAGAAACAGTAATTGAGACGGTAAGTCCAGAGGAGACCTTTGCTTTGGGTAAGCAGCTGGGCGAGCAGTGCGTGCCGGGGCAGGTCTACACGCTGATTGGCGATTTGGGTGTAGGCAAGACGGTATTTACCCAGGGCTTCGCAGCAGGACTTGGTATAACCGGGCCGGTCAACAGCTCCACTTTTACCATTGTGCAGATATATGAGCAGGGAAGAATTCCTTTTTACCACTATGATGTGTATCGCATTGCAGATGTGGAGGAAATGGAGGAAATCGGCTACGAGGACCATTTTTATGGTGAGGGTGTTTGCCTGATAGAGTGGGCGAACCTTGTCAGTGAAATTTTGCCAAAGCATTATATGGAGATTATCATTGAAAAGGATTTGCAGAAAGGTTTTGACTATCGCAAAATTACGCTAAAGGAGCGTTAATCATATGAAGATTTTAGGTTTGGACAGTTCAGGCCTCGTGGCTGGAGTAGCCATAGTAGAGGATGATCTGCTTTTGGCACAGTATAATGTGAATTATAAGAAGACCCATTCCCAGACCCTTTTACCTATGTTGGATGAGGTCCGGAAAATGATAGAATTGGATATGGATAGTATCGATGCCATTGCGATTGCGTCGGGTCCCGGTTCCTTTACCGGACTGCGCATTGGTTCTGCGACGGCAAAGGGACTTGGCATGGCCCTTGATAAGCCTTTGGTGGAGGTGCCTACATTAGAAGGGCTTGCCTATAATCTCTGGGGAACGGACAGTCTGGTGTGTCCGCTGATTGATGCAAGACGTAATCAGGTCTATACAGGTGTCTATGAGTTTGGCAAGGATGGAGAATTGAAGACGGTGGAGCCGCAGACGGCTGTTGATATCTCTATTATAATAGAAAAAATCAACACCATTGGTAGCGAACAGCCTGGAAGAGGTGTAATTTTCCTAGGTGATGGGGTGCCGGTTTATCGCAATGTTCTGGAAGAGCAGGTAAAGATTCCTTATTCTTTTGCTCCGGCAGGAAAGAACAGACAGTGTGCAGGCAGTATTGCTACATTAGGAGCAGTTTATTATGCGAAGGGGCGCACGGTAACTGCGGTAGCACATCAGCCGGAATACTTGCGCCAAAGTCAGGCAGAACGTGAGCTTGCAAAAAAGGAGCAGGGATGAGTGTGATAATTCGTCCCATGATGCAGGAGGATATAGCCAAGCTGGTTCAAATGGAACAGAATATATTTTCCATGCCATGGACGGAACAAAATTTTGCAGATTTACTGACCAGAAGTTATTGTTTGTATCTTGTAGCATGTAAAGCGGATAAAATCGTAGGTTGTGCAGGGTTGACCGTATTGGGCAACGAAGGTGATATTGATAAAGTGATGGTTTGTGAGGAGTGCCGCGGACAGGGCGTTGCTTCCTATTTAATGGAAGAACTACTTTCGGAGGGTAGAAGACGGGGGGTACAGGAATTTACTCTGGAGGTCCGGGTGAGTAATATAGCGGCCATCCGCCTATATGAAAAATTCGGGTTTGTTTCGGAGGGGATTCGGCCTAGATTTTATGAAAAACCGGTGGAAGATGCCATGATTATGTGGCTGCGCCAATAATTACCACGTCCTACAGGTTGCTTTTATAGTATACTGAAAGAAACGTAAGCCGGAGAATACAAAGGATTGTGGGAGGTAAAGATGCATAAATATGGTAAGGTGATTTGCAATCAGTGCAAGAAAGAGCTGAAGGGCGACGAGAGTTTTATAAAAGAGGGTTGCTTTACGGTGGATTATACCTTCGGGTATTTCAGTAATAAAGACGGAACCAGACACAGGTTTGATTTGTGCGAGGCTTGCTATGACAAAATCATTGGGCAGTTTGCGATTCCTGTGGAGGAGGACGAGGAGACAGAATTATGCTAGATGTTTGTTTATTGGGGACGGGCGGCATGATGCCGCTGCCATACAGATGGCTTACCGCCCTGATGCTTCGCTATAATGGTAAAAGTATATTGATTGACTGCGGTGAGGGAACTCAGATTGCATTGAGAGAAAAGGGATGGAGCCCCAATCCTATTGACATCATATGCTTTACCCATTATCATGCGGATCATATCAGTGGTTTGCCCGGAATGCTTTTGACCATGGGCAATGCAGAGCGCACACAACCGCTGACTTTGATAGGACCAAAGGGTCTGACCCGTGTAGTCAACTCGCTTAGGGTTATTGCGCCGGAGCTTCCTTTTGAGATAAAGTGTGTAGAAATTACGGAAAACGAGCAGATTTTTTCTTTTGAAGGATTTCGAATTGAGGCTTTTAAGGTGAATCATAATGTGTTATGCTATGGATATAGTATGAGCATTGACCGTACAGGCAGATTTGATAAAGCCCGGGCAGAAGAGCAGCAGATTCCCATGAAGCTGTGGAGTCGCTTGCAAAAGGGGGAGACCATTGAACAGGATGGACGGATTTTTACGCCGGATATGGTTTTGGGAGCTGACAGAAAGGGCATTAAGGTAACCTACTGTACCGATACCCGTCCTACCGACAGCATTCGTGAACATGCCAAAGGGTCAGATCTTTTGATTCTGGAAGGTATGTATGGCGAGCCGGACAAGCTTATAAAGGCCAGGGAGCATCGCCATATGACCATGTATGAGGCTGCCCAAATAGCCAAGGAGGCGCAGGTGCCGCAGCTTTGGCTGACTCATTACAGCCCTTCGCTTATGAGACCGGATGAGTTTATAAATGACGTGCGGAAAATTTTCCCTAACACCATCGCTGCTAAGGATGGAAGAACAGTGGAATTAAATTTTGAGGAAGAATAATAATGAAAAAAACGACAACGCGCACAACAGTCATAGTGGTACTGTTGGTGCTGGCGGTGGTCGGATACTATGCTTACATTTCCAACCGGAATCGTGAAAGTGGAAAGGAACCTGAGATGACCATAGTTCAGGCAACACTTAGTCGGGATTTGAGCAAAGATTATCCCCCAACGCCCAAGGAAGTAATTAAATACTATAACCAGATTCTTAAGTGCCTCTATAATGAAGAGTGTACTGATGAAGAAATCGAAGCATTGGGACTTAAGGCGCGCGAGCTGTATGATGCTGAACTTTTGTCCATCAATGAATTAGAGGGGTATCAGATGCGTCTTAAGGCGGAGGTTTATGACTATCGCGACAATAAGCGTCGTATTACCGGAGCGAATGTGGCATCCAGTACCAGTGTGGATTTTTTTGAAGAGGATAATTTTGAGTTTGCCAAAATCATGTGCAATTACATTTTTTTGCAGGGCAACAAGAACTATTCGTCCGGCCAGATGTATCTGTTGCGCAAAGATGAGAATAAACAGTGGAAGATTTACGGTTGGGAAGATGTGGCTAATCTGAAGATCGAAGAGGAATAAAACAAGGACGAGCGTGTGCGAAATGGAAGTCAAAGAGGAAGTAAAAGATATTTACATATTGGCCATCGAAAGCTCCTGTGATGAAACAGCGGCTGCGGTGGTAAAAAACGGCAGGGAGGTATTATCAAATGTAATATCCTCCCAAATTGCGTTACATACCCTTTATGGCGGTGTCGTGCCTGAGATTGCTTCCCGTAAGCATATCGAGAAAATTAATCAGGTCATAGAAGAGGCACTTGAGGAGGCCGGAGTAACCCTTAAGGATATTACGGCCATTGCAGTGACCTATGGACCGGGATTGGTAGGAGCACTTCTGGTTGGAGTGTCTGCCGCAAAGGCGCTGAGCTTTGCCACCGGGATTCCGTTAGTAGGTGTGCATCATATCAGTGGTCATATCAGTGCTAATTTTATTGAACACAAAGAACTTAAACCGCCCTTCGCCTGTCTTGTGGCTTCCGGCGGACACTCGCATCTGGTAATTGTGAAAGATTATGGCGAGTATGAAATTGTGGGACGCACCAGAGATGATGCGGCAGGAGAAGCGTTTGATAAAGTAGCCCGGGCGATTGGCCTTGGTTATCCCGGGGGGCCTAAGATTGATAAGCTTGCCAAGGAGGGGAATCCTGATGCCATTGCGTTTCCCAGAGCCAAGGTTGCGGAAAATGAATATGACTTTAGTTTTAGTGGCCTGAAAAGTGCTGTGCTGAATTATTTGAACGGTTGTCAGATGAAAGGGGAAGACGTAAATGCCGCAGATGTGGCAGCATCCTTTCAGAAAGCGGTTATCGATGTGCTGGTAGAACATTCTATACATGCGGTAAAGGCTTATGGGTTTGACACCTTTGCCATTGCGGGAGGAGTGGCTTCCAACTCATCCCTTCGTGCAGCTTTTGAAAAGGAATGTGCGAAAAGCGGGATTACATTTATCCATCCAAGTCCTATCTATTGTACAGACAATGCGGCCATGATTGGTGTGGCGGGATACTACGAATATATAAAAGGAGTACGTCACGGTTATGATTTGAATGCCGTGCCCAATTTGCAGTTATGAAAAATGAAAAAAAGTGTACCGCAATTGTATTGTCGGCAGGAACGGGAAGCCGTATGGGCGGACCGGTAGCCAAACAATACATGCTTTTGGCAGATAAACCGGTGCTGTGGTATTCATTAAATGTCATAGAGCAGTCAAAAGTGATAGATGATTGTATTCTGGTGACAGGAGCAAATGATATTGATTATGTAACAAGAGAGATTGTGCAAAAATTTGGTTTTACCAAAGTACATAGTGTGGTTGCGGGCGGTACAGAGCGCTATCTGTCTGTGATGAATGCATTGAAAGCCATGGAGGAAGGCGCGGGATATGTGTTTATTCATGATGGTGCCCGTCCGTTTTTGTCAGAAGAAATGCTTACAAGGCTTGCGGATGCCGTGGATGAATATCATGCCTGTGTGGCGGCCATGCCTTCAAAGGATACGGTGAAGATTGTAGACAGAGATAATTGGGCAATTCAGACTCCTGACAGAAGGACAGTGTGGAATGTGCAGACACCACAGGTTTTTGATGCGCGCATTATTATAGAGGCTTATGAACGCCTTGAGATGGGCATGCAAAGACTTCATGAACAGGGAATTGCCATTACGGATGATGCCGGTGTTGTGGAACTTTTTACCAATTACAAGGTTCGCCTGGTCGAAGGTTCTTATCACAATATTAAAATAACTACGCCGGAGGATATGGTGGTGGCTACGGCGCTTTTAAAGGAAATATAAAAGCGTCTGTAAAATAACCAATAAATCTGTTTGCACCTTGTGCAAGTCACACAATGCCTTATGTGAAAAATGCCTAAAAAAATATGGATTTTATGGTCAGGCTGACGGATTTTTGAGAAAAATCCGTCAATTTTTTTTGAAAAAACACGATAAAATCGGCGTTTTTTGAGTATAATGCCTTAAAATTGTGCAATAATACAAAATTTGTGGCTTGCAATTTGTCCTTAACAGTGGTAAAGTATAAGAGAAACCGGGGATAGCCCGGAGAAACAATATTATTATTCTAACTATTTAGGGAGGAAAAAAATGAAGAAGAAAGTTTTATCTGTACTTCTTGCAAGTGCTATGGTTCTTTCCATGGCAGCTTGTAACGGTGGCGATGCAGCTGGCGGTTCTGCAGCAGGTACCCCTGCAGCAGGTGGTTCAGATGCTGGCACCGGCACAAACGAAGCTACACCTTATGTTCTTGAGGAGCTTCACATCGTAGTAGACGGTACTGTTACTGCAACCGAAGATAGCGGTCAGGATCAGTTTATCGCACAGTGGGAGGCTGCTGTATCTGAGAAGCTTGGCCATCCCATTAAGCTTACCATTGACCAGTTGGATCACTCCGACTACGCTGGTACCGTATCCAGATATCTGACCACCGGTACTCCTGGTGATGGACAGTATCCCGATGCATTGATCATGTCTGCTTCCATGTTCAGAGAGTATGCTCCTACCGGTATGCTTTGGAATATGGCTGATGCATATGACAATGCTGAGTTCCAGAGCAGAATTACTCTTCCTTCTATCAACGAGAATATGAAGGATTCCACCGGCGCTCTGTACGGTTTCGCACCTACCTATGGTAACGGTTGTGTAACTTACGTTAAGCAGTCCTGGTTGGATGCAGCTAACATCAAGATTGAGGATGTTAAGACTTATGAAGATTATATCAACATGCTGAAGGCATTCAAGGCAGCTAACCCCGATGGTTACGGCGTAATCGCTGCTGGTTTCGGTAAGTTGGATGAGGCTCCTTACATCAACTACATGCCCGAGTTCTGGCAGGGCGCTTACCCTGATTTCTATCAGAAGGATGGCGTTTGGGTAGACGGTTTCCAGGAGCAGGCTACTATCGATGCTCTTGACAGACTTGCACAGGCTTATGCTGATGGTCTGATTGACCCTGATACCGAGGAGGCTGGTACCAAGCAGGCTCGTGAGAAATTCTTCTCCAATAAGCAGGAAACTTCTTCAGGTGTATTCACCTACTGGGCAGGTACTTGGTTGAGAACTCTGACCAACAACCTTGAGAAGAACGAAGTTGACACAACTCTGGTACAGCTTGCTCCTATCCAGGAGATCAAGGATACTTGGGGTGGTTACATCAACAGAGAAGCTCCTGTATGGGTTATCACTGATGATGGCGATGGCGACAATGGCCGTGAGCAGGCTATCTTCGATGCACTGCTTGAGACCATGCTTGATGGTGACAAGGTTCAGACTCTGTGGACTTATGGTGCAGAGGATGTTCACTGGTCTACCAAGGCTGAGTCCTTCGCAACCAACGCTGGTACTGACAAAGAGAAGAAGTATGAGTATGCAGAGGGTGAGTTCCACTTGAAGCAGAGCCCTAACGATCCTAACACTGTATGGAAGAAGAACCATCTTGATGCAGTATTGGTTATTTCTCCTCTTACCAATGGATTCTCTGATAGCGATCCCCTTGTAGTTGAGGGTAACACCTTCTTCACCGAGAACTGTGTAGATGCTCCTGTTGCTGCATCTTGCGAGACCTTGACTGAGAAGAAGAGTGAGATGGCTGACGACAAGAAGACTCTGATGAACCAGGTTGTTGCTGGCGAGAAGACCGGTGCTGAGGCAATTGCTGAGTACCAGGCTGAGTGGGGCGACACCGCTACTAAGATTCTTGAAGAGTTGAACGCACAGTAATCTTAACAATTGATTAGTTGGTACGTTGATTTTATTCTGTTCAGGTGGGTGTCCTTCGGGATGCCCACCGGGCAGAATGTTTTTTACTAAAAACGAAGGGCGGATTTGCTTATGAGCAAAAAGAAAATGAGGACTTCTACCAATGCGGAAATCCGTAAGAAGCCACTGGGCATGCGCATATGGAATCATCGCGGATTCTATCTGATGTTCCTTCCTGTTTTTATTTATGTGTTGATTATTTACTACTGGCCTATGTTGGGTGTGCGGTATGCTTTCTATGATTACACATTGAGAAAAATTGAGTTTGTAGGATTTGAGCATTTCCTGGATTTGTTTGAGGATGAGGATTTCTGGCAGGCTTTTACAAATACGCTGGTAATGTCTGTTACAAGATTGCTTACAGCGACAACGGCTTCCGTTGTTGTTTCCGTGTTTATTAATGAAATGCGGAGCATGTTTGCGAAGAAGACTTTACAGACAATTATCTATTTGCCTCACTTTATGTCTTGGACTGTTACCGCTGCAATTTTCACTCTGTTCCTTTCTACCTCTACCACCGGTATGGTGAATGAGACTTTGAAGGACTGGGGACTGATTGAGAAGAGTATTGATTTCATGCACGATCAGGATTTGTGGCGTCCCGTGTTCTATTTAGTTAACTTATGGAAAGAAACAGGTTGGGGAACCGTTGTATTCCTGGCAACTTTGGCAGGTATCAGCCCCGAACTGTATGAAGCAGCAGATATTGATGGTGCTTCCAGATTGCAGAAGATTTGGTATGTTACCGTTCCTGCGTTGGCAAACACTATTATCGTTGTATTGATCCTGAATCTTGCGAAGGTGCTGAACATGTTCGAGCCTGTATTCGTTATGTACAACTCTCGTGTACTTGATGTTGCGGAGGTTATCTCTACATATGTATACAGCAAGACATTCATGACTGCTATCCCTAACTACGGTTATACAACTGCAGTTGGTCTGTTTAGATCTTTGGTTGGCGGTGTGCTTGTATTGATCAGTAATAACCTTAGTAAAAAGATTCGTGGATACGGAATTCTGTAAAGGAGGGCTTAGGATATGGCAGATAAAAAGGTGGCATATAAAAAGCCCAAAAAACGTGTACAGGTATTTGATGTTGTAAACTATATTGTGTTTGTTATTGTTGCATTGATTATCCTTCTTCCTATGTGGAAGGTAATTTGTGATTCCTTCAATGCAGTAGGTGTATACCAGTTCCAGCTTTTACCTAATCAGTTTACTCTGGATGGCTATAAGACTATTTTGACTACTTCCAAGTTGTATAGACCTTTCCTGAATTCAGTAATTACCACTTTGGCAGGTACTTTGGTAGGTCTTGTAATGTCTACTTTGGGTGGTTATGTATTGTCCAGAGATGAACTTCCCGGAAGAGAAATTATTGTATACTTCTTGATGTTTACCATGATTTTCTCCGGTGGTATGATTCCTGAGTATTTGGTTATGAAGAAACTTCATTTGACCAATAACATGTGGATCCTTGTTGTAAAACACGGTATGAATGTTTACAATCTGGTATTGATGAAGAACTTCTTCATGGGTATTCCTCAGTCCTTGTATGAGGCTGCTGAGATTGACGGTTGTTCCCCCATGGGAATCTTCTTTAAGATTGTTCTTCCTCTTTCCAAGGCTGCACTTGCATCCGTTGGTTTGATGTTTGCAGTTACCGTTTGGAACGATTATTCCACAGTTCAGATTTACATTTCCAGCCGTGAGCAGGTTAACTTCCAGTACATACTGAGAGTTATGGTCATGGATGGTGATACGCCTACCACAGCCTATAAGGTTGCGCAAGAGACATTGTATTATGCAGCGATTGTAATGGCTATTCTGCCTTTCATGGCAGCATATCCTTTCCTGCAGAAGTACTTCGTAAAGGGCGTAAATGTTGGTGCTGTAAAGGAGTAATTACAGGGCTATATTACAAAAAATGGGAAACCGCAATGTTACATTGCGGTTTCTTTTTTGAAAGGAATCGGTTACGGTTATGAATAAAATTTTTTGGGTTGGAGATTCAACTGTACAGACAAATGATATCACTACATATCCACAAACGGGTATAGGGCAGGTGCTATCTCTTTATTTGAGAGAGGATATTGTTGTCTGTAACCACGCCAAGAATGGCAGAAGTACGAAGAGCTTTCTGGACGAAGGTAGATTTGAGCCTGTTGAACAAAATATAAGAGAAGGGGATTTCCTTTTTATACAGTTTGGGCACAATGATGAAAAGATTCAGGATCCGACAAGATATACAATTCCCGGTTCCACCTTTGATGAGAATCTTCGTATTTTTATAAATGCTGCAAGAGAGAGAGGGGCTTACCCGGTGCTTATTACACCTTTAGAGAGACGTTGCTTCGAGGAGAATGGTAAACTTGGAGAAGGAGCTCACGGTGAATATGTTGCAGCGATTAAAGCTGTTGCAAAGGCGGAGGAAGTTCCTCTTGTGGACTTGTATTCTATGAGTAGAACCCTTATGGATGAGGTGGGCGCAAAGAAGACCGTAGATTGGTTTATGAATATTGAGCCCGGTGTTTATAAAAATTGTCCTGAAGGAAAGTTGGATAATACTCATTTAAAATATGAGGGTGCAGTTACTTTTGCCGGTTTAATTGTTGAAGGTTTGAAAGAATGTGGTGGAATCTATGCTGATTTATTGCTTGATTTCAATAAGAAGCCTGAAGGACTTGAGGACGGAGATAAGGCGTAAAAAGCACATTAATAAATTGTAAAAAAAATTTGGAAAAAGTTGTTGACATGAAATACTATTTTTGATAGAATAATCATTGCCGCTGATGAGCGGATTCATGGAGAGATATCGAAGTGGTCATAACGAGGCGGTCTTGAAAACCGTTTGTCCGCAAGGGCGCGTGGGTTCGAATCCCACTCTCTCCGTTTGAGAGTAGGATATTCTCAAATAGACTCTCGCAATGCAAGATAGCGACAAACGCATAATGGCAGAACATGTCGACGTGGAGAAGTACCCAAGAGGTCGAAGGGACACCCCTGGAAAGGGTGCAGGTCGTTAATAGCGGCGCGAGGGTTCAAATCCCTCCTTCTCCGTTTGCAAGAGTAATCTTGCAACACCACAAATTCGCACAAGCGAATTTGCAAAGACTTCGAAGAAGTCTTTTTGTACCTTGACAAATAAACAGCAATGCAACCCTGAAAATTCCAAGAGCTGCGCTATAGCAGCAGAGAAAATTCAGAGAACTAAGTGA
>JAZQLH010000069.1:0-4784 GCA_045542555.1 Acetatifactor sp. | reverse complement strand
ATCTGAAGGAGACGGTGGCAGAGGCCGGAAAAGCTATTCAGGAAGCAAAAGAGACTATGGATAAAATGGTGCCTATGCAGGAAAGTTTTGCTACAGCTCCCAAAATTCGGATACCGGAATTTGAACGATTGGATTTAAATGAGATGCAGGAGGCTCCAAAGCAGGATAACCTGCAGGAGGCTGACAGTAAAAACGTAGCAGTAAAGAATGGGGCACTTTCTCAAAAGATGGAAAGTGAGACCGGTTTGGAGGCTGTAAAGGACTGGAATTTCCTTACAGTCGATAAGGATACAGAAACAAACAGTAATGAACAGATTTTGAATTTATATAAGCAAGGCAAGTCAACAATAGCGATTGCGAGGGAGCTCGGTCTGGGAGTGGGTGAAGTAAAGCTTGTAATCGATTTGTATAAGAATTCTTAATTGTTTAGAACCCATTCACAAAATGGAGATTAGTGTGAAAAATGAAACTTAAGTATTATTTACGAGGATTGGCGGTAGGTGTTATATTAACTACTATAATTCTGTCTATTGCTAATGCAGATAATAAACCTATGACGGATGCACAGGTGCGTAAGCGGGCGCTGGAGCTTGGCATGATTGAAGGCGACGCGTTGAAACTGACTGATGTGGGGGAAAGTTCTGGTATGACTGAGGAAGAGACGGAAGAAAGCAGACAGTCGTCTTCGGAATCGGAGCCGGAGACAGAGACGGAACGAGCATCTTCAGAGTCGGAGAATTTGACAGAGAGTGAACCAGTATCTTCCGGAATGGAGCCGGAGACAGAGAGGGTACAAGTATCTTCAGAGACAGAGATAGCAACAACACAGGAAATGACTTCTAATGAGACGGTAGTTGCCTCAGAGGCAGAAAGTTTAACAGATATAGAAAATTCAGAAGCCACAGAAGGTGAAGAGTTTGCTTTTACAATTAAAAGTGGTGATAGTTCCTATAGTGTAAGTAAGGCTCTTGCGGCGGCAGGTCTTGTAGAGGATGCAGTAGAGTTTGATAATTATTTGTGCAACTATGGTTATTCGCGCAAGATACGCACAGGAACCTATACTCTTGTAAAAGGTATGACACATGAGGAGATTGCCAAAGCAATTTCAAGATAGAGTTGTTGATACATTAGTTTATCATGTATTATTCGCAAAAAATCTTAGAAACCCCTTGCAATAAGGGGTTTCTTGTGTTATACTATGCTAGTTGTGACTAAAAAACACGCATTCCGATTCGGTGATGGTGTTTCAAACAAATATCTGATGCTGTTGCAGAGATTATATTGTATGAAATCGTTATCGGAGTTAACCGGATTTTTAACGCAGATTCGGCGGAAAAGGTAATGCGGAAGATTTTAACCAAACGGAGGTAAAGACATGAGCGTTATTTCTATGAAACAGTTACTTGAAGCAGGTGTTCATTTTGGACATCAGACCAGAAGATGGAACCCTAAGATGGCTCCTTACATCTTCACCGAGAGAAACGGTATCCACATCATCGACTTGCAGAAGTCTGTAGGTAAGGTTGATGAGGCTTATCGCGCAGTATCTGAGATCGCTGCACAGGGCGGCACCATCCTTTTCGTTGGTACCAAGAAGCAGGCTCAGGACGCTGTTAAGACCGAGGCAGAGCGTTGCGGTATGTACTATGTAAATGAGAGATGGTTGGGTGGTATGCTTACCAACTTTAGAACCATCCAGTCCCGTATCGAAAGACTTCGTGCTATTGAGACCATGTCTCAGGATGGTACTTTCGATGTTCTTCCCAAGAAGGAAGTTATCGAGCTGAAGAAGGAGTGGGACAAGCTTGAGAAGAACCTTGGTGGTATCAAGGATATGACCAGAATTCCCGATGCAATCTTCGTAGTAGACCCCAAGAAGGAGAAGATTTGCGTACAGGAGGCACATTCTCTTGGTATTACTCTGATTGGTATCGGTGATACCAACTGTGACCCCGAGGAGCTTGATTACATCATCCCTGGTAACGATGATGCTATCAGAGCTGTTAAGCTGATCGTTTCCAAGATGGCGGATGCTGTTATCGAGGCAAATCAGGGTGAGGCTGTTTACACTGATGCAGATGTTGCTGTAGAGAATGCAGAGGACATCGAGGAAGTTGCAGAAGAGAACTAAGATTTGAGTTAATATAAATTATTATAGGAGGATATAAAAATGGCAGAAATTACCGCTTCTATGGTAAAAGAGCTGCGCGAGATGACCGGCGCAGGAATGATGGATTGTAAGAAGGCTCTGAATGAGACCAATGGAGATATGGCAGCCGCTGTTGATGTATTGAAGAAGAGCGGTGCGGCTAAGGCTGAGAAAAAGGCAAGCAGAATTGCAGCTGAGGGTATCGCAAGAGTTGCTATTTCCGGTAACACAGCTGTAGTTGTTGAAGTAAACTCTGAGACAGACTTTGTTGCAAAGAATGAAGTATTCCAGGAGTTTGTACAGTCTGTAGCTGATCAGGCACTGGCTTCCAATTTGACCGGTGGCGTTGATGGTGAAGAGGTTGAGGCGCTTCTTGAAGTAAATGATTTGAAGAGTGTGCTTGTTGAGAAGACTGCTAAAATCGGTGAGAAGCTTTCCATCAGAAGATTTTCTAAGATTTCCGGTGATGCCGTTGTTTCCTATGTTCACGGCGGCGGAAGAATTGGTGTTCTTGTAGCAGCTAACGGCGCTTCCTCTGATGCAGATAAGGAAGCACTTAGCAATGTTGCAATGCAGATTGCGGCTATGAATCCTCAGTATATCAGCAGAGCTGATATTTCCACAGAGGAAATTGATAAGTTGAGAGAGATTACCATTGACAGTGCATTGAATGATCCTGCATCTCTTCCCAAGCCTTTGTTGCAGAAGTTGATTGACAAGGCTGTTTCAGATGCAGCATGGAGCGCTGAGGATATTGCAATTTACGAAGAGAAGAAGAGCAATATGAACTATCTGTTCAACTTCCTTTCCGGTGAAGCAAAGAATACCTTAGTTCAGCTTGCATTTGCTGATAAAGAGGCAATTGTTTCCGATAAGATCTTTGGCGGTTTGGTAGAGGGTCGTATTTCAAAGCAGGTTAAGGAGATTAGCCTTTTGGATCAGACCTATGTTAAGGCTGAAGATGGTAAGCAGACTGTTGCACAGTATCTTGCTTCCGTAAATAAGGATCTTGTTCTTTCTAAGATGGTTCGCTTCGAGGTTGGCGAAGGTATGGAGAAGAAGAATGAGGACTTTGCAGCAGAAGTTGCAGCTCAGCTCGGCTAATTTAAGACTAATAAAAATTACTTCATAAAAGAAAATCCGTCGCTACATGAGTGACGGATTTTTTTATTGAACAATGTTTTTATTTTGCAGGCTCTTTTTCTTTTCCATAGTACAAAACGCCGATGGCACCGGGGCCGGCATGGGAGCCGATACTGGGACTGATGTCATTGATGATGACATTAGTAAATTTGGTCTCGGCCTGAATCATGGTGGCTACGGTTTTTGCATCTTCAATGCAGTTGCCATGAACGACACCTACAGGAATAGAGTAGTCAGGTGATTCGGGTAATGTGGCCTTTAGACGGTCTACAAGAGTGCGCAGGGCTTTTTTGCGTCCGCGTACAGTTCCATCAGATGTAAGGCCGCCAAATTTGTCTACATAGAGTAGCGGTTTTAGATTCAAAGCACTACCAACCATGGCAGTTGCTTTGCTGACACGTCCGCCTCGCTGTAAGTGGAATAAATCATCTACGGTAAACTGGACATTGAGATGTTTTTTAAACTCTTCCAGAATATCAACCGTATTTTTCATGGAAGTGCCAATTTCTCTCAACACATTAGCATGAATTACCATGATGGTCTCGCTTAAAGATACGTTGAGTGAGTCAATTACGACGATTGTAGCATCGGGGTATTCCCGCTGTAATTCTCTCGCTACCATGCATACATTATTGTAACTGCCGCTCAGTGCAGAAGAGAATGCAATGTGTATAATATCCTTTCCCTGATCTAAAATTGCACGGAAAGTATCCTCGATAACAGCCGGATTATTGGCCTGAGACTGAGGAAGTTCTCCGGCTTTCATGCGCTCATAGAATTCAGTGGGAGTCATGTTGAGCTCATCACCGTAGATGGTATCTCCAAAAGAATAGTATTGAGGAATAATTGGTGTGTTATATTTATCCAGATATTCCTGAGGCATGTCAGAATTGGAGTCTGTGGTAATAATATAGTCTCTCATAAAATCTTCCTTTGTTGCTTTATTTTAATTTTATAAGTGTAATAAGTATATCATGTTTACAATCTCCATGCAAATAGTTTACAATAAAAATATAAGAAAATGGGAGGTTATGAAAATGAATAATTTTAGATTTCATGTTTATACGGATGTGCGTTTCGGAAGAGGGCAGATAGACTGTCTTCCGGAGCTTGTAAAACCTTATGGAAGTAAAGTGCTTATGGTCTACGGAGGCGGCAGCATCAAGAAAAATGGTCTGTATGATAAGGTAAAGGAGCTGCTTTCGGATTATCAGATATTTGAGCTTGGCGGTGTGGAGCCCAACCCTAAGATTACCTCTGTAAGAGAAGGTGTGGCAATCTGTAAGCGGGAAAATATTGATGTTGTGCTTGCAGTGGGAGGCGGCAGTACCATTGATGCGTCCAAAGTCATTGCAGGTGGTGCCTGTTACGAGGGAGATCCTTGGGATTTGGTGACAGATAGCAGTAAAATCGATAAGGTTCTTCCCATTGTAACGGTTCTTACTTTGGCGGCCACCGGTTCGGAAATGAATAAAAATGCAGTAATTTCCAA
>JAZQLH010000068.1:0-33336 GCA_045542555.1 Acetatifactor sp. | reverse complement strand
TAAGGAGGGAGAAGATACTTCTAATGTGTATTTATTAAAAGAACCTATTTCTATCAAATTTCCCTCCGGGTCAGCAATATAGCAGGTTCTTTGTCCCCAAGGCTCCATTTCCGGTTCCAGAACAGAAACTGCACCTTTGCTGATAGCCTTAGCGTATTCTTCGTCGACTTCTTCATATGTATCAACATATAATGCAATTTCCATATGACCATTAAGTCCCTTTATGTAGTCATATTTGCGACTCGTCATTTTTTCAAAATCTTTTCTTCCATAAAGCAGAAATAATGTACCATCTTTTACTAAATACACATTAGAAGTATCTTCTCCCTCCTTAATTTCAAAGCCCAGTACGTCTCTATAAAAGCGAACCATCTTCGCCATATCTTCTACAAATAATCCAAATCCATCAAGTCGCATTTTTACTTGCCTCCAAATTCGTAGTTTTCTAATTTACCTGTTCCAAATAAAAACATCAATTGGGTCTATGTAGAAAAAATTGAGTCTGATACTCAAAACTATTGCAACAACTTTATTAATTCCTCTTTTCCATTTTCATATGAGGATTTTACCTCTTCATATAAGCTATTATAAAATGCAACTGCAGAAGCTTGCCGTTCTTTCGCAATCTGGTTTGCCTCCGCCGTATAAAAATTTGAATATACCTTTTCCAGTTTGTATTTATATTCTTGAAAAAAAGAAGGATTTCTATCATTCTCTCCGCTTGAAACAGAACCATCCTGCAAAAGAGAATAGATTGGTTCCGAAACAATACCTTTATAAATCAGTGTACGAGCAATGCCCATTGTACCCGTTGCATCCAATTTGTCAGCATCAAATAAAATCTTTGCCTCTAAGCTTTCCGGCAAATTATTTTTTCTATATCTATGAGTTTTGATGCAATGCTTTACTTTTTCGGCATATTCAATTTCATAACCTTTACTTACTAAAAAAGAATACGCTTTTTCACTGCCGACTATTGCATGACACAATTCAGGATTTGCAAACTGTTCTTTTCTTCCTATATCATGCAATAAACATGCACAAATTAAAACATCATAATCGACATTTTTCTCTTTTTGGGCAATACGCAATGCGTTATACAATACACGATATATATGCTCTTTGTCATGTGCACTATCTTCCATGCAGGAAATCATATATGTTTCAAGTAATGAATAGGTACTTTTATCCATATTGCCTCCAAAATTCAGATTCTAACTAATCCTTCTAGCAACAATTTTATTTGAAGCATGTATGTGTTTTGGTACATTGGGATGCTCATCTTCGAACACATAAGATTTAAATTGCAAAACTTCCCAATCTCCATATAATTCCTTAATTTCTTCATCTTTTGCCAAGCCAATCGCAAAAGGTGCTATATCCTCTGACGCAGGTACAACATCCGTGAAAATTTGAATAATATGAATTCCTCCAACATTTGTATGTATTTTTGCTTCATTAATGAACTTTTTCCAATCGCTTTTATCAACAAAATGTAATGTCCCAAAACATACAATCAAATCATAGTTTTGTTCAAATCGAAATTTCGTTAAATCTGCCACAAATGCATTCAGTTGTGTCCCAGACAATTCACATCTATATTTTACCTTTGCAATTCCGTGTTCAGATAAATCAAATGCATCCACACAGTAACCTTTCTGTGCTAAATATACGGCATTTTGACCTTCTCCACATCCTACATCCAATACTTTAGAATGTTCGGTAAATAAATGCTCAAATTCTTTAATGGTCACATTGGGTTCACTTGAGAAAGCTGTTACATCTTTATTTTGATATGCTTCCTCCCAAAACGGAACTAATTCTTTCACCATTTCCTTCTTACCCTCCTTTACCATTTAACCTTTAATTATTTTGCCAAATTGGGCGTTATCGAGCTCACTGAAATCTTCACGCGGGTATATACAGAAAAACCGAATCGTGAGACCCAAAATCACCCAGAATCACGCAAAAACATTTCGCAAAACAGCCCCTTGCGGGTCTATGCACAAAAATTCACACCCAAGACCCGCTAACTATTAATTTTCCGGGTCTCACCAGACGCTTTTTCTGTATAGACCCATACGCTGCTAAATTATGCTTAAAAGCCTTGGTATTTCCTATGTTTTTGGGTCTTATAAAGTAAAAATTTCACATAGACCCAAAACTAAGTCACGCCCTCACAAAGAAGCATGATAACTTCAAATCTTATCCATAAGAATCTTTTCTGCCAGTTTCACATCATCAACCAGCAATCCTATCCTTTGATCTGTCTTTACCTGATGCAACTCTACTTGACAATTATGTAACTCAAGGTCATCAAGAACTACCCAGCCATCAACATCATCATGCAATTTCAGCCACGCAAGAATTTCCTCCGCTTTTATCAAACTAAATTTTTTCGTTCTTCTGATTTCCTCAGTAGTTAGATCAGGAGTTAATCCATCCAAGGACAAACCTTCTTTTGTCAATAGTTCAACCAAGCGCTCTGCCTCCGCCCGAAGAGGTTTCAACTTAGCATCAAACCAAAAGCGCCATCCGGAGTGAAGAATTATCTTTGCTCCTGTTCGATTTACCAATGTTGCTAATATCTTAACTTTCTCTTCATCAATTAACGTGCCATCACTAATTTCTCTTTGATGGGTATCGTTCCAGAAATTAGAATTGAGCACACCATCAATATCTAAAAATATAACTTTCATCTATACCTCTTCTATTATACGCCCAACCCGATATTAGCCTTATCTCCCATATAATTTCCTGCATTCGGGAAGCCGTCTTGAATCACTTGAATAAACTTCTCCGAAAATCCATAGGCCTCCAATTCCGAAACAGGCACAAATTTCACATCATGAATTGGATTTTCATCAAATTCATTCGTTGGCAAAGCGACCTCGCCACCTGTTCTTTTCAGCAGAAAAGTAATATGTAAAACCGTATAATCACTGACCGCCACATCACACACATACAGCATCCGAATGATTTCTACATCCAGTCCGGTCTCTTCCTTCATTTCACGAATAAGCCCCTGTTGCAGTGTCTCACCATGCTCCAGCCGTCCGCCTGGCAATGACCAGTTTCTCTTATCGCTTACTTTTTGTTGAACCAACAAAATTTCATCACTTTCAATTAAAATTCCTGTCACACGAATCTGAAACATGTCCTACTCCTCACTCAAACCTAAAACCTTCTCAAAAAACACCAAAACTCCATCCTCAACCGCAAACTGCTCCATTTCCTCTTCCGTCAAATCATAATAATATTTTCCGGTCTTGATATCCAGTGACAGACTATCTAGCGGAAAACCCTTTTTCCGAATGGCACTGTGAGGCGTATCAGTTAAGATAAAGGGCTCGCTGGCTATAGACAAATCCATGGACTCATAAATGTGGTTCTCGTCCATCACAAGACAAATGGCATTCCGATACCTTGCCGTAAGCTTACCATATTGTGCGGCCAAGCCCCCATAATACGCCAGCATTTCCTCATCAGACAAATACTTTCCCTGTATCGTGCGCACATGTACTCCCGGCTGCACCTCATCAGGAACATTGTCAAAATACAATCCTGAATCACAGGAAAACACAGGCATCTGAAACACCTCATAATAGGCAAGCGCTTTCAGCCTTGCATTTTCAAGAGGCGTATTCCCATCCTCCGCTACGTCAGGAATGGTACGCCCTTCTGCTCTCAAATCATTTAAGCCTATCAATTCTATGCCGATTTTCTCCAGTCGGTGTTTCATGGCAGATAATTTTGCCTGATTGCCTGTACCAAAAAGTAGTTTCATGTTCTATCCTCTCATATCTATAAAAATATTGCCTCCAAATACTTTGCAATTCCATCCTCGTCATTTCTGCCGATAACAATGTCTGCAGCTTCCTTCACCGCCTCAATGGCATTCCCCATGGCTATCCCTCGCCCGCAGAGCTTAAGCATCCCTATATCTGCGTAATCATCTCCAAAAGCAACCACGTCTTCCAATCCGATTCCACAAGCCTCACACGCCATTCGTATGGCATTCTCTTTGGTAACTCCGGCTTTGGTAAATTTATACCAATATCCATCGGAAAATCTCACGCAATCATAGTCCGCCAATTCTGCTTTTAAGCATTGCGCCTGCTCCTCATCAAAAATCTCCACACACACTTTTAGAGCCGGCTCATTAAATTCCCTAAAATCTGTATAAATGGTGTCTCCCCAGCTTTGATCCAATTTCCCAGGGTCTATTTTATAATTCCAATAATGCTTTGTTAAGGTATCAACAGTAATCTCGCAAGCCTCTCCACAGACTCTTCTGGCAGTAGCAATCATTCCTTGCGTTTCCTCAACTGTCATTTCTGCTTTATAAATATACTTGCTCCCTTTTTTCACTAAAGCACCGCCGCTGGAAATCAAAATATCCGGCTGCAATTCCGGCAAAAAAGTTAGTGAATTCTGTTCGCTTCTGGAGGTGGATACCCCGATAAGGATGCCCTTGTCCCTACACGCATTAAGTGCCGCTAATGTCCTCTTGGATATTTGCTTGTCGTTATCTAACAAAGTCCCATCTAAGTCAAATAATAGTAGTTTCATGTTTACCCCCCCAATGCCTTCTAATATTGTATTCATTCAATATAACACAATGCTTCCTGCAAGTCTTTAAATTGAACCGCATTAATACCAATATTTCTGGCAGCCAACACGTTACTTAGATTGTCATCAAAGAAAATACATTCCGCCGCATCCAAATGGTACTTATCAAGGAGCATCTGAAATATCTTTCGATCCGGCTTACAACACTGAACATGAGAAGACACAATTTTTCCCTTTACTTCCCTGATAAAATCATACTTCTTTTCTATGTACGCAAAACTATCTATCGAGTAGTTCGTCAACAAATATATGTCATACCCTTTTTCTTTTACTTTATTATACAAAGTTATTCCTTCTTCTAACGGATTATATATTTGCTCCATCCACGGCCCTTTAAAAAAATCCGCTATTTCCTGCGCCAATTCGGGATGTTGTTCCTGAAAAGCAGGAACTGCTTCCACATAACTTCGATATATTCCCAAATCTTTTGCCCGCCAAATTGACTCAATTGACAACGCCTGATTAAGTGCTTCTGCTCGTTCAGTAGAATATCCAAATGATTTGATATAATCTCGCATATCACTATTAATTAAAACATCCCCTACATCAAAAATTACATTCTTTATCACGACATTTCCACCTTTTCTTATTTTTTACTCTCCCAGTTTCTTCAAAGTATCCTTGCGAATTTCTTCCCGCAAACCTTTCAGGTACTCAGAAAAGGCTACCTTATCATCTGCATAAGTTTTGTTCAACTCATATTCCTTCGGAATCCATGTTGACAAATCAGAAATATTGTGTTGAATCAGCGCCTCTAAGCTATCAATTGCTTTATATATTTTCGCTTCCGCTGTTTCTCTTTTCGCCATTTCATCATATAAAGCCAGCATTTCTGTTGCATAATTTTCCGGGAGCCCCTTAACCCAATTATACAACAAATCTTCTTCCGTTTGCTCATTTGCTGTGGTCTTCTCAAATGTAGGAATATCCCCGGTAAATGCCTCTCCCAAATCATGAATGATACACATTTTAATCACTTTATCCATATCAACATCCGGAAATTCATCCTTCATAAAAAACGCCATCAAAGTCATCATCCAACTATGTTCGGCCACACTTTCGTGCCTGCCGTTTTTCGTATAGCAGTGTCTGGTAGTATCCTTCAATCTTTCAGCTACGCTTAACGCTTCCAGTAATTTTCTTGCTTCCATATTCCATCCTCCATATGTTTTACGATTTCCATGTTTGATATTTCAATTATTCAGTACATGATAACATCTTAATGTATATTCTGTAAAAGCTTCTATATTACTTAGCAATCCCGCTTTTAGTTTATCACTTGTATTATTAGCCAGTTCAAACTGTTCCTGTGTAATGTCTTTGGATAATAATGCTTCTTCCAATTCGTCCATATCATCTACCATAACTGTTCCATCCGGGTATACAACTAAGTCCAGGTACAAGTCATCAAAGTATGGAATCCCATCCACATCCATTCCCTGCGTCGCAATCATATCTATGTACCATAACAAAATCTCGCATTTCTCATTCATCATGGCTGTGATACAATAAAAATCATTCTGAGGTAAAATAGATAACCACTTTAGTCCCTTATCACAAACGATAATGTCTTCATCATTAAATTTCCATATTTGTTTTTCACTTACTTCCTGTATTTCTATCAGCCCAATATACCCCTGAAAGGAATCGGTATCTACTCTTTTTCCCGACAGTTTCTTGGATTTTATGCACTTCCATTCATCATAAGACAGTTTACTTCTTTTCAATCTTCTCCCTCCAAAACCTTCATCACCTGACAATACTTATCTGCATAGAACGCCTTGCTTTCCTCAGACAATTTCCTAAAACTTCTTTCCAACTTTTCTTTTACAAATCTTACGCCTTCCTCTATATCCATCTGTCGTTCCACATACGCCAGATATAGGAGACTTGGAACACGGTCAAAATGGGAAATGGCATCCGCATCCGCCACGCATACCTCCTCAATACTACGCTTCTCCATGGTTTTACTGCCTCTATGGTTGCGTATACAATCTTGTATCAGTGCTATCCTCTCTTCATCATAGCCAAACTTATCCAAAATCTCCTTTGCCATCCGGGCCCCGTGAATATGATGCTCCGCATACAAATTATAATCCGTAATGGATGCAATGTCATGTAGCCACGCTGCAATCATTACCACTTCTTTATCTGCTCCGTATTTTTCAGCTAACACTTCAGCGTTTTTGACAACTGCCTCTATGTGGTAATAACAGCCCATGCCAAATTGATTGGTAGGTTGATTACATCTTGAATATACCTCTTTTTGCAAATACTCCAAAATATCTGTTCTCATATTCGCTCCGCCAGCCATCTCGCCACGCCGTCCTCATCATTACTGCCTATCACGCCCGTAGCAATGGCCTTCAATTCCTCCACTGCATTTTCCATGGCATAGGCCTCGTCCGCAAATTCAAACATCTCCATATCATTTATGCCGTCGCCGAAGGCAACCACATAATCCACACCTAAATACTCCTTCAGCTGCGCAATCGCATTTGCCTTAGATACATGAAGCGGCATAATCTCCAGCCACTGCTCTCCACTGTAAATATCCTTACAAAAAGTGCAGTGGTACTTGTCCTTAAACAACTGATACAAAGGCTCCAACTTCTCAATCTCATCAATGCAGGTAAAATAGAATACCTCACCTTGTATCAAATCCACTACCGAATCCACCGGAGTCTCCCGCACATCTCCCTGACGGGTTTTCAGGAAATCTTTGGTGGCATCACTGCACTGCTCCCACACATAGGCAAACACCTCTTTTTCACCATGATATGCATACACAATAGGACAGACATCGCCTGCCAGCAGTGCCTTTAAGATCTCCCGCTTCTGCGCCTCTGAATAGGAATTCTTCTTCAGAATCCTTCCCGTGTCATTCTCCACAATAATTGCACCATTGTAGGTAATGAGCGGGATTCTCGCATGCAGACCTTCGGTCACCTTGGTTGCAGTGATATAAGACCTGGCTGTGGCATAGGAAAAAAGCATGCCCTTTGAAGTCAAATCCGTTATCACACGGCTTGTATATTCTGAAATTGTGACATCACTTCTCAGTAAGGTTCCGTCCAAATCGGAAATGTATAAAGTTTTGATATGACCACCTCCATTCTTACCTTCCATTCTACATCATACAATTATAATTTCCATTCAATAATTTGCTTTTCGTCCGCGCAAATCTATAAAAATATGCTATAATATCAACAAATATCCCACCGAAAGGAGTCCGCCATGCCTCTTCCCCTAAAACCCGGCTACAATTTTCATATCGACCGCCAGTGTAGGCCCTCCAACTACGAGATGTCCCAGCTTGAGGTCTACCGTGATTACTACGGCATCAGCTACACCGTCAGCGGCAACCGCAAATTTATCATGCCTCACATGATTGGATTTCTGCATGCCGGAAGTGTGGGCGTTACTCCCAAGGATATCTATCACAAAACCTCCTTTGTGGATGACACACCCTATGAGCGTTTTGTGCTGAAATTCACGGATGAGGCCATTGCACCCTTGCTTGACGTGATCGGCTCGGAGCCATTTGAAGAATTATACAGCTATCCGGCCTACCACTTTGCACCAGAGGTTCAAGTCAGGATATATAATCTCTTTTGCGCCATGCTGGAGGAATATGAGCACTACTCCAAGGAATCGGATTTGCTCCTTCGAGGCATGTTGCACAACCTGATTATGACAGTCATTCGCGAGCACCTGCCTGCTGCCCCGGAGGATGTTGAAATCTCCTCTGCTGACAAATCCATTTTGTCTGCCATGAACTATATGGAGACCAACATGCTCTCCAATCCTTCACTGGAGGAGACCGCCAAATATGTGAACATTTCATCCTCTCATTTTTCCAGACTTTTTAAGAAAGCAACCGGCTTGTCCTACTCCGAATACTTTAATTATATCAGAATTGAAAACGGCCGCAAGCTTCTGCTTACGACCGATCTTTCTGTAAGTGAAATTGCCACATTATCCGGCTTTGACAATGGCAACTATTTTTGTAATGTGATGAAAAAAGTGCTGGGATGTACACCCACCAGTCTGCGTAAATAAACCGCAGTCGAACTTGTGTTCTGTCCTTGTTTATGTTATAATATCTTAGTAGCTACTTTAGCTACCGGCAATCGTGATACAGGGTGGTTGACCTTCATTCTACATAGAATGGGGGTGAGGCTTATGAAGAATACTTTCAATTTTAGAGACTTAATGTCTTTTGGAATGTTCCTCTTAGCTCTACTGACATTCATTTTTTTGAATTGTTAGTAATATAACAAAAACCTTCCCTGTACTTTGCCCGGTATAGGAAGGTTTTGTCGCTTATTCCGGTCAACCACTCTGTGGCGGTTGCCTTTTCTTAATTACATTATATCACAGTTTTGCGATTTTACAATCAGTTTTTCAATCCCTCTGCTTATCCAAGCGCAAACTCCCGCAGATCAAATCTGCCTTCCCCACTATACCGGAAAAACAGTGCAGTTCTACCGTAAGGAATGTTTACAGGAACAACTACTTGTTCCCAACGTTCTGTATCTATTTCAACCAAAACCCTTCCGGCTATCTCCGATTCCTTCCCATCTTCCGTTAACGAGACAGTGAATACGCCTTTGCAACAGCCTCTCAACAAAAGAGTTATTTGGCTAATCGATTCCTTTACCTCAAAATATTTATAACCGATTATACACTTGTCACTGATATCGTGAAGAAATCCGACGGGCTCCGAATCGGATCCCCTGTCTCTCATAAAGGCTTCCACATCTTCAACATCTGCAATATCCTGCGTGACACAAGCATGTCGGTCTTCTTTTGCAACCCCGTTTTCATAAAACAGGTTACATGCAATATAAGCCGGGTATGTTCCCTTACCTTCTAATGCCCCACCATTTAACCCACAGCTTGTAGCTTCAACCTGTGCAATCATCCCCTCTTCGTCAAAGAATATTGGCTCTGCGACGCTTTGACGATTATAAGAAGAATGATTCGTATGTCTATGGCTGAATATATAGTACTGACCGTTAATCCATACAATGCCGCCATGAATATTGCCGATAGGATACGCCGGAAATTCTACAGAATGGCCATTGATTCCCACATCCGAGGTAGAATGAATTCTGCCCCCAAATACAAAGTCCCTGTCCGGGAAATCACTATAGTAGTAATACAATCCTGTGACCTTTGCAGAATACACAAGATAATACCTGCCATTGATTTTACGCATGGATGGTGCTTCAAAATAGCCCGCTCCTTCTTCTTTGTTCCAATCCTTTGGAATCAAAAGTGTGGGGCCGTTCTTTACCGTCAGCATATCCTTTTCCAGCTCGCTTACATGACAACCAAGCTGCTTGTGTCCTGCCTTGTCTTCATCCGCTTCCGGCGCAAAACCGGAATAGAGATATATCCGCCCATCATCATCAATAAAAATAGAAGGGTCAAACTGAATATAATCGCCTGCAAAATATCCCACAGGCTTCCCCGAAGCATCAACCACATCCCCGTAATACTTATACTCACCTGCAGGTGTATCACTGACAGCAACCGACATGATTGATGAGCCACTCATTGAATAATACAAATAATATCTGCCATCAGCCCCTTGAACCACGTCAGGTGCATAGAGGCAGGTGCGCTTATGAATATCATCTTCCGGGTGAGAAGTTTTCCTGTAAATGACCCCTTCATACTTCCAAGCGGACAAATCATTAACGGGCGCAGACCAGCATACATAATCGTTTTCACAGTATGCCGCTCCTGCAAATTTATCATGACTTCCGTAAATATATAGCCTGTCACCAAATACATAAGGTTCACCGTCAGGTATATATTCAAAGCTGGGAAGATATGGATTGAATACTTGTTTGGTCATTGTAAATACGGCTCCTTTCTCACGCTATGTGTGCTATGCAAACGTTCGTCGCAAATAGCACGAACGCCCACCTTCGAAAGTGCTTCGCACTTCCTCGGTGTTCGTTTGACTCACATAGAATATAAAAAGACTACCCTGTCCTGCAAGCAGTCCATGGCAGTCTTTGTTATATTCTGCGTTCGTGCTATTCGTTCATCTTTGCCAATTTTGCTGCCTGGTCGGCTGCGATACAGGAATCAAGAATCTCCTGAATATCTCCGTTCATAATCTTATCAAGCTTATACAAGGTCAGACCGATTCGATGGTCGGTTACACGGCCCTGAGGGAAGTTATAGGTACGGATTTTCTCGGAACGGTCACCGGTACCAATCTGGCTACGACGAAGCTCTGCCTCGGCATCATGACGCTGCTGTTGCTCGATATCGTAGAGTTTCGCTTTCAGCAGGGCAAAAGCCTTTGCTTTGTTCTGAAGCTGTGACTTCTCGGTCTGGCTGTAAACCACAATACCTGTGGGGTAATGGGTCAGACGCACTGCAGAGTCGGTGGTATTTACGCACTGACCACCGTTGCCGGACGCACGCATTACGTCAATACGGATGTCCTTGTCCTCAATCTTAATATCAATATCCTCATCAACCTCGGGCATTACAGCCACACTGATGGTAGAGGTATGAATACGTCCGCCACTCTCGGTCTCAGGAACACGCTGTACACGGTGTACGCCACTCTCATACTTCATCACAGAATATGCACCCTGTCCGGTAATCATGAACTGTACTTCCTTCATACCACCGATGCCGATGTCATCCACGTTCATGGTCTCAACCTTCCAACGTCTGCTCTCTGCATAGTGTACATACATGCGGTAAATCTCAGCAGCAAAAAGGGCTGCCTCATCTCCGCCTGCACCTGCACGGATTTCCACGATTACATTCTTATCATCGTTAGGGTCTTTGGGCAAAAGAAGAATCTTAAGCTCACCTTCAAGCTCTTCCACACGATTACGACTCTCATTTAAGGTCTCTTTAATCATGTCACGCATTTCCTCATCGCTCTCCTCCTCAAGCATTGCCAGGGAGTCCTCGATGTCCTGCTTACAGCCCTTGTATTCCTTGTATGCATCAACAATGGGAGTTAAGTCACTCTGCTCCTTCATGAGCTTTCTGAAACGCTCCTGATTGCCTGTAACATTGGGCTCGTTCAGTTCGCCCATGATTTCCTCAAAACGAATTAACAAATCTTCCAGTTTGTCAAACATATTGAACCTCTCTGTTCTCTAATCTAGATTTTGGTGCCGTATACCACACGGTCAAGCCCCGCATAGTCCTGCACCACATTTACCTCTACAAAACCAGCCTGTTCCATCAGAGTCTTTACATGCTCACCCTGATCATAGCCGATTTCAAAAAACAACATACCGCCACCTGCAAGATACTCCTTACCGGTACTGACAATCTCCCTGTAAAAATCCAGTCCGTCCGCACCGCCATCAAGGGCAAGCATCGGCTCGTGTTCCTTAACCTCAGGCATCAGTGTCTGTATCACATCCGGTCTGATATAAGGCGGATTGGAAACAATCACTTCAAATTTACCGCTAATCTGCTCAAACAGATTACTATGAATAAATTCAACTGCTCTTTCTTCCGGCAAAAACTTTCCTGCATTCCTCGCAGCAATCGCAAGCGCTTCTTTTGAAATATCTGCACCCACACCACTACAATCATTACTGTAATGTAAGAGACTAATCAAAATACAACCGCTGCCGGTACACATATCAAGTATACGCATGCCGTCGTGAAGGTTTTTTAACACTTCCTCCACCAGAATCTCGGTATCCTGTCTGGGAATCAGCACATGCTCATTGACCTCAAATTCCAGACCCATAAACTCCTGCACTCCCATGATCTGCTGTATTGGAATACGTTTTGAACGGGTAGCAATCAATTCATTATACTGATTTGCTTCCTCCTCGGTCACGACCCTGTCCCCATGCACCAGCAAGGTATTTCGGTCGGTACCACACACATACTCCAATAGGAGTCTTGCATCCAGCGCAGCCTCGGGAACCTCAACCGCTTCCAAATTCTTCACACCTTGCTTATAAACTTCTGCGTAGGTCATGATTTGTCCACCAAATCTTCTACGGCATCTTCCACAAAATCTTCCACTTCATCCACGAAGTCTTCTACCTTGTCCAAGAGGCCTTCATCAGACTCTTCCTCATAGTATTCTTCAGCTTCTTGGTCATCATATTCCTGCTCGTCTTCACAGTCGTCCTCGTCAAACTCCTCGTCTTCCTCGTCGCCGTCTCTTAACCAGCTCTCATCCACTTCGTAGCCAAATTCCTCATTCAAATATGTCTTCCAGTCAAATACAGCCTCAACCGCAGCAATAGCAACCTCAACCATCTCCTTGTCAGGCTCTTTGGTGGTAATACGCTGAATCAGCATACCGGGTGCAGAAAGAACTTTTGTAATAACATTATCTGTTCTACCTGCCAGTCTGATAAATTCATAGGAAATCCCTGCCACAACAGGCATAAGAAGAATACGTAATCCTACCTTCAAAAGCATATTGTCTACTCTGATAAAGAAAAACAATATAATGCTTACAATCAATACAAAGAAAATAAAGCTTGTTCCGCAACGCTTGTGAAGCCTTGAGCTTCGCATAACATTGTGAACAGTCAGGGGACGTCCTTTTTCAATGCAGTTGATACATTTGTGCTCTGCACCATGATAACGGTACAAACGTTTAATATCATCCATTATACTGATGCCCCACACATAAATCAGGAAAATCACAATACGAATACAGCCCTCCACAATGGCAAGGAGTGATTCGTTTCTGATATACTTTGCAAAAAATGCTGAAATCAGATAAGGGAGCACAATGAAAATTCCCACTGCCAATGCAATAGACAAAATTGTCACCAGCGTGTTTGTAAGTTTTTCATTGACCTGCTTCTTATTCGTTTCCTTCGCCTCTTCTTCATCATAAAAGGACGCAGAATAATTAAGCGCCTTCATGCCCAGAACCATGGAGTCAATAAAATTGAAAACTCCTCTTATAAAGGGCAACTCCTTCAATTTATTGCCATGCAGTGTGCCCTGATGGTTTTCAAGCTCCACCGCAATCTCACCGTCAGGCTTTCTTACTGCCACAGCATAACGGTCTTTATTTTTCATCATTACGCCTTCCAAAACGGCCTGACCGCCGATTCCGGAATAGCGTGTACATTTTTTCTTCGCCATAACTGCTCCTTAACAAAAAAGGTTGAGATAGAAATACCTCAACCTTTCGCTTGCATTCTTATTTAACGCCGTATTTCTTGTTGAACTTATCAATACGTCCATCAGCTCTAGCAGTCTTCTGCTGGCCGGTGTAGAATGAATGACACTTGGAGCAAACTTCCACGTGAATCTCGGGCTTGGTAGAACCGGTCACGAAAGTGTTACCGCAGTTACAGGTTACGGTAGCCTGATAGTACTCGGGATGGATTCCTTCTCTCATGTTTTCACCTCTCTATAAAAATTCATGTAATAGTTCTATGTTCTCATCCGCACTGCTTATGGAACCACAAACAGCGGTATTATTGTAACACATAGATTCTGTGCTTGCAATACCCAAATTGAATTAATTTAAATAAATTTATTCTTTTTTACCATATTGACAAATTCCTGATTGTTGCGGGTACGGGCAAACATGTCCAAAATACGGTCCGTAGCCTCATCGGGTTTAAGTCCGTTCAAAGCTTTACGCATGATATTGATTGCCTCCAACTCCTCGCCATTAAGCAGTAAGTCTTCACGTCTGGTGCTGGACTTAGCCAAATCAATAGCAGGGAAAATGCGCTTCTCGGAGAGTTTGCGGTCCAGAACCATTTCCATGTTACCGGTTCCCTTAAACTCCTCGTAAACCACATCATCCATCTTACTACCGGTCTCTACCAGTGCAGTAGCCAGAATAGTCAGACTACCACCCTCACGCATATTACGGGCCGCACCGAAAAATCTCTTGGGCATATGTAATGCGGAAGGATCAAGACCACCGGACAGGGTACGTCCGCTGGGTGGAACTACCTGATTGTATGCTCTGGTAAGACGTGTAATGCTGTCAAGCAGAATCACAACATCCTTCTTGTGCTCCACCAGACGCTTTGCACGCTCAATAACCATCTCAGATACACGCTTGTGATGCTCCGGCAGCTCATCAAAGGTAGAGTAAATTACCTCCACATTGTCTCCTACAATTGCTTCTTTGATGTCAGTAACTTCCTCAGGACGCTCATCAATCAAAAGAATCAACATATGCATATGAGGGCTGGTGCGCAAAATGGACTTTGCCACCTCCTTAAGCAAGCTTGTCTTACCTGCCTTGGGCGGTGATACAATCATACCACGCTGCCCCTTACCCACAGGGCTCACCAAATCCATCACTCTCATGGAAACACCGCATCCGGGAGTCTCCAGCTTGATGCGTTCGTTGGGGAAAATGGGCGTCATATCCTCAAAGTTCATGCGCCTTGCACTTTCTTCCGGAGTATAACCGTTAATGGACTTTACAAAAAGCAGGGCACTAAACTTTTCCTGCTGGGTTTTCACACGCTTATTACCACACAGAATATCACCGGTCTTTAAACCAAATCTGCGAATCTGGCTGGGCGCAACATATACATCATTCTCGCCGGGCAGATAATTCTCGCAACGGATAAAACCGTAGCCATCGGGCATAACTTCCAGAATACCGCTGGCTTCCAGACCACTATCCAATTCCTTGGCAGAAGCCATGTCATCGGCCTGTGCCACTGACGCTCTTGCATAACTCTCTGATGCTACAGACTGTCCTAAATCTCCCTCTGACTGAGTTGCCACAGATGCCTTGGCACGTTTCTCCTTCTCATCCTCTTCAAGCATTGCCTCAACAAGCTCTGACTTCTTCATGACAGAAGTTCCCTTAATTCCTCGAACCTTCGCCAGTTCCTTCAACTGTTGCAGTGCCAATGATTCATATTTTTCTCTCATTTAATACCTCCTGATACAGACAAACGCCTGCACCTAATCATTGTGTTTATATTGTTACGCAATCACATATTTTCTGTTTTATCTTTCTGGGATTATATCAAAAGATGGTGCTATGATGTGTCCTTGACGGTATGACAAAACTACCTCAGACATATTATAATACAATCTTCCTAAAATAGGAAGTCCCAATTTTAATTTATTTAGTTTCTTAATTTTGATAAAGTTTTTCAAAATTCGATTGATTTTTTAGCAATTTAGCTTATACTGTATATTGTTTGGGGTTTCCCACACACAAGGAGAAATATTATGAAAAAATGCAAGTCCCTATGGATAAAGTATCGGCACGCCGTACCACTGATTATCTACGCAATTATTTACATGACATGGTTCTGTTATCTGGAGCGAACCGTAACCACCGAATATCAGGTGATTCATATGAATATCGACGACCACATACCCTTTCTGGAAATATTTGTAGTTCCTTACTTTTTATGGTTCGGCTATGTGTCAATCAGTGTTGTGCTTTTGTTCTTCACAGACAAAAGTGAATATTACAAAACCTGCGCATTTCTCTTTACGGGAATGACCATCTTTTTGATTATCTCTACTCTTTGGCCCAACGGTCACCATCTGCGTCTCACCGAGATGCCCAGAGATAATGTGTTCACTCATATGATTGAAGGCCTTTGGAAAACAGATACAGCCACTAACCTGTGGCCCAGTATTCACGTTTACAACTCCATCGGTGCCCATCTTGCAATCACTCACAGCAAGGTGCTGGAGAACAAAAAAGGAATCAAATTAGCTTCCTTCATTCTGGCATTCTCCATTGTTTTATCTACTGTGTTTATCAAACAGCACTCTGTGTTCGATATGATTACCGCCTTTATTCTGGCGGCTGTAATGTACGCTTTGGTGTATCGTGCAGATCTGGTGCTTACCCTCCGTGCAGCAATAAAGCGTAGGAAGGCAAGCCCTGAGATTGCAGCATGACAGCGGTTTGCCCGCTAATTGAATTTGTAGATTTTCTGACAGAGACGATATGCATTTACTGATATTTGTCGACCGCTCTTGCCCGGCAAATTCATGGCTCCGCCCATGATTCCATGTCTCATATAAATATACAGCCTTTTGTCTTTATCTTTCAGATATTGCCAAAGGGCTTTTTTCTTGTCTAAATGTTCCTCTGTACCGGAACGAATCAACAAAACGGACGATACGGTGAGGATAATTTCCAAATAGTTACGCATGTACTGATATTTTCTCTTGTCTTTAAGAATCTCTTGTTTATGTTCCACGAGATAATCAATCATACGGTAGTTTACAAGAAGCTGTTGATCAATTCGTCCAATCATTATCTGTTCATTTACAGACTGATCCTCACGACCGATATAATAACGATAGAAATTCACATTCATGTAGTACATATTCTTTACATGGGGCAACGGCTCAAACACATAAAGATTATCTACATAAAAAGTATGCTCCGGAAGCTGCAAACCGCAATCTTTTAAAAGCTTGGTTCTAAAAATAACGGAATGCATGAGGATGTAATGCCCTTTTGTAAAATGGTGACAATCTGCCCATGTAAATATTTCATCCTGAGGCAAAATATGCTTGTAGTGCATTATCTTTTTGCGCTTCTCACCATCTTTTTCATAAACAAAGTTGCTGATAAGCATATCCAGCACCCTCGCACCTCCGGTAAGCTCACGCAGCTTATCCAGAATCTGCAGATATGCCTCCTTCTTTACCCAGTCATCACTGTCCACTACCTTAAAATACAATCCCGTAGCATTGGCAATTCCGGCATTTACCGCAGAACCATGGCCGCCGTTTTCCTTGTGAATCGCCTTGACAATAGTCGGATACTTGGCCGCATATTCGTCCGCAATCTCTGCGGTACGGTCCTTGGTGGAGCCATCATTTACAATCAGAATCTCAACATCCTCTCCCCCTACAAGTAAAGACTCCACACACTTTCGCATGTAATTCTCTGAGTTGTAACAGGGAATTGCAACAGATAACAGTTTCATACTACTCCTCCTCAAAATTCTCCTTGCCGAGCCGGATGCTCAACATCTTGCTATAGGCAGCAAAGGCTGCCGGAATGGGATATCGTTCCTTTGTCTCCTCCGGCTGAATATAAATCCAGTCCGTTGTGACTTTTGTAGGTTCTACAGGCTCCAGTTCATCCACCCTGACCATATAACCTTTCATATGCCACTCCTTATGAGTGAATATATGCTTGGCATCCTCCAGCGGCTGGATCCGTATCGTACGCAGACCGTTTTCTGCCAGATATTCCACAATCTCCTCCGCCGTACAAAAACCTGAAAGTGTGGGAAACTCATACATGCCCGCAAGCAATCCCTTGGCAGGGCGTTTGCGCACCACCGTACTGTCCGCATCCCGAATTACCAGAATGGTTTTCTCCTCAATACTACGCTTTTTGGCGGATGCCTTCTTGGGATATTCCTGCTCCACGCCTGCATCATGAGCCTTACATATCTGCGCCAAGGGACAAACCTCACAATGGGGAGAGCCGTTTGGCACACAAACCATGGCACCGATTTCCATCATGGCCTGATTAAAGTCCCCCGGTCTGTCCGAAGACATTGCCTCCAATAGCTCCTGCTCAACCGCCGTCTTCACCTTGGCGTCTGAAATCAGTCTCTCATCCATCCGAATACGGGACAGCACTCTCAACACATTACCATCCACCGCCGGATACTTTAGTCCGTAAGCAATGGATGCCACCGCTCCCGCAGTGTAACTGCCTATACCGGGAAGTCCCAGCAAAGCCTCATAATCCGCAGGAAGCTCACCGTTGTACTTTTCCTCAATCTGAATGGCCGCTTTGTTCAGATTGCGCACCCGGTTATAGTATCCCAGACCCTCCCATAGTTTTAACAGGGTCTCCTCCGAAGCGGCCGCCAATGCCTGCACATCCGGCAAAGCCTTCATAAAGCGCTCATAATAGGGCTTTACAGCCTCCACTCTGGTCTGCTGCAGCATAATTTCAGACACCCACACCCGATAGGCGGTGGGCGCCTCTCTCCAAGGCAAAATCCGCTTGTTCCTATCATACCAGTTTAGAAGCAATTGTGGAATACCAAAAATGTCTCCTTTTCTTAATTTTTTATTAGGATTTCCCATAACCTCTTCTTCTCTCATAAAAACAGGAACACTTTCTGCAATTGCAAGAGAGTCCTTTGTCACGTTGCAATCATAAGCAAATATCTCCACGCCCGCCTCTTTCGCCCGTATCAAAGCCTCTGCAAAGTCCTTATGCGTATCCCAATTGGGCAGAAAATATTTTACATCTTTCATTTGAATTACAAAGATAACGCAAGCCCTGTACCCATTCTTTTTAGCTTCAATTAATTCTTCCAGATGCTTGACGGCACGCTCTGATGGTGCATCCGGAAACCGCACCACACCATCCTGCTCCAAAGTAACTCCTTTTACCTCAATAAACACCTTCTCGTTTGCTGTCTCCACATAAAAATCAAACCGTGACTTGCCATATACAGTCTCCGGACGAATGCAAACAAGGTCGGGGAACAACTCCTTTGTAAGAAGCCATTCTCCGACCACCTTGTTGGGTGCCTGAGAGTCCATGTTGACAACTTGACCGTTTTTTTCCACCGCAACCAAATCATAAGCCGTGGTTCGGGCCGGGTTATTGCTTTTCTCCAGCCACACCCTTGCTCCCGGAAGCAAAAGCTCCTTGCACCGCCCGGTATTTTTCACATGCACCTTTATTCGTTCTCCATCCAGCTTTACCCACGCCACAAAGCGATTGGGCCGCTCTATGAACTCAGCTGGCACAATTGTCTGATATTTCATCGAAAAATTTCTCTCTCCTCTTGGTCTTGCGATAAGGCACTCTGGCCGCCGGAACTGCCTGTGCCGCACTCTGGGTATGAATGGACTGGTCATCAAAGAAAATCTGCGCACCAAAGGCCATAAGTACTGCCTTTTTCTCCAATCCTCCCAAGAAAAACGCCTCATCCACATGCACATTCCATGCACGCAGAGTACGAATAACTCTCTCATGTGCAGGAGCACTTCTTGATGTTACAAGTGCTGTGCGAATAGGACAATCTCCGGTACTGTCCAAAAGCAACTTTTGCATGTCAGACAGCTTGCGCAAGAAATTGGCAAAAGGTCCTTCCTCCAAAGGATTTCTGGCATTTCGCTCCTCATTTTCTTCAAAGGCATGTAGGCCTCTTGCTTTGAAAATCTGCTCTGATTCATCCGTAAAAAGCACTGCGTCTCCGTCAAATGCAATGCGAATGGACTCCTGTTGACCGGTTGGCTCGGATTTAAATGCACCTGGTCCTTCCGTACAAATAATCCCGGCCGCAATACCGCTGTCAATGGCACACTGCACATCCTCCTCATCGGCAGACAGATATAAATCCGTATGAAAAGCAGACAAATAAGGTGCCAGGGATGCACCACTGACTAAAACTGCTCTGGTGATGGGAAGTCCATAATGTCTGATGGTGTTGAACACACGCAGAGACGTATCCGGACTGTTGTGTGACATAATGATAACCTCCACCAGTTCGCTTTCCTGCTGCTCATTAAGACCCAGCAGTGAGCGAATCAGACCAAAACCCGGTCCGGGCTTTAAGGGTTCCTGTTCATGGGCAATCTGATAATCGCAATATGCTTTCACACCTTCTTTTTCATAGAGCTCATGTTCCATGGTTAAATCAAACAGTGCCCTGGCCGAAATTCCAATCACCATTTTATTATTTATCATTGCTTTCGCCATAGTCTCTCCCTTCTGAAGCACTGTATCAGAAGGTTGCCAAACTAGCTCAGGCGATTGCATTCATACTTCTCCAGTGTCAAAAGACAAGACTTAAGCGATGCAAAACGTACCTGCGTGTCTCCCTCCGGCACCTCGATGTCACACGCCACCGCCATGGTGGTAATCATGTCATCGGTAATACGGTGATGAAGACCCGCCAGAATGTTCAGGCGCTGCTCGTAGCTGTCTGCGTCCAGAAACTCCAAAACAAGAGGATCAAGCGCAAGCTCTCCCTCCGTAGGCGTATCGGAAGGTTCACTTTCCCGTTCCTTCTGTCGCTCCACATTGTCGCCCTGCAACTCAAACCGGTACTTTTGCTCTGCCTCCGGGTATTTTTCCCGGTCCACCTCGCTTAAGAACATCTTAAGCGGCCTGGCATATGTTTTGAAATCTCCATACATTGCCTGATACACTACCAGAAGCTCATCTGTCTCTGTGTGCTGTGCCACAGCTGTAATCTGATACAGATTCCCTTTAAAATGTTTATATATCTCTTGTGGTCTGGGGATAAATGCCATATGCTAAACTCCTTTCGATACCCATTTGCGGGTCAAAACTAATCTACTAAGAGTATACCCCCATTTACTATAAATGTCATGCGAATTTTGTAAATTGTAGCTTCACAAAATCAGAAAGTCATACTGAAAGGTACAATTTGCAAAAGCATCTGCATTCAAAACAGAAACCTCCCGTGAAGACAATTCCTCAACCAGATTATGACGTTCAGCATCAGACATTTTATCAATACGGCTGTGATGAATGGTAAAGGTGTATTCCCGGTTACCGTCAGCGTCTACAATACGATTTAATGTAACACCACAATTGTGGAAACCTTCTTGTGACAAATATACTTTCATATCGTTAAGTAACCGCCCCTCGACTTCCCTATAATAAGCCTCCCACTCAGCGTTGGATCCGGACTCCTGCCCCTTTACAGTTCCTGCAATACAGAAAGCGATAACACAAACCAAAAGTGCGGTAACCATAACAAATGTTGTATTTTTCATAAAAATACCTCCTTATCAGATGAAGTATATTGCTTCTTTCTGATAAGAAGGTATCATATTTTAGGTACAATTAAACTACCTTAATTTTCTCATCTTGCCTCTTCTTGCCTTTTTTTGTGTTGCCTTATCAACATTATAACGGCAAAGCATAGCACACTCACCACTGTGACTACAATACCCACACCTCTTCCATAAGGTACATAATGCATTTCCAACGCATATTCTCCGGCCTCCAACTCAAAGGCCATAAGCGCACCACCAAAGAGCACCGGCTCAACTTCTTCGCCGTTTAGAGTAACCGTCCATCCCTTCTCATAAGGTACAGAAAGAATCATGCGCCCTGCCTTATCCATGGTAATTGTTCCCGATATGGAGGTCGTGTCATAAGTGACCTGTTCCAGATGATTCTCTGAAAGCACAGCCAGTGCATCCATAAGCACCTGTTCGTCCATGCGATAAATATCCACACCAATATTCTTGGTATCATCCTCCTCATTATCATTCATAAGGGTAATAATGTTCCCTTTGCTTATACTTCCCAAATATACAATACAGCCTTTTTTCAAATCATTGTAGGAAATCTCCTCAATACCGCCACCTGCCCTCTTTATTTTGGAAGTTCCTGAGGCAGTGAGAATTCCATAGTAAATTCCATCCTCTTCGGCCATAAACGTGACATTATCACCCGCAGAATCCGCCTTGCATTTTGTAAAGAGCTGTTCTTCAATTCCCAAATCGTGAACCATCTGATTCTGCAGACGGAGAGCACTGTTTTCATACCCTTCCGGCAAATCAAATCCGCTAGGTGCCACAAAGCCAAACGGCAATGTGTTTTCTACACGATACAGTGTCAGTCCGTTACTTTCATTGCATTGTGTATAAAGGCTGTTTTCATAGATAGCCGACTCTGCAAACATATACTTCACATTAAGCATCGCAGATGTAAGTGCCGTAGCACCATCATAACCATAATACACCTTACTGTAACGCATACCCAGACGATGATACATATCCTTTACAGCCGAATTTAAAGTAGAAGAAAACACAGACGCTGTAGGGTATCCTGCCAATGTGCCGTCGTTTTTGGTCTTACGCGTAAATTTCTCCAGTCGATAGAAACCATCTTCCTGTTCATCTGCCCATTTGGCCAAAAGTTTATAATCCTCCTGATATTCCAAATAGGAAGACCTGCTTACATTTGCGATACTGGTGCAACAGGTATTTACACCCGTTTCCAACAAAACCGTTGCCAGCACCATAAATATCAAACCTTTGCGCCACTGCGCGCTTGTATGCACATAGGCCATATAAAGTCCTGCTGCATAAAGAGTAATAAAAAACAACGTCAGCCATTCCACACCGGGTACAATATCCTCATGCTCTGCAAATTTTTCAACAAAAAGCATGAATGCCACAGCACCCAGATATATTTTTACCACCTGCTCCTTACGCTCTGTCTGATTCCTGTCCATATGAATACAGGCATCATAACACATGATTAGTACAACCAGAATATAAATAAAGGATTGTCTGCCCGGCAGGGAATCCGGATAATTAAGACCATGCCAGATAAAATCAAATACATTGGTGCTAAATCCCACCAAAATCAATCCCGCCAAAGCAAGCATACCAAATCGTTTCCGGGCCGGAATCTTCTCGTTCATGGCAAATAGCGGAACGAATAAAAACACTGCCGCACCACAGTAAATATTTGGCCAATGATCAAGTCCTTTTTCCACTGACACTGCCACACAATGACGGGCCAGCATGTCCAACACGGAAAAATAGCTCTCTGCTTTGCTTGGAAACTCCGAATTACCAAAATCTGTAGTAAGAATCGCACAGACCTCCGGAATCAAAAGTACTGCTGCCATACCGCCCGCAAGCAGAGAGTATAATGCAAACTGTCCCATGGGTCTTGCATGTGCCCATAGCTTTGCCCCCTTCCCTGTTTTACCGTCGAATACAGGATGCGACTCTGTAAGATACAAATAAATGAAATAAAGTACCAAAAACATACAAATCATTATGGATATATAGTAGTTGGTAAAAATTGACAGACCAAGCGTAAAACAGTAAAGTCCCGGCTTTCCTTCTCTCACCAAACGTTCAAGTCCCATGACAATCAAGGGCAGAAGAATCACACAGTCCAACCACATAATGTTCCAGTTGTAAGCCGCTAAAAAGCCGGACAATGCATAAAACACGGAAAAACATAATGCTGCCCATTCCGGCTTTACAAGCCCGGTCCAAACAACACCTGTTTCCTCCAATCGCCTTCCCCGACTACTCAAATACAAAAATGCAGTCAAACCGCACAAGCCGATTTTAACTACCACCAGATAGGACAAAAACTCTATGTAGAATGCCTCTGGAATCAAAAGCCCCAGCCAATGAAAAGGACTTGCCAGATAGTAAACATACAGTGCCAGAAAATTGCTTCCAATACCCACATTCCAGGTATAGGATACCCCTTCTCCACTCCTTATGGTTCTCATAAATTCACTAAAGAAGGGCAAATACTGATGATACAAATCCGTACTTAAAAAGCATCTGTCTCCAAAGGGATAAATCCTTGCAATAATGAATCCCAGTACCATAATTGCCACCGGTAAAAAGAATGCCAACATAAGCAATATGGTATATTCTCTTGATTTTCGATTTCTTTTTTCCATTTCTTACTCCTCGTATGCAAATCCCTACTTTACCTGCATATATTAATATAAATCTTCGCATTTTGCAATTTAGGTCAGGTTAACACATGTCATCCAAATCAAAAATAGCCATTGTAGGCCGCCCCAAATATACCGGAAACTATGAACGTTTTCTTCTTGAGAGCGGTTTTAACCCCATTGTTACATTAAACCCCGGGGAAGCCGTCTCATGCGAGGGACTGATTCTCCCCGGCGGCGGTGATATTACTCCTGCATTTTTCGGTGAACGCAATAAAGGCTCCCGCAATATGGATACCGAACTGGACATCCTGCAATTTCATACGCTGGAACTTTTCATGCGACACAGACTGCCTGTTATCGGCATATGCAAAGGTATGCAGCTGATTAACATTGCCTTCGGCGGAACCATAGTACAAGATATGCGTGATACACCATTACACCTTTCTTCGCAAGGCGATATCTACCATGATACCGACATCACTCCGGGAAGCTTTCTTGCCTCCCTGTATGGTGAAACAGCACGGGTAAATTCCGCCCACCATCAGTGTATAAAAAAGCTGGGAACCGGCCTTTCCATCATCCAGTCCTGTTGCCTTGACAATTGTCCGGAAGCCATTGTCCACTCAGATTTTCCAATTTTAGGATTACAATGGCACCCCGAACGATTAAACCCAGAATACACTAAACTGTCGGGGGAAGCGATACTTTCCTTTTTGCAAGGCGCTCCCTCTTGCGGGCTCTGCTAAGTTCAAACAAATCTCGGATAATTTGCTTCAGTACCTGCACGGTTTCTTCATCAACCTCTTTTAATGCCGTAATCATTCCCAGTGTACTTTTCTTCCAATCAGCAGTGATTGTGATTAAATCATCTGCCTTTGAAGCCGCTATTACCTCATAGAGCGTATCCACAAATAAACGGATATGCTCCTCATCCTGGGCCATAATCCACTCATTCAAGGTACTGGTCTTGTGACGGGCCCTTTCATAAATATCCTCTGCAATAACAAACTCTCCGTTTCGTATTTTCCAATTATACGGATCATGCTGTGCAAAGCCAAACTTTCTGGCCTCTACCACCTTATATTTCGTATCCCATTCAAAAATCATACCAACCAAGGAAGAGTGCGGCAAAAGCTTCACAACACGGTCTGCAACCTGACTATAATCACATTTCTCCAAAACCCTTGGATGAAATCCCGGTCCATCCATACTGTAAATCCGGCGAATCCGCTTCTGCACGGAAGGCGCACAATGCATGGCACTGTATATTGCAAAATTACCACCCTTGGAATGTCCTCCCACATAAAACTCATTGGGAAAACGCTCTGTCACCATATTTAAATATTTAACACTGAGGGCCTGTCCCGGAACCTGTGAAAGAAATCCCATATTAAAATCTTCCTTCCACCCTATAATGGTCTCGTCCGTACCACGAAATGCCACATAGATTGTGCTGTCCTCCAAAATAAATGTTACCGCACAAAACTGCGTCTGCCTCTCCTTTTCCACTATATTGATATGACAGTTCAACTTCAGGTTACAGAAACGCCTTCCGCCAAGCATTCCCTCAAACAATCTGCGATTATCCTTCTCAAACCGCTCATCCGCAAAAAGCTTCTCCTTATCAGGATGAACTGCCAGCTCCTGCAAAGTAACTGAACGCTTATTTTCCTTAATTTCCGGCACCAATCCGTCAAATTTTAAATAAGCCAGCTGGCAGAGTACCAGGCTGTCCACATCAGTCATCTGTCGCTCCGAAAAAGGAATATCTCCATATTCCTCTAAATAAGCATGCACGGTATCCGGCATATATTCCCTCCTTATACAAACACTCAAACACCGCCCACTCGAGGAGCGGACGGTATCCTTTGTTCATATTATCTGTCTTCCATGGGAATATATTCACGTTCTTTCATAACACTCTTATATGCAGGTCGAATAATCTTATCCATGTTGAGAAGCTCTTCTATACGATGCGCACTCCAACCCACGATTCTTGCAATTGCAAAAATCGGTGTGTACAACTCCAAGGGAATCTCTAACATACTGTATACAAAACCACTGTAAAAGTCCACATTTGCACTAACACCTTTATAAATGCGGGACTTTTTGGCAATCAATTCCGGTGCAAGGCGCTCGATCATAGAATACAATGCAAAATCCTTATCCCTACCTTTCTCTACTGCCAGTTGCTCTACAAATCCCTTGAACACCTGCGCTCTGGGGTCAGAAAGAGAATATACTGCATGTCCCATACCATAAATCAGGCCCTTCTTATCAAAAGCCTCCTTATTGAGAATCTTCTGAAGATAAGCACGCACTTCATCCTCGTCTTCCCAACTGGATACATTGGACTCAATGTCACGCATCATCTCCACAACCTTAATATTGGCACCACCGTGCTTAGGTCCTTTCAGTGAAGAAAGTGCTGCTGCCACAACAGAGTAAGTATCTGAACCGGAGGAGGTTACCACACGGGTTGTGAAGGTTGAATTGTTACCGCCGCCATGCTCCATATGTAATACCAAAGCAATGTCGAGCACCTTCGCCTCAAGTTCCGTGTACTTTTTATCAGGACGCAACATCATCAGAATATTCTCCGCCGTGGAAAGCTTTCTGGACGGCCGATGAATATACATACTGTCATCATTCTCATAGTGGTTATACGCATGGTATGCATATACGGCCAAAACGGGGAACAGACTGATTAAGCCAATACACTGACGAAGCACATTCTCCACGGAGGTATCTGTACAATTTTTGTCATAAGAAGCCAAAGTCAACACACTTCGAATCATGGAATTCATGATATCGCTGCTGGGAGCTTTCATGATGACATCACGTGTGAAATTAGTAGGCAACGTTCTCTCGGTAGCCAGCACACGGCGGAAGGCTATTAATTCCTCCTCATTGGGAAGTTCGCCAAACAAAAGCAAATATGCCACTTCTTCAAAACCATAGTGTTTTCCTTTAAAACCGTTTACAAGCTCAATACAATCATAACCACGATACCACAGCTTGCCGTCACAGGGCGTCTTCACTCCGTCCACTGTCTTGAATGATTCAATCCGGGAAATATTAGTCAGACCTGTCAAAACACCATTTCCGTTTTTATCCCTAAGCCCCCTCTGTACATCATATTGTTCAAAGAGACTTAAATCAATATTGTCTGCCTCTCTGCAAAGCTGTGCATAGTCACCATAATAAATTTCGTTTTTCTTCATCCAAATCCTCCTTGCTTCCGTGTTTGTTACCTATCCGTTACCCTCCAAAGACTGCACCGTCTTTCTCAAGGCTTTATCCAATTCAGGATAAGCCTTTTTTACAGAAACCAATTTACCGTCTTTACTCGTAAAGCAGTGCTCCGAGCTTGCCACCGTGCGAAGCTCACCGCTTACCTTTTCCTTCATCTCATAGCCCAGCACCAGCTTAATGCCGTTATATTCCTTGACTGTGATATGAATACAAATCACCTCATTTAAACGACAAACCTGCTTGTACCTACAATCCACACTCACTACCGGAGACACAATTCCTGAAGCCTCTATGCGCTCCATGGGAAAGCCGATACTGCTTAAATAATTCATTCGTGCTTCTTCCATCCAGCGAATGTAATTGGAATGATGAATAATACCCATTTGGTCTGTTTCATAATATTGTGCTTTGTGTTCGTATACTTCTACCATTTTTATGCTCCTTGGTTAATCTCCTATTTACGATATACCCGTACATAAGGATACTCTTCTACACTTGTTGGAACAAATTCTTCCTCCAACCACCTGAAAATATAATCATCCTCCGCAAAATAAGATACATCCCCGTAACAACTTTCCATCACCACCACATCCGGGAAACGTTCAGGATGCAAATCATAATAGAGTTTAAGGTTTGCATCGTATTCCGGGGTACTGATGGTTGTCGGTGCTCCAATCTGACAATCTCCCATCATATAATAGAACTGGGAAGGTCCTAAATACAGCACCATACTATCTTTTGGTACAACCTGAGAAAAACGCTCATGATTGTCATTATACCGATATGCGTTCATGTAGGAATTAAAAATTCCACCCTGAACGCCTTCTTTACTGATTCCCCGCACTTGGAAAATCATATTACTTCCGTCGTCTCCCCCTATTATCAGAAGACATCTTCCAAAAACCTCACACAATATAAAAGCAACACATAATACCTGAATAATACACTTACTAAAATCAGGTGCCTTCTCTCGAAAATACTGCCTGTAACATAAGAAACCGCCTATCAGTCCCATAACCAGATAAACATTCAAACACGTCGGTTCCCAGTTAGAAAACAGGTTCAATGCAATATAATTTACTGCCGAAAAACCTATCATACATATTCCAACTCGGGATTTCTTCCTGCATTTTCTCCACACAAGCCAGCCAAACAAAGGAACCGCCACATAAGCAATCTGAGGATAACCTGAGTTGTAATCTGAATCCATCCAGCAAATAACCTGAAAAACAATCTGTACTCCAAACCATACAACTAACCATTTTGAGAGCATATCACTCTTCTTTATTTCATCCCTGCTACGACACAGTTTTTCCTTTGCGATTACAAGTATCGCCGCCACTATACCACAGCCTACAATCATCCATCCAAGCTTGCCAAATCCCTGTAGCCAGTACAGACATTTCTCAGCCACAGTCATTTGATGAGAACCATCCCCGAGAATACAAGGCAACACCGTCTTTATGTCCTCGATACTCATGTAGCTGAAAATATAACCCAAAAATACTCCTGCACCAATGACACAGGGAAGAATAAATACCGCCAGCTCAGCAATTCTTCTGCTAATGCTTTGCCGCTGTATCAAAATAAAGCCAACACAGAACGGAAACAATAGCACCATTCCCGGATAAGCAAGCACATCACATGCCATACACACTCCGGCCAGTGTCAAATAAATCAATTTTCCCTTGTTGCGGGATGCATTACAGAAATAATGCATCAAAAATAGCACTAATAAAGTGGAAAACCACATATGCAGATTGGAATATTCCGGTACATAGATGCATTTGGGTGTGGTAATGTAGTACACCATGGCAAAGAGCATCCGTTCCCACTTTGATAAATGAGGCAGACATTCTTTGAAGCTTTTGTAAAGATACAGTGTAATAACCGACTGTACTAGAAAAAAACCTATTCTCAAAAAAATAGTTAAATAATTAAGACTACCGCCTGTAAAAAACAGAATCAGACGAATAAAAATTGCCGTAAAGATTGCTGAAGTCTGGTGGGGCTCCCACATATCCCACATGAGTTTATCCCCTTGAACCAACCGATATCCCAACGTGACACCATATGCCTCGTCAATATCAGCTCCCACAAATATACTTTTTACTGTATAGGCAGCCAGTGCTACCATAAGCACCCAAAATAGGGCTTTCTCTTTTGTGTGTATCTTCATCTTCTTCCTCTGGCAATTCTTTATCTTTTATGATAAATCATATTCAAGTCCATGGCAAGGATAATTTTTATCTAATGCGAAAGGCATCCATTCCGGGATAAATCGCCGACTCTCCCAGTTCCTCCTCAATACGCAGAAGCTGATTATACTTAGCCACACGCTCTGAACGACTGGGAGCACCAGTCTTAATCTGACAGGTATTTAACGCCACCGCCAAATCTGCAATGGTGGTGTCCTCTGTCTCACCGGAACGATGTGAGCTGACAGCTGTGTATCCTGCCTTATGAGCCATTTTAATAGCTTCCAATGTCTCGGATACGGAACCTATTTGATTAAGCTTAATCAGGATGGAATTGCCACAGCCACTTTGAATTCCCTTAGCCAGACGTTCCGTATTTGTTACAAACAAATCATCTCCCACAAGCTGCACCTTATCACCCAATCGCTCGGTAAGTTTCTGCCAGCCTTCCCAGTCCTCCTCATCCAAGGCATCCTCGATAGAAATGATGGGATACTTTTCCACCAGACTCTCCCAGTGAGCAATCAGTTCCTCGGAAGTATAGCTTGTACCGGCTTTAGGCAGCTTGTATTCACCCTTTGTACCGCTCTTCCATTCAGACGCTGCTGCATCCATGGCAATGCGAAAATCTTTTCCCGGCTCATAGCCGGCTTTTTTTACCGCCTCGAGTATGGTCTCTATAGCTTCCTCATCCGAAGAAAGTGCAGGTGCAAAACCACCTTCATCGCCCACCGAAGTAGCAAGTCCGCGTTCCTTTAAAATAGCTGCCAAAGCATGAAACACCTCTGCACACTGACGCAGAGCCTCCTTAAAACAGCAGGCACCCACAGGCATAATCATAAACTCCTGTACATCCAATCCAGAGGACGCTGCATGGACACCACCATTGATAATATTCATCATGGGCACAGGCAGACGATTACCGTTTACACCACCCAGGAATCGATATAACGGAATATCCAATGCACCAGCCGCTGCTCTTGCACAGGCGATAGATACCGCCAGAATGGCATTGGCTCCAAGCTTTGACTTGTCCTTTGTACCATCTGCCTGAATCATAGCTTCATCCACGGCATAAATATCAGAAGCATCCATTCCAATAAGTGTTTCATTAATAATGGTATTGATGTTCTCTACCGCTTTGCTGACACCCTTGCCAAGATAGCGGGACTTGTCACCATCACGAAGCTCCAGAGCCTCAAACTCTCCTGTGGATGCACCACTGGGGGCACAACCACGACCAATGGTTCCGTCTTTTAAATGTACCTCTGCTTCCACGGTCGGATTACCACGGGAGTCAAGGATTTCCCTGCCAACCACCTTTTCAATTTCCAAATAAAACATAAAAAACACCTCCTGTTTTCGCATATAGTATTAGTATATGCACAAAACAGGAGGCTTAAGACATATTTTATTAATTCTTAGGCACACATTTACCTATCAGATTATTATCCTTAACATATTGCATGGCCGGACTTTCCGGGTCTATCCGCAAAGTCACACTGTCTGATTCCAAGAAAATATCAATGCCGAAACCGGTTACAGATTTCGGTATGTCAACAACTGATAATCTCGGACAATTGGAAAAAGCATTCGGACCGATGGATACAACACCCTCTTCAATAATAACATGTCGCAATTCCTGACAGTTAGCAAACGCACCGGGACCAATGGTTTTTACATTGCCCGGAATAGTAACCTCCTTTATTCTGCTTAGTTTAAAGCATTCTTCCGGCACTTCTGTAATGCTCTTGGGAATATTCAGCTTGGTTATGCTTGAACCGGTAAAAGCTCTTTTGCCGATACGTGTTACCGTATTGGGAATAAAGACCTGCTCCAAGGAAGTCACATTATAAAACGCCGCAGCTCCAATGGCCTTTAACCCCTCTTTAAATCCAATATTTTTGATGGAAGCTCTCTCAAAGGCCTGATCTTCAATCACTTCTAAGCAATCCGGACAAGTAATACGTTCTGCTATCACCTGTGTAAAACAGCCTGCTCCTATGATGGTAACATTTTTCTCTTTAACTGTGGGCGGAACCAAAATCTTGTCCACAGGTACTGCAACACAGGCCAACAACTTCACAGCGTCCTGCTCCGTAAACTCATACTCAAACTGTGCCGTTCGCACAGGAAGCCCCACTCTGCCGGGAGACTGTATTGTCACATATCCGTCCGTCCGAAGGGGTACCTTTACCTTAGCAGGCTCTGTCGGAGTATCATTTTTTATACTGTCCACTACCTCCTGCACAACCTTTGGCTCTTGTTTTAAGTTAGAATCTATGTCATTTGCAACATCGGTCACATCATCAGATGTTGTCTCCAAACCGCTACGTTTCAGTAGCTTTGATAAGAATCCAGCCATTGCTTCTGTATCCCTTCATAATTCAAATTTCTGCTATCAATAATATGACTATTCTACCACTAATTTCCTTTGGTGAGAACTCTTTTTTACTAAGTTTGTATCCGTTTACACCCATGCGGGCCTATGATTCTTGTGTTTTAACCTCTGCCTTCTTAAGCTCTGCCAGATATTGCTCCAGAATTACAGCCGCCATTCCTGCAAGCTGTGGACAGGGTCGCTTCTTGTAATATTCCTCCGAACGCTTCTCAGGAACGGGACTGTCCGGCTTATTTTCAAGCCCTAAAATCTCTCTGCATACAATGCTCCCCTGACATTCCTTAAAGCGTCTTGCAAGCTCCTGAATCCTGCCGTAATGAGCAGCCTTTTCTTCAAAAGCCTTGGGGTCATCATAGCCATATAAAAGACCAATTACAATAAACATGCCGGAAACCGTTCCACAGACCTCCCTAAGACGTCCCATACCGCCGCCAAAAGACGAACTCATGCGCAAAAGCATCTGCCTGTCCATATCAAATAAATCCAAAAAAGCCAGCGTCACTGCCTGACTGCAATTATATCCTTCCATAAACAAATCCATGGCCACTTTGCCTCTGGGACTGTTTTGAATATCCTCTAGTGTAATGGTGAAATTCTTTTGTGTATCCATAAAAAACCTCCCTGCGTACTCATTTAAGTGTAACACAGGGAGGTTAAAAATTCTACTAGCTTAATTTATCTTTTGATGTCGTAGTTCATATTCATCAGATTACGGATAGATTTCTCATCATCAGTGATATTTGCATCACCATGAATGGTATGCTTAAGTGCGCTGCTTGCCACTGCGAAGTTAACCATATCCATTGGCTTATAATCATGGGTAATTGCATAAATCAGACCGGATGCAAAGGCATCGCCGCCACCTACACGGTCCAGAATATTGAAGGTAAAGAGCTTACTCTCAAAGGTATGTCCGTCATACCACATATAAGCCTTCAAGCTATTCTCACTACCGCTGTGAGCATAACGCACATGTCTTGCAATGCACTTAAGGTTCGGATAACGCTCCACGAAAGCCTTGAAAATCTCATCCTGCTGCTCATAGGTGGGCTGCATGGGAACGCCGTCCTTCCAGTCACCCTTGCTGTGATCGTTCTCATCTCTCCACAAATGATAAGGCTCAATGCCCAGAAGCACGTCCACATAAGGAAGACACTTGGTACAGAAATCTCTTGCCTCCTCCCATGTCCAGAGGGTACTTCTGAAGTTACCGTCAAAGCTTACGGTAAGGCCTTTTTCCTTCGCTTTTACCAGACAGTCCATAATCAGCTTCTCACAGTTTTTGCCAAGAGCCGGTGTGATACCACTCAAGTGAATCCAGTCAAAATTGTCCAAAAGTGCGTCCAAATCCACCTTGCTGAAATCATACTCAGTAATGGCACTATGCTTTCTGTCATAGGTTACCTTGCTGGCACGGATACCATAACCGGTCTCCAGATAATAGGTT